>CAMARK010000210.1 GCA_945860205.1 Reyranella massiliensis 521 | reverse complement strand
TCCTCGTAGGGCGACAGGGCGAACTGGAAGATGACCACCGGCAGGCTGGGCATCGGGGCGTTCATGTTCATGCTCCAGAACTGGTTGTTGAGCGCCGTGAACAGGAGCGGAGCGGTCTCGCCGCTGATGCGCGCGACAGCCAGCAGGATGCCGGTGACGATACCGGCCTGGGCGGCCCGGTAGGCGATGCGGACGATCATGTGGGCGCGCGGCAGGCCGATCGAGGCGGCGGCCTCGCGCAGCGTGTCGGGCACCAGGGTCAGCATGTCCTCGGTGGTGCGGACCACGACCGGGATCACGATCACCGCCAGCGCCACGGCGCCGGCCCATCCCGAGAAGTGGCCCATCGGCGCCACCATGATCTCGTAGATGAACAGGCCGATGACGATCGACGGTGCGCTCAGCAGGATATCGTTGATGAAGCGCACGACGCTGGAGAGCTTTTCGTGGCGGCCGTACTCGGCGAGGTAGGTGCCAGCCAGGATGCCGATGGGCGTGCCGATCAGCACCGCCAGGATGGTCATGATCAGGCTGCCGGCAATGGCATTCAGCAGGCCACCGGCGGCGCCGGGCGGCGGAGTCATCTCGGTGAACACCGAGAGCGAAAGCCCGCCGATCCCCTTGTAGACCAGGATGCCCAGGATCAGGACGAGCCAACCGAGGCCGAAGATCGTGGCGGCAAGAGCCAATCCCTTGGCGATGGCATTGCGGCGACGCCGGCCGGCGTAAAGCGGGCTGTTCGCGGAAGCGATCGATAAGTCGGCCATGGCGCTACCCCGCTCGCATCTGCAGGCGCATCAGCATGTAGCGTGCGATGGCGAGGACGACGAAGGTGATGAAGAACAGGATCAGGCCCAGCGCGATCAACGAGGAGGTGTAGAGATCGCCGACCGCCTCGGTGAATTCGTTGGCGATCGAGGCCGAGATCGTCGTGCCCGGCGCGAACAGCGAGGCGGAGACGTGGTGGGCGTTGCCGATCACGAACGTGACGGCCATGGTCTCCCCCAGCGCCCGGCCGAGGCCGAGCATGAAGCCGCCGATGACGCCGACCCGCGTGAACGGCAGGACGACGTAGCGGAAAACTTCCCAGGTCGTGCAGCCGACGCCGTAGGCCGCCTCCTTGAGAACCGGCGGCACCGCGTCGAAGACGTCGCGAGAGATCGAGGTCACGAACGGCAGCACCATGATCGCGAGGATAAGGCCGGCGGTGAACATGCCGATGCCGTACGGCGGGCCGGCGAACAGCGTCGACAGCAACGGCACGTTGGCGAACGTATCGATGAAGAAGGGCTGGACATACTGCTGCATGAAGGGCGCGAACACGAACAGGCCCCAGATGCCGTAGATGATGCTGGGAATGCCGGCCAGCAGCTCGATGGCGATGCCGATCGGGCGGCGCAGCACCGGAGGACAAAGCTCGGTCAGGAAAAAGGCGATCAGCAGACCGACCGGCACGGCGATCAGCATGGCGATGGCCGATGTGATCAGGGTGCCGTAGATCGGCGCCAGCGCCCCGAACCTCTCGGTCACCGGGTTCCACGACTCGTCGAACAGGAAGCCGAAGCCGAACGTGCCGAGCGCCGGTGCGGCGCCGTAGACCAGCGAGAGGATCACGCCGCTCATAAGCGCCAGCACGAGGAGCGCCGCCGTCCGCGTCAGGCCGTGAAAGATTTTGTCGGTGACCCGCAACCGCTTGAGCACGGCGCTGCGCGAGGCAGCTTCCGTCGCCGTCACGGTCGAGCCCTTCAATACAACTTCGCTCACGTCGCGCTCCCCCGAGTCCATTCCCCTCCCCACGGAAAGGGGCGGATGGAAACCACCCGCCCCCGCAGTATCAGTTGGTCGGCGAGTACAGCGGCTTGCCGTCCGCGCCCTTGATCTCGGCCTGCCACATCTTCTGGATGTCGTTGACGACGTTCTGGGGCATCGGCACGTAGTCGAGCGAGGCCGCCATGGCGTCGCCCTTGCTGTAGGCCCAGGCGAAGAACTTCAGCGCCTCGGCCGACTCAGCCGGCTTCTCCGGCTTCTTGTACATCAGGATCCAGGTGGCGGCGGCCATCGGCCAGGACTTGTCGCCCGGCTGGTTGGCCAGAATCACACCGAAGCCCGGCTGAGAATTCCAGTCGGCGTTCGCCGCGGCAGACTGCACCGTATCCGAGCCCGGGGCGACAGCCTTGCCCGCCTTGTTGATCATCTTTGTAAAGATCATCTTGTTTTCTTTGGCGTAGGCGTATTCGACATAGCCGATCGAGCCCTTGGTCTGCGCCACGTTGCCGGCAACGCCTTCGTTGCCCTTGGCGCCGATGCCGACCGGCCACTGCAGGGCGGTGTTGACGCCGACCTTGGCCTTCCACTCCGGGCTCACCTCGGCCAGGTAGTAGGCAAAGTTGTAGGTCGTGCCCGATCCGTCCGAGCGACGCACCGGCACGATGGCCTGCTTCGGCAGCTTGACGTTGGGGTTGAGCTTGGCGATCGCCGCATCGTCCCAGCTCTTGATCTGGCCGAGGTAGATGTTTGCCAGCGTCGGCCCGTCGAGCACCAGCTCGCCGGGCTTGACGCCTTCGATGTTGATCACCGGCGTCACGGAACCCATCACCATGGGAAACTGCACGAGACCCGACTCATCGAGATCCTTGCCCGTGAGCGGCGCGTCGGTGGCGCCGAAGGTCACGGTCTTGGCCTTGATCTGCTTGATGCCGCCGCCCGAGCCGATCGACTGGTAGTTGAGGCCGTTGCCGGTCTCTTTCTTGTAGGCGTCCGCCCACTTGGCATAGATCGGGTACGGGAAGGTGGCGCCGGCGCCCGAAATGTCGATGGCGTGGGCCGTCCACGAGGTCAGGGCCAGCGCGGTCGCTGCCAGGGTAATCTTTGCGAATTTCATCGGTCTCTCCATCGGTTTGCGCGAGTGGAGTAGGCGTCGCCGGTCACTGTCTTATGACAGTTATGTGACAATACGATGACACTCCAGGCAACCCCCTGAGGATTGATCTCAGGAGTTCCGCCAA
>CAMARK010000209.1 GCA_945860205.1 Reyranella massiliensis 521 | reverse complement strand
CCTCTCTGTCTTATGTATTGGCCTAGCGCACCCGCAACGTAGTGGGGTGCAACAAACAAATGGTTGCGTGCGAAACGCGCGCCGAGGGTGGTTCTGTGTACATCGGGGAAAACGCAGATAGCGTGATCAATCTGTGCAACCAGCCCGCCAATGGCCATTCGTACCAAGCTGTGCCCTTTGCGGCACTGCAAAGGCCTGAGCATGCCTGCGCCGACCCGGGTTCCTAGGGAAGGATCACGTCGTCGACAGCGCGCCCGGATATCCGCCACCCCCGGCAGATATCCCGGGCCGCGGTAGTGGCGCTCGTCCTACCCCGCCAAAACGCGCTCTAGGCGTTCGAGTAGCTGCTGCGCCCCGTGAACTCTCGCGGGCACATACCCGGCCGGCTCGAAAATCGCGGGCTTCTCCGCCTTCATCATAGCGTGCTCGCCGTCGGCGAAATGCCCTTCGTCCAGCAGCTCGATCGCCACGAAGATTTGGTCCGCCTGTCAGCCACTGAGAGTGGTTGTTGTCAGGGCTTGCCGCAGCATCCTGTCGATCCGCTGGACAAGGTTGCGGCGGCAGTCGCGAGGGCGGAAGAGGTTGGAGTCATGGGATAGGCCAGCGAGGGGCGAAAATCACGCTGATTTGTCCCCAGTGTGTCCCCGTGCGAGGGACCCAAAGGGCGAGATGATCCAAGCCATTGAAAAGATTGGCGCTCCCTACGGGATTCGAACCCGTGTTTTAGCCTTGAGAGGGCCACGTCCTAGGCCTCTAGACGAAGGGAGCTAGGGCCGAGGGCGAGAGATAGTCGAATGGCCCGGTCCATGCAACCCCTCCGACTTCGGACGGAACCATGCGGTATACCGCATCGTTATCTTAGGCCGGATTCGTCCGGGCGGGGCATCGGAAACGAGTAGCATCGATCTGAGCGCTGGCGGATGGCGATCATCCCCCATTCGCCAGCAGCCCTGTCCCAAGGTACATGCTGGATCATGTCCCTCTATGAAGCCTTGGCGCTTGCCACCCTCGCTGCCGTCGGTGGTTTCGCCTATTACCTTTATCGCTCGGACACGCGACCGAGGTCGCCGGGCGAGCAAAGGCCCGAGCTTCCGGAAAGCCGATCGATGTTCGCGCGGACTCCGCAAGATCCGGCCCGCGGCAGCACTCGATCGGACAAGCCCCATGACAGCCCCTCTAACCGCTTGTAAACAAAAGCACCAAGCCTGACCCTTCCACCGATGGCGCCTCGCTGGGGTGCAAGCGGGCATCATTTCGTGGTTTTCGCCGGTACCTCCACCAGATCCTCGCCCAAGGACGGCCATGGCGTCGATCTCGCCCTGCTGTCTGTGGGCGGCAGCGCGCTGCTGATCGCCCTCATCCTGTGGTTCGACAATGCCCAGGGCGGGCTCACCGGCAACGGCGTGTTCAAGAGCCTCGAACTGAAACCCTGGGTCACGGATCCCGCCTCGGCGCCGCTCTATCCCGCGAACTATCTCTTCTATCCGGTCTACGGCGCCCTCTGCCGCGTGCTCGACCTGCTGGGCGTCTTCGCGGGCGATCCGCGGCGGCAGATCACAATCCTGAACGCGGTGAGCGCCAGCCTCTGCCTCTGCGCGGTCTACCTGATGGCGCGCGCCCTCACCGGCGATCGCCTCGTGGCGCTGCTCACGGCCCTGTTCCACATCGCGTCCAGCTTCGTGATGTTCCTCGCCATCGTGAACGAGGACATTCTTCCGAGCTACACGCTGCTGTTCGCGTCGATGGCGCTGGGCGCCGTCTGGTTCGCCCGGCCGACGGCGGCGCGGGTGGTGGCGGTCGCGGCGCTCTTCAGCCTCGCCTGGCTGTTCGAGTGGCGGCTGATGTTTCCCACCCTGCCCGCGATGCTGGCGGCGCTCTGGTTGTGCGAGCGGCGGCCGGCCATAAGGTTCGCCTGGATCGCGCTTTTCCTCGCCACCATGCTGGCGATGGCTGGCGTGGCGGCGCTCGTGTCGCTGGGACACAACGGCGCCGCCGGGCCGGTCGATCTCCTGTGGACGGGCAAGGCCGTCAACTCGGTGTGGGCGGGCTTCACCTGGTCCAAGGTCGGCTACCTGTGGGACGGCATGGTGGCCTATCTGCTGGGCGCCGGGGTGGCGGCGATCCCCGGCATCCCGGGCTGGGACATCTGGCGCTACACCGCCTCCGTCTGGATGCTGGCCATCGCGGCCGTCGCGGTGCCGATGCTCTGGCATCAGCGCCACGACCCCCGCGCGCGGGCGCTGGCGGCGATCTTCGGCGTCACCTTCGCGGCGGGCTCGGTGTTCAACCTCTATTCCCAGCCGCAGGACCCACAGATGCAGATCAACGTCATGGCCTGGCTGACGCCGGGCTGGATGCTGGTCCTGCTCGCCGCGCACAAGCGCTGGGGCCGCCAGGGCCTCGCCGCACTCGCCGGCCTCACGGTGACGCTGATCGCCTACAACGTCTGGAGCTTGGCGCCGCTGCGTGGCCTCGACGGCAAATGGCAGCAGGCGATCGAACGCCTCGAAAAGGAGGCCGACCCGGCGCGCACGGTGTTCGTGCTGCACGATTTCGACTGGGCGATGATCTACGCCTCACTGCATTGGGGAACGGCGGAACCGGGGGTCGACACGCTGGGCCCCGCACCGCAGGCCGTGCCGAAGTTCAAATGGATCGGCTTCACCGGCCAGGTGCTGCGACATCCGGAGTGGAGCACCGAGGCCCATGTCGCCGATCTCCGGCGCCAGATCGACCGCGCGCTGGAGCTCGGCTACGAGGTGCTGCTGGCGCGGCTGTGGCCGATGGAGCAGAAGCAGCTCGAGACGGAGACCGGCATGGTGGCCGACAGCGCGCGGTTGGCGGCGCTCCACCGCATGCTGCGCACCGACTACACCGCCACGCTCGCCTTCGACGACCCGGTCGCCGGGCCGTTCCACCGGCTCCGGCGCGCATCAGGTCGTTAACTAAGGCGCGACCGCCTGCTGGATGCGGCGCTCGTCGAGACCGACAGAGCGCGCCGTGTCGACGATGGCGGCCCAGGTGTCGTCGGGCAGCGGCACGCCCTCGGCCAGCCGCTTGATCCGCATGCGCTGTTCCGGTTCGCCCGGCACCAGCACTTCGCCGCCGGCGCCGGCGGCGGCGGG
>CAMARK010000208.1 GCA_945860205.1 Reyranella massiliensis 521 | reverse complement strand
GCATGTGCAGGTTGGGCGAATCCGGCGGGAAGGTGAAGGGCACGCAGGTGTAGCCGATCTCCTCGTTGACGCCGACCAGTGCCACGGCCGGCAGGGTGGCGCCGCCCACCTCCTCCGGCACGTCGAGTGCCCACAGGCCCAGTTCCTTGCACTGCTTGAAGAGCCGCGCGTTCTCCTCGTCGTTGAGCGCCGCCGGCTGGCCGGCGGCGAAGCGATCGAGGATGTTCTTCTCCAGCGGCAGCAGTTCGTTGCGCACGAACTTCTTCACCAACTCGCGCAACATCTGATGCTCTTCGCTGACCTGATGCATTGTCATCCCCTGTGGCTATCTGCCGATGCCCTTGTTCACGAATTCCAGCGTATAGGCCTTGGCGAAGTCCAGCCCTTTGGGCAGCACGTCGACATCGGCCATTTGGTCGTAGAAACCCTTCCAGCGCGCGGCGCTCATGGCGCCGACGCCGTCTCCCAGCGCGTCGCCCGACATCACGATGCCGCGCTCGTTCAGAACCTTGAGCGCATAGGCGATACGGTCGTCGGTCTGATCCGGATTATGCTTCTTGATGAGATCGTTGGCGGCGGCCGTCGCCGGCCCGCCCTTGAGATACTGCGCCCAACCCTCGAGCGTGGCGTCGACGAAGCGCTGCACCAGCTCCTTCTTCTCGACCGCCATCTTGCGCGAGATCGCGATGGTGGTCTGGTAGGCGCTGAAACCGGCATCGGCGATCAGCAGCACTTCGGGCGGGCGGCCGAGCGCCTGGCCGAGCGAATAGGGCTCGGACGACAGGAACCCCTGCTGCACGGCGTTCTTGTCGGCCAGGAACGGCGCCATGTTGAAGGTGTAGGGCCGGAGCTGCTCGTCGCGGAGCCCGTACTTCTTCCTGAGATAGGGCCAGTAGGTCACGCGCCCGCCGTTGCCGATCAGCAAGGTGCGGCCCTTGAGCTTCTCGAAGCCGTCGAAACCCGAGCCGGGATGGCCGATCAGGACCTGCGGATCCTTCTGGAAGATCGCGGCGATGGTGAAGAACGGCGCGCCCTCGCGCACATAGGTGAAGGCCTCGAAGCTGTTCGACATGATCATGTCGACACGCCCGTTGAGCAGGAGCTGGCCGATGTTGAGACTGGGCCCACCCTGGCGCAGATCGCACTCGATACCGGCCCTGGCGTAGAGGCCGGTGGCGATCGCCTGGTAGTAGCCGCCGTGCTCGGCCTGGGCCCGCCAGTCGGTCTGGAAGCTCACCTTCTCGAGCGTCTGGGCGTGCGGCCGGCGGGCAAGCGGCACCAGCAGCGGGCCAGCCATCGCTAAACCCAGAGCTGCCCGCCGGTTCAGACGCCACGCCGTCCCTTTGGCGATCATGGCGCGAGACTCGCGCCACGGCGATCAAGGGTGTTGGCCATGAGCTCCTTTCTTCGGAATCGTGTTTATCGTCGAATCCCCATCGGTCAGGCGAAGTAGCTGAATATTAAGGCGGCGAGGACCACAGCAGAAAGCGGTCCACGAAGGCGCGGATACCAGGGCGGAGCCTCGCCGGCGCTCGTTGCACGAGTGTCGACGTAGAGCATGGCCGCAAACCCGACCGCCAGGACCAGCAGCCCGACCCTGAATGGCAAGAGTAGCCCGGCCCAGGCGACCAGGGAGGGCACCACGCTCACGACCAGCCGGCGCGGCAATGTGCCGTTACCGGGATCGCTGGCGATGGCCAATCCCCAGTGAATGCCGCCGAGGAACGACAGAATCACCGCGCCATAGGCCACGAGCGCCGTCATCGCCCCGACGCCATACTGGTTGCCGAGGAAAGCAGCCGCGAGGGCGGTACCGCCGAAAGGCAGAAGCCCGAGGACGCCGAGCCAGATTGCCGTTTCCGGCACACCGATAGAATTTCTAGGGCTCGTAGGCGACTTGTTCACGCCTCCGATACGGCGCGCCGACGGCACCGGATGAGGCGCGCCTCCGGCTTTCAGGAGATGCGACCAAACGCCCACTCCAGGAAACGCTGGCGGATCACCTGCATTGAACCGTGCGCCGGGGGGCCGCGTATATTTCTTCATGGAAAGTAATGAGCTCTTCCCTCCCGGCGGCCTTGCCGTCGTCGTCGGGGCGTCGGGCGGCATCGGGCAGGCGCTGCTCGGCCGTCTCGCGGAGCACTGCCGGTTTGCCCGCGTCCTGGGTCTGGGTCGCGGCAGCCTCCCGCCGCTCGATCTGACGCTCGAGGAGAGCATCGCCGGGGCAGCCCGTCATATCCGGGCGCTGGAGTTAGATCTCCGCCTGGTGATCGACGCTACCGGCTTTCTGCATGCCGACGGCATCGTCCCTGAGAAGAGCTGGCGCGACCTCGAGGCCGAGCACATGGCGCAGGCCTTCGCCATCAATGCGATCGGCCCAGCGCTCCTGATGAAGCATTTCCTGCCGCTGCTGCCGCGAACGGGAAAGTCGGTGCTCGCCACGCTGTCCGCACGGGTCGGCAGTATCGGCGATAACCGGCTGGGTGGCTGGTACAGCTACCGGGCTTCCAAGGCCGCCCTCAACCAGATTGTCCGAACGGCAGCACTGGAACTCACGCGCTCGAAGCCCCACGCCATATGCGTGGCGCTGCATCCTGGAACGGTCGCGACACGCCTGTCGGCTCCGTTTGCAAAGGCAGGCCTCGACACTCAGACACCCCTGGAGGCAGCGGACAGATTGCTGGAGGTCATCGGCCGGCTCAACTCAGCTATCAGCGGCGGCTTCTTCGACCAAAATGGGGTAGCCGTACCCTGGTAATGCAAGGATTTTTCAGAAGTCTTGCCGCCTTCGCTGATCCCGAGGTCTACGAGTACGTCGAAACGAGGGGGATCAAGTATTCGATCCGTTTACCGGCCAACCGCATCCTGCAGGACAGGATCGGCTATCTGCTGAAGCGCCCGGTCGAGCGTCCGCCGCATCGTGTGCGTTGGCACTAAATATGCGTTTCACGCTCAGGCCATTTCGAGCGA
This sequence comes from Reyranella massiliensis 521, assembly GCA_945860205.1. Lineage (GTDB taxonomy): Bacteria > Pseudomonadota > Alphaproteobacteria > Reyranellales > Reyranellaceae > Reyranella > Reyranella massiliensis_B. The sequence continues at coordinate 186 of CAMARK010000208.1, read as the reverse complement.
GAAGTCCCAACTAGCCAGTCGCCGTGCGGTGGCTCGGTTGAATCTTGTGCCGCCTAGTGATCCAAACGGCTAATCGGCGTGTACAACAATTTGTGAAGTATGCACTTTCACAAAGTAAAAAAGCCCGACTATGTTGACGGTCGCCTTAAAAAAATGCTGTCCGGAGACCCGATGAAGCTCATCGCG
>CAMARK010000207.1 GCA_945860205.1 Reyranella massiliensis 521 | reverse complement strand
CGGATCAGATCACGGATCTCGCGGCTCATCCCGGGCCATCCCAGGGGACGTGACCGTCGCCGCCAGTAGAGCCGGAAACCTTTACGATGCCACTGGACGACGGTTGCCGGTTTGACCAGCACCATGGCGTCGAGGACCTGCGGCCAGATCCGGTAAAGCCAAACCCAGAGCAACCGGTCGGCGGAGAAAAGCCGCGGGCGGCCAGGGTGTTGCTGGCGCAGGACGGTCACCTGATGTCGCAGGGCGACGAGTTCAAGTTCCAGCGCGGCGCGGCTACGAACCCGGACCGAGAGCAGAGAACCGACGGCGGACAGAAGCGTAATCATGCCCATGACGGTAAGACTGCGGCGCCGAAAACTCTATGCTTTCTCGGCTCTTTGAATTTTGAGCACGCACAGCGGCTGTATGGACCGAGGCTCCGGACAATCCTTGCCGAGCGAGAGATGCGTGCGGCTTCGGTGGTGGTACTCGAAGTATGCCGACAGCACTCGGCGCAGGTGACGCTCATTGAAGACGATGACGTGATCGAGACATTCGCAGCGGATCGAGCCGATGATGCGTTCGACATAGGCGTTCTGCCATGGCGATCGCGGTGCGGTGGTGACCTCCTCGATCGTCATCACCTGAACACGATAGTCCTCGAGGTCAGGATCGCTTTGCGGCGCCGTCGAAAAGGAAGCCCTTGTATCCCTCCGACGCGATTGCGCTGCAGGTGTGCCTGTAGCCGGTGCCGACGTACGGCATGAAGACCCGCGGCTTGCCCGGGATGTTGACGCCGAGATACCAGGAGTTGGCTTCCGGATAGAGCGTGCGCGACGCGACGTCGGCGACGTGTTCCATCCATTCGCCCTGGGCAGCTTCCTCCGGCTCGACCGTCTGCTGGCTTCTTCGACGCATGCTATCGATGCACTCGACCAGCCAGTCGACGTGATGTTCGCAGTTCGCGATGACGTTGCCAATAACCGAAGGGCTACCCGGACCGGTGATGGTGAAAAGGTTTGGAAAGCCCGCCACGGCCAGACCGAGATAGGTTCGCGGGCCTGCGGCCCACGCCTCCTTCAATTCGAGGCCGTCGCGCCCGCGGATATCCATCGCGAGCAGCGCGCCGGTCACGGCGTCGAACCCGGTGGCGAACACCAGGGCATCCAGATCGACATGGCGCGCCGACGTCTGGACGCCGCCCGATGTGAAGCGCTCGATCGGCTCCTTGCGCAGGTTCACCAGCGCGACGTTGGGCCGGTTGAAAACCTGGAAGTAGCCGCTGTCGACGCAAATTCGCTTCACGCCTATCGGGTGGCCAGTCGGGCAGAGGTCCTCGGCGGTTTCGGGATCCTGGACCGTCTCGCGGATCTTCTGGCGGACGAAGTCACAGGCGACGTCGTTGACGCCATGGTGCGTCAGGATGTTGGGAAAGGCATAGAGGATGGCGCCTCCGCCTTCCTGCCAGAGCTCCTCGTAACGCTGCCACTGCACCTCGCGCGACGGAACGGGAGCGGTCGCGGCGGTTGGCGGCACGCGACCGAAGTCGGTGTGCTGCAGGCTTTCCAGGTAGGCGGCAAACCCGGATTCGAACTGCACATGGTCCTGCTCGGTCAGCGACCGATTGCGTGACGGCATGGAGAAGTTAGCCGTGCGCTGGAACACGGAAAGATGGGCGGCGGTTTCGGCGATCACCGGGATGGCCTGGATACCGGAGGAGCCGGTCCCGATCACGCCGACCCGTTTGCCGCTGAAGTCGACCGGCTCGTGCGGCCACTTGGCCGTGTGGTAGACGGCGCCTCGAAAGTCCTCGAGGCCTGGGATGCTCGGCGTGTTCGGCACCGACAGGCAGCCTGTCGCCATGATGCAGAAGCGGGCTCGGAAAGCCTCGCCACGGTCGGTGCGCACGGTCCAAAGCTTGTCGTCTTCGCCATAGACGGCACTGACGACGCGCGTCTCGAAGCGAATCAGCTCGCGCAGCCTGAAGCGATCGGCGGCATGGTCCATGTATCTCAGTATCTCGGCTTGCGCGGCGTACCGCTCCGACCACCGCCACTCACGGCGGAGCTCGGGCGACCAGCTGTAGGAGTAGAGGAGGCTCTGGACGTCGCAGCGTACACCTGGATAGCGGTTCCAGTACCATGTGCCCCCGACATCGGGGGCTGCTTCGATACCGACAATCGACAGCCCGAGCTCGCGAAGGCGGTGTAACGCATACAGCCCGCCGAATCCCGCCCCGACCACGACGGCGTCGCAGTTGACCGTCCCGGAAGACATTCCGGTTCTTGCCACGCTACTCACTGATGTCATCGTCCATTCTCGCTCACGGCTGGCTGTTGCCAAATACATTACTCCTCGGGCCGGCATCCTGTGGATGAGCGCCCACGGAACCATTCCGGGCAACGGAACGAACAATATCTTTCGAATTTCCGACGAGAAGCCGCGGCCATTGACCGGAATAGGCGTTTGGCGCCTGTCCTTGCTCAAAAAGCCATCCGGCCTTGGGATTGGTTTGGCGATGAAGACTGCGGCCGACGAAATTCAGCTATCGAATAGACCGCTTCTCTCTTCCAACACCGACGCCGGGCATATGTTCTGAACACGCCGGCATCCGAGCCACGCAATTGCGGACTGCGACGACGCCCGGCGATGCAACGGCGGTACAAGTGCGGTCACCGCAAGGGGTTCAAGCCGCGCGATGCTCTTAGCGATGGCGCGGGCGGGCGCGTTCCCTCCGCAGGACGGTCACCTGATGTCGCAGGGCGACGAGCTCGAGTTCCAGCGTGAGGCGACTACGAACCCGGAACGCGAGCAGGGAACCGAGGGCGGACAGAAGCGTGAGCATGCCGATGACGGTCTGACTGCGGCACAAGGAACGCTAGACTTGCTTGGCATTTTGGATTTTTGAGCATGCACAAGCTGCGCGACACCTAGGCAAAGATGCAGGTTTGAGGGAGGACATCGTGGCAAAGAGAATCGTTGAGAGCCCGCAGGCAATGAAGGCGCTGGTCGGTCAGGAGCTGGGAGTCAGCGACTGGCTAGTCATGACACAGGAGCGCAACAACAAATATGCCGAAGCAAGCGGTGACCATCAATGGATTCATGTCGATGTCGAGCGCTGCAAGACGGACATGCCGGATGGGAAGACCATCGCGCACGGTAATCTTACCTTTTCCGTGATCTCTACCTTCGGGAAGGATGTCCTCAAGATCGAGAATG
>CAMARK010000206.1 GCA_945860205.1 Reyranella massiliensis 521 | reverse complement strand
GTCGCGCGACGTTGAAACCGAAATCGATCTGTCTGGGATGCGTCATGGCATAAAGATAGGACGCTAATCATCTAAATGGCAAGGGGGCCCCCCGTGAGGCAATCCCGACGACCAGGGTAACGACGATCATCAGGCCCGTGACCACGATCGCCGCCACGGACAGCGAGACGACGGTCAGCACGCCACTGGCCAGGATGACGCCGGTCGCCTGGGCGGTGCGCTGCAGGGCGAACACTTCCGGGCGTCGCTGCGGTGGCGCCAGCGCGTCGAGTCGGAGCGAGTAGTATGTCCCCAGCGGCGCCAACACCGAGCCGATGAGGATTGTGCCGACGACGGTCGTCGCGACCGAGAGCTCGAGCGCCACGAGCGCCGAGCCCAGCGTCATGACGAAGAGCTTGGCCACGACGGCCCTCTGCGTCGCCATGCGGTTACGCACGCTCACCCAGATGCCGCCCGCGACCGAGGCGAGACAGAGCGGCACCGTGAACACGATGGCGAGCGCCGGCTCGTAACCGAAGGACAAGGCGAGGGCCACGGCGCCGATCTCGATGGACGCAACGGTGGCGCCTCCCGCCGCGGCACAGGCAAGCCACAGCAGGATGACGGGGCTGAGAACGGAGCCGCCAACACCGCGCACGTTCTGGAGGGCAGCCGCGCCCGTGTTCGGGACCATCAAAGCCGGAACCGCGCCGACAAGCGCGAGCACCAGGACGGCCAGGGCCGGCGAGAGGGTGCCGAGACCCGACGCCGCCACGGGCGCCAGCACGAAGGTCAGCTCGTTCAGCGTGGCCGCGATGCCGAGCGCCCGCGGCAGGCGCTGCGCCGACGCCAGATGGTTGAGCACGGCGCGCAGGTAGCCATGGGCCGCGCCGTTGACCAATCCGGCAACGGCCGCCCACACAATCAGCCAGGTGAAAGACGCCTGCGACGACGCGAGCCCGGCGATCGACACGAGCGCCACCGTGCGCGCGACCACCAGCAGCCTGAGATACGTGGCCATGGGCAGGCGCTTGCCGAGCCGGGCGAACGGGATGGCACCGGCCACCTGGGCCAGCGTCATGGCGAACATCATCGCCGCACCGCCGCTGGTCTGGCCGGTGAGGCTCAACGCCACCAGCGAGAACGCGATCGGCCCTCCCGCCTGCGGCACGTTCAAGGTGCCGGACGAGATGAACCAGCGCATCAGCTTCCAGCGGCTCGATGGCTCCTTGCGAAGGCGGGTCAAGACATGAAACGAGTTCAGCGCCCGCGTGCGTTGTCGTAGTCCCAGTCGAGCTCGAAGCGGTCGCCTTTGGCCTTGATGTAGGTGGCGTGCGGCGATCCGAAATGGGCCGGCATCAGGAGCGCCCCCTGCTCGGCGCAGTCGGCCAGCAAGGCGCCGCGGGTCTGGCGCGCGAGATCGCGGTCGTCGCAGAAGCGGCTGTTCCATCTCCACACCGGCACCTGCAGCGGACTATGCAGCGCGTCGCCGGGGAACATCGCGCGCTTGCCCTTCGATTCGAGATCGATGCGGATCTGTCCGGGCGTATGGCCGGGCGCGGGCTTGAGCTTCAGGCAGCCGCACATGGCGTGTTCGCCGCCGGCGACGAACTCCGCCATCTTCGCCTCGACGACCGGCAGCACCGAGTCGTTGTAGGTGTTGACCTCGTATTCCGGCGCACCGGATGTCTTCGCCACCTTGGCCCAGTGGTCGTGATCGACCCTGGACATCACGTACTTGGCATTCGGGAAGGTCGGCACCCACTTGCCGTTCTCGAGTCTTGTGTTCCAGCCGACATGATCGACGTGCAGATGCGTGCACATGACGAAGTCGACCTCCTCCGGCGCGACACCCGCCTCGCGCAGCCGGTCGAGATACTTCGTGTCCAGCATGTGGAAGCCCGGCATGCCGGGCCGATTCTTGTGATTGCCCGAGCAGGCATCGACCAGGATCGTGTGCTTGCCGGTGCGGATCAGCCAGGAATGGATCGACCGCATGAGCCGGCCGCTTTCGGGCTGGTAGTAGCCGGGCGCCATCCAGGGCTCGTGGCTCTTGAAGGTCTCGGCCTCGAACTCGGGAAAGAAATCCTTGGCCGGAAAGCCCGGCCCCGAAATCTCCTCGATGCGGGTGACGCGAACGTCGCCGATATGGCGGTCTTGCATGCGTGCCTCTCCATTGCGGGCCCGTGCTCTGCCCTGGGAGGTATCCTAGGAGGTCTCCGACTTTTCGTCGCGCACGATCCGGCCATCCTGCAGGGTGACGATTCGGTCGGCGAGGCCGAGGATGCGATTGTCGTGCGTCACCATCAGGATCGTCGTGCCCCGCGCGCGCGCCAGCCGCTTCAGGAGCGCCACGACGTCGTAGCCGCTGTCCTTGTCGAGCGCGGCCGTGGGCTCGTCGGCGAAGATCACGTCGGGGTTGCCCACCAGCGCACGGGCGATGGCCACGCGCTGCTTCTGGCCACCCGACAGGTTGGCCGGCAGGTAGGTTGCCCGGTCGCCGAGGCCGAGGAGTGCCAGGACGTGCGCCGCGGCGTCTTCGCGTTCGGTCTCCGGCACGCCCTCGTGCACGTCGAGGCCCATGCGGACGTTCTGATGTGCCGTCAGGCTCTCGTGCAGATTGTGGGCCTGGAAGATGAAGCCGAGCCGCCGCCGGCTCTCGACCAGGCGGTCGGCGGACGCGCCCTTGAGCTCCCGGCCGAGCAGCCGGATGCTGCCCTCCTGCACCTCGCGCAGGCAGCCGATAAGGGTGAGCAGGGTCGTCTTGCCGGATCCCGAGGCACCCATGAGCATGACGAGCTGCCCGCGCGCCACCGCGAGGTCGATGTCGCCCAGCGCCTGCTTGCGCACGTCGCCCTCGCCGAACCAGTGGCTGAGACCCGACACCACGATGGGCGGCTCATCATGCGCCCGCGGCTGTGCGATGGAGGGCAGGGACTGCATGGTCGGAGGGTCAGAACAGGTCGGCGGGATCGGCACGCTCCAGCCGGCGCGTGGCGATCGCACCGGAGAGCGTGCACATGGCGAGGGTGCCCAGCAGCACCAGCAGCGGTCGCGTTCCCGGCATGGTGATCGGCAGGCCGGTCGACGCGGCGATGACCTGGTAGAGCAGCAAGGCGATCGCCAGGCCGGGAATGAAGCCCAGCAGCGCCAGTACCAGCGCCTCCTCGAAGACGATGCCGAGGAAGAAGCCGCGCTTGTAGCCGATGGCCTTGAAGGTCGCGTACTCGCGCAGGTGATCGGCGACGTCGCTCGACAGCACCTGGTAGACGACGATGACGCCGACCAGCACGCCGATCACGATGCCGAAGCCGAACACGATGCCGATGGGCTTCTGCGTGGTCTGGAACCTCTGGTCGCTGGCGACAGCCT
>CAMARK010000205.1 GCA_945860205.1 Reyranella massiliensis 521 | reverse complement strand
CGGCACCACGTTGGGCGCACTGCCGCCCTGCGCCGTGCCGACGACGACCGTCACACCCACGTCGAAGTTCGTGATCGCTTCGAGGTCGAGGATCTGGTGCGCCAGTTCGCGCACGGCACTTCGGCCATCCTGCGGCCGCGAGCCGGCATGCGAGGCACGGCCCGTGATGGTCATATCGAACCGGCCCCACCCCTTGCGGGCGGTCACGCATTTTCCGCCATCGCGGGCCGGTTCCATCACCAGGACATACTTCGATTTCCGTGCTGCGGCCTCGATGGCGGCGCGACTGGTTGGACTGCCAACTTCCTCTTCCGGCACATAGAGGACGCGCACGGGCAATGGCGTGGTGCGACCTTGCCGGACGAAGTGCTGCAGGGCGTAGTAGGCCATGTACGAGCCTGCCTTCATGTCGTAGATGCCCGGTCCGAACACGGCATCGCCGTCGCGGCGGAAGACGTGCGTCGTGGCAAGGCTGCCGACGGGATGCACCGTGTCTAGATGGCCGAGGATCAGGATGCCCGGCTCGTCCTCCTTCCCCCACGGCGCGCGCGCCTCCAGGACGTCGCCATAGCCATCACGCCCCGGTATTCGGTTGGTGTGGGCGCCAATACGCGCCAGATCTCGTTCGACCATATCGACCAGTCGGTTCACCGCCGCACCGTCGTGGCTCGGCGTCTCGATCTCAACCCAGCGGCGGATGCCGGCAAGGATCTCCTCGCCGTCGAAGGTCGGAAGGTTGGAACGGGTCGTGTCAGTCATGATGGAGCCTCGGTGAAACACCCCCAACAGGGGAAAAAGGAAGCCTACTCTCGGACGATCAGGCTGCCGGTTCTGTGCACTTCGGCACGCTGGCCTGGCAACAGCAAGGTCGTGGCGTCCAGCTGCGTGAGAATGGCCGGCCCCGCGATCTCCGCGCCGGCGCCCAGGCGAGCACGCTCGTAGATCGGCGCCTCGACGGTACCGGTGCCGAGATGAATCGCCTGCCGGGCAACAATCGCCTCACGCGGATCCACGCTCGGCGGCAGCTCGCTCAGCTTCGGCTGCGGCAAGGCGCCAACGGCGTCTACACGCAGGGTCACGATCTCGACCGGCGTATCCTCCTGGGCGAAGGTGTAGAGTGTTTGGTGCAGGGCATGGAAGCGGCGCACGACTTCGGCAACGCTTGCCTCGTCAACGCTGTTGCCCGGCCATTCGACGGTGAGTTCGAAGCCCTGATGTTCGTAGCGCAGGCTGGCATGCCAGCTCGACCGGCGCGCAGCCTGCGGCACGTTCTCGCGCTCGAACCAGTTTTCGGCATCGAGCTGCAGGCTGCCGAAGACCCGCGCCATCTGCGCGATATCGAAGCGGCCCTGCTGTTGCAGACAGGTCCGTGCGAAGTCGGCCTTCAGGTTGGAGACCAGGAGTCCCAGTGCCGAGAGCACACCCGGTGAAGGCGGCACGAGTTGGGTACGAATATCGAGCAGCCGTGCCAAAGCGCCGCCGTGCAGCGGCCCCGCACCGCCGAAGGGCACAAGCACGAAATCGCGTGGGTCCCGGCCACGTTCGATCGATACGACGCGGATCGCGCCCACCATGTGGCTGTCAACAATGGCGAGAATGCCGCGCGCCGCCGCCATCGGGTAGATGCCGAGCGGCTCGGCGATCCGGGTGATGATGGCGCGACGCGATGCCTCAACGTCGAGCTCGAAGCTGCCATCGAGCAACCAGGGCGGCAAATGCCCAAGCATGAGATGGGCATCGGTCACGGTCGGCTCGACACCGCCGCGACGATAGCAGCAGGGGCCGGGATCGGCCCCGGCACTTTGCGGCCCGACACTGAGGGCGCCGGCCCTGCTGACGCGGGCGATCGATCCGCCGCCCGCCCCGATGGTGACGATATCGACCATCGGCAACGACAGCGGCCAGTCGCCGACCCGGCCGTTGACCGTGACGCTGGGGCGGCCGTCCTTGATCAGGCTGATATCGGCAGAGGTACCGCCGATATCGACGCCGATCAGGTCGCCGAAGCCCGCAGCGGCGCCGACGAAGGCCATGCCGACTGTGCCGGCTGCCGGCCCCGACAGAGCGGTTTCGACCGGCGCCCGGCGGATGGTTTCCGTACCCGCCACACCGCCGCTCGATTTCATCAGCAGCAGTGGTGCCCGGATACGGGCTTCCACGAGTCGGGTTTCGAGTTGGCCGACATAGGCCGAAATTACCGGCATGACATAGACGTTGAGGATCGTGGCCATGCTGCGTTCGTACTCGCGAAACACCGGCAGAACGTCGCTCGAGATCGAGACCAGTGCCTCGGGGTGCTCCTCCCGCACCAGAGCGGCGGCACGGCGCTCGTGGCCGGCATCGGCGTAGCTGTGCATGAAGCAGATCGCGATGGCGTTAACGCCGGCGGCGCGCAGGGCCCGAGCCGCGCCACGCACCGCGGCCTCGTCGAGCGGTTTGGTCTCCGCCCCGTCCGGCCCGAGTCTCCCGGCGACCTCGAAGATGCGATTCGGCGTCACCGGCCGACGCGGCTTGATCCAGGCGAACATGTTCTCCCGGCGCGGGATGTCCTGGCGACCGATCTCCAACACATGGCGGAAGCCCAGGGTCGTGATCAATCCGGCGGCAGCGCCCTTGCCCTCGAGGATCATGTTGGTGGCAACCGTCGTGCCGTGCAGCACACGCGTCACACTTTCGGGTTCGGCCCCCGCCGCCTTCAGTCCCTCGATCGCGCCGTCAATGAAACCGCGCGACGGGTCGGCGGGCGTGGTCGAGGTCTTGGCGGCCCAGATACGGCCGGTATCGGCATCGAGCACGGTGACGTCGGTGAAAGTACCGCCGGTGTCGATGCCCAGAACGGTGTGGCGCAGGGCGCCGTTGGTCTTCGTCTCGCTCATGTCAGCAACTCGGCATATTCCGTGCGGTGGAACATCTTGGCTGGCGGCCGCCGCCGCCGCCGCTCTCGCGTCGCCGCGTCGTCGACGGCGCGACCTTCGCTGTCGAGCACGACGCCGTAGTCGAGCAAGGCAGCCTCGCGCGAGACGAACCCGCCCAGCACATCTTCGAGCACGCGCTCCGATTCGCGATCGAAAGGATGCCCCCAACCGCCGCCGCCGCCGGTTTCGAGGCGAATCACATCGCCATGCTTCACAACGGTGCCGTCGCTGATTGGCGGGATGAGACGCTCGTCAGCGCGGCCAGGATTGAGGACGACACGGCCCGGCCCACCACTTTTGCCCCCGGCCACGCCCCACGGCGGATTCTCGACACCGTCGATGCGCACCGACACCACGGCCTCCGGCGCCAGCACCTCGACTTCGCGAACGATCCCGCAGCCGCCGCGCCAGCGGCCCGGCCCCCCGGTATCGGGGTTGATCGCATAGCGCAGCAGGCGAACGGGGTAG
>CAMARK010000204.1 GCA_945860205.1 Reyranella massiliensis 521 | reverse complement strand
ATAGCCATTGGTTACGCTCAGCAGGAACCACATTTGCGCTCGAACATCGTCCTGAACAACGCCTTGTCCGTCGTCGTACGACACCCCGAGATTGAACTGCGCCAGCGCAAACCCCTGAGCCGCAGCTAGCCGATACAAACGCACAGCTTCTTTGTAGTCCTGCGGCACGCCACGTCCTGTAGCGTACATGCGTCCGAGATTGTTTTGCGCGTCCGCGTCTCTCTGAGCCGCAGCTAGTCCAAACAACCGCACAGCTTCTTTGTAGTCCTGCGGCACGCCTGTTCCGTTTTCGTACATGGCTCCGAGATTGTGCTGCGCCTCCGCATATCCCTGAGCCGCCAACGGACTCCACAACCTCAGTGCAGTTGCGTAGTCACCACGCGTGTACGCAGCATGTCCGTCTTCGAACGGACCAGCATTGGCACCTTGTGCCATTCCAAGTGTGATGGTGAAAAATAGAAGTGCGAGCAGTTTGAGCATTGTGTTGTCCTTACGCTCAGTCGCATTGTTTATAGCTAGACGCCTGACATTTACGCGACAGCTCTCTTCTTCATCACGAGCGTCGAACCTTCCAGCGTCAGTTCGCACCCATTCATCGTGCGTAGATGCCGTCTATTCGGCGTCTAAATCATGTACAGAATGACGAGTGCGGCGTCTCATACATGCCGACGCTGGATCCGCGTAGCGCCGCTCCTATGAGATCGGGAAATAGTGTATCAGTGTGTATCACTTTAACTTGACGTCTATATTTTAGCGACTAGACCGCTAAGTCATTGACGTCGCTACCGGAAATGGTGGGCGCTGCAGGGCTCGAACCTGCGACCCGCTGATTAAGAGTCAGCTGCTCTACCAACTGAGCTAAGCGCCCCCGATTGCAGGGGACATTGGCCGGAAGCGGCGCGGCTATACCAAGCAGGATACCCCTTGTCGATAGCCCCGCGGCAAAGAAATCCCCGGGATTCTTCCCGGATTTCACCGTGTCCGCGGCAATTGCGCATCGCGGTAGACATTGACCCCGATCAGCAGGCCGCAGGCGAACATCACCGAGACCATGGCGGTGCCGCCGTTGCTGACCAGCGGCAGCGGCACGCCGACCACGGGCAGGAGGCCCATGACCATGGCGGAGTTGATGAAGACGTAGAGGAACATCATGGCGGTGACGCCGAGCGCCAGCAGGCGGCCGAAATGGTGCTGGCTGCGGAAGGCGATCGAGAAGCCCCAGACCAGCACCAGGGTGAACAGGGCGAGCAGCACGAAGGCGCCGACCATCCCCCACTCCTCGACGAAGGTGGTGAAGATGAAGTCGGTCTGCTTCTCCGGCAGGAAGTTCAGCGACGACTGCGTGCCTTTGAGGAATCCCTTGCCGAACAGGCCACCCGAGCCGATGGCGATCTTGGACTGGGTGATGTGGTAGCCGGCGCCCAGCGGATCGCGGTCGGGATCGAGGAAGGTGAGCACACGCTTGCGCTGGTACTCGTGCATGAGCGACCAGGCGATCGGCAGGCAGGCCACCGCCCCCACCCCGGCGACGAGGAACATCCATATTCGCACGCCGGCCACGAACAGCAGTGCGCCGCCGGCCATCAACACCATCATCGCCGTGCCGAGGTCGGGCTGGACCATGACGAGGCCGACCACCACCAGGATCATCATCAGCGGCGGCAGGGTGTAGAGGAACTGCGCCGCCTGTTCCTTGCGCAAGCCGTGGTAGTAGCGCGCCAGCACGAGGATGACGGCGACCTTGGCGATCTCGGAGGGCTGGATCTGCATCGGCCCGATCACCAGCCAGCGCTGGGCGCCCATGCCGATCTTGCCGATCACGTCGACGGCGACCAGCAGCGCGAGCGACACGATGTAGATCGGCCAAGCCAGCGCCAGCCAGACCTTGGGATGGACCAGCGCCACCACCAGCATCAGCACGAAGGCCGAGCCGTAGCGCACGGCGTGACGCGCCGCCCATGGCTCGAAACGGCCGCCGGCGGCCGAATAGAGCGCCAGCACGCCGACACCGGCGATCGCCGTCAGCACCAGCGCCAGGCCCCAGTTGATGCGCCAGATCCGTTCCGCAAAGCCCACCGGCGCCGGTGCGTCCAGCGCAGTGGTGCTCATCTAGACGCCATTTTCCGGAAGCGGTCGCTGCGGCGCGACGGGTCGCGCTTCATGGTCTCGATCAGCACGTCGCGGCCGATCGGGCCCGCCGTCTTGCCACCGGCCTGGCCGTGCTCGACGATGACGGCGCAGGCGTAGCGCGGATTGTCGACCGGGCCGAAGCAGACGAACAGCGCGTGATGGCGCAGATGCCACGGGAGCTGGTCCTGGGTGATGCCCATGTCGCGCTCGCGCTCGGTGATGCGCTTGACCTGGGCGGTGCCGGTCTTGCCGGCGAAGGCCAGCGCCGGATCGCGCGAGCGCAGCGCATTGGCGGTGCCGAGGCCGGAATTCACGACCTGGTTCATGCCGTCGCGGATCAGCGCGAGGTGCTGCGGGTTGAGCCGGAGCGACGGCGCCGTGGGCTTGCTGCGCGGCGGCGGCGGCCCGAGCTCCTCGCGCGGCGTCGCCTTGGCCAGCAGCAGGTTGGGCTGGACCTCGTAGCCGCCGTTGGCGAGGCGGGCCGTCATGATGGCGAGCTGCAGCGGCGTTGAGGTCATGTAACCCTGGCCGATGCCGAGATTGAACGTGTCGCCGTGCTGCCACGGCTTGCCGACCTTCTCCTGCTTCCAGGCACGCGTCGGCTGGTTGCCGGCCGATTCGCCCGGCAGCCCGAGCTCGCTTTGGCGGCCGAAGCCCAGGCGGGTTGCCATGTCGCTGATTCGGTCGACGCCGGCGCGCCGCGCCGCCTCGTAGAAGAAGCAGTCGCACGAGGCCGCGATCGCCTCGGTGACGTTGGTCGAGCCGTGGCCGCCCTTCAGCCAGCAGTGGAATTTGATGCTGCCCAGCTCGAGATGGCCGACACAGGGCAGCCGCGTGTAGGGGTCGATCGCCTTCGATTCGAGGGCAGCCAGCGCCGTCACCATCTTGTAGGTCGAGCCCGGCGGATAGACGCCGGCGATCGCCTTGTTGTGGAGCGGCCGCTCGGGGTTATCCAGCAGGTCGCGCCATTCGCTATGCGTGATGCCACGCGCGAAGGTGCTGGGGTCGAAGCCGGGCGTCGAGGCCATGACGAGCACATCGCCGGTGATCACGTCGAGCACCACCACCGAGCCGCTTTGGTGCTGCTTCATCTTCTCGGCGGCGAAGCGCTGCAGGTCGAGATCGATGGTGAGCAGTGCGTTGGAGCCCGGCTGGCCCTCGGTGCGGTCGAGCTCGCGCACGACGCGGCCGACGGCATTGACCTCGACCTGGACGGCGCCGGCGCGACCGCGCAGGTCGTCCTCGAGCGAGCGCTCCACGCCCTTCTTGCCGAACCGCATCGTCGCAAGTTGCAGCACC
>CAMARK010000203.1 GCA_945860205.1 Reyranella massiliensis 521 | reverse complement strand
AGAGCCATGGGACATGAGCACCACGCCCGAGATCACCCCGCTGTTCTCCACGCCGCTCGTCATCTTCGACGTGCCGGATGCAGCAGCTCTCAACGCCGAGCTGCGTCGGGTGATCGAACAACGCGAGAAATCCCATCCCAGCAAGCAGCATTCCAACCTGGGTGGCTGGCAGTCGAGCTGGGACATGGACCGCTGGGGCGGGGCGCCAGCCATCAAGCTGCTGGCAATCGGCCGCAACGTCGCCAACCGCGTGACGACAAATCGCGAGGGCAACGTCGGCAATGGCCCCTATCCGGGCTATTTTGCCGTGACATGGGGGGGCAACATGTGGGCGAACGTCAACCGCAGCGGCCATGGCAATGAATGCCACTCTCATCCCGGCGCCTACTGGTCCGGCGTCTACTACGTCGATGACGGCGGCATCGACGCCGATGAGGCGCTGGGTGGCGAGCTCGAATTTATGGATCCACGCGGACCGCTCCCGGCGATGAACGCGCCGCATCTCGGCGTCGCCATGCCGGGTGGTCTGTCGGCCGGCGCCACCGAGAGGGTGCGGCCCAAGTCTGGCCGCCTGGTGATGTTCCCGGCCTGGGTAATGCACCAGGTGCGGCCCTATCGCGGCAGCGCCCAACGGATCTCGATCGCTTTCAATCTCACCGTGTGAGTAACGCTGGGCAGGCACGATCGGTCCGGCGTTGATCGCGGCACAATGCCGACTAAAGGAGCCTTGATCCGCTATTCGGCATCGCCAATGTCGGGCTCGCCGTTGGCCATTTCTCGACCTTCGCCTTCCCCAGCTCGACCGGCCGTAGCGGATGCACGCGAAACAAAGTTCCTCTATACAAATCGACATGAAGGTGAAGCAGGAAATCCAGGAGCTTTTCCCCACGCCGCTCTGGGTCGTCGACCTTCCACCGGCGGACGCGGTGGCCTTCAACGCCAAGCTGAAAGCCGAAATCGAAGCCATCGTCGCGCCGCGTCCCAAGGTACCTAGCGGCAGCAACTGGCAGACGCCGCAGGATCTGCACACACGTCCGGCTTTCGCCGACTTCACCCTGCTGGTCGAGAAGGTCGCCCGGAGCGTCGCGCAGCATCTGCAGGTCGAGCAGTATCCGCTGATGATCACCGGCTGCTGGGCCAACATCAATCCGCCCGGCAGCTACCACCCCACCCACAATCACCCGAACAATTATCTGAGTGGCGTCTACTATGTCGCCGCGGCAGAGACCGGCGCGCACCTCCTCTTCCAGGACCCGCGGCCGGGCCTGATACTTCCCCCGACCGCCAAGCTCGGCCGCCTCACCGCCAACGCCGCCGTCACGCAAACCCCGGCGGGCCGCATGGTGATCTTCCCGTCGTGGCTCCGGCACCACGTGCCTTCCAACGAAGGCACGACCGAGCGCATCAGCATCGCGTTCAATCTCATGTTCACGAACTTTGCAGAGTCGCTGTCCGCGCCGAGCTGGAAGCCGACGGCCGGCAGCACTTAGCCGACATTCCCCAGATGAACCCCTAGGATGGCGCAAACGCTATCATTCTGCCGGGTTCCGGGGAAGCCATGGGCGACCGACGCAATTTTCCCGGCGCTTCCGCCGTGCACGAACTCCCGAACGACGTTTGATCTATCGATTTGGCCCTTTCCCTCGTCGTTCAGGCGCACTCCTCCCGTGGTGACGACGCATCCGCCCCGTTCAGTCCTACGTCGGAGCCGGTCGTCGTCGCAGCCCGTCGATCAGCCGCAGTATTTTCTCGAACAGTTCTGGCAGTCGCGAGCAGCGGTCAGGCCGGCAATCTTCCACATCACCAGGTGGCCGCCGGCCTCTGGAGCCTGGGTGGCGAGAATTACGACGAAATCAGCTTCGGTTTTCCGATGCGCTCGCGCATGCGGCGTAGCGGCTGGCCCCCTAAGGCTGAGGAGCAGATCCTGGACGTTGCCACCGGCACCGGCTGGTCGGCGCGCAACGTCGCGCGTACGGCGACCTCGCCAACGCCTCGCCGGACCTCTCGCTTTCGGGGACGCGGGCGAGCTACGCGGCAACGCTTGCCCAGGCGCAGACGGGTGACGCCACGGCGCTGACCAATCTGGCCGGCTCCGCCGAGACCTACGCCACCCAGGCGCGCTCCTACTTCGCGAGTTCGCCGGAATACAACGCCATCGTCGACCAGCTCCGCCGCGATCTCGAAGACCGGGTCGGCGCCATCACCGGCGGCACTTCTTCCAGTGGCACGGCTGCCAACAGCAATGAGTCCACCAACGCGGTCCTTCAGTCCAACGCCGAGCTTCGCAGCATGGTCGCCACCCTGGTGAGCGAACTTTCCAGCCTAAAAGATCAGCTGGCGGCGGCGACGGCCCAGCTACAACGCCGGGCCTGACCGTGGGCGACAGGGTCTATCTCCGGGCGGCGCCACCGCAGCCGTTCGGCACGATCGCGCGCGACGTGGCGCGGGCGTTCCTGCTCTATGCCGGTGTCGACCCGCTCAATCTCGGCAGCCACGAGGGGCAGGGCTACCTGCTGGCGCTCGCGCCCTTCGATCCCGCGCTGACGCTCGACATTCCGGGGCCGCCGCTGCCGTTCGGCTGCATCGATCGGCGGCTGGCCCGCTGCTTCACCAGCCAGGGCAGGGCGGTGACCATCTATCCCGCCGCGACCGGCAACGCGGCGCGATCCTCGGCCAATGATGATACGCCGGCCGCCACGTGGGTGCCGGGCAAGCTGTCGGGCGCCTTCAATTACGAGATCGGCATTTTTAGCGGCGCCGACCCGGCCGGCGGCAGCGCTACCGTGGGCATCCTCGAACTCCTGGACCCCGATGGAGAGCTGGACGGTCTCCGCACCCTCGGGTGGGACGGCGCCCCGCTCATGCTCATGCGTGGCGAGCCGGATGCGGCCTATTCCACCTTCTCGACGGTGGCCAGGCTCACCACGGCGGGACTTCGCTACAACGTCCGCAAGAAGGAGGTACTACTCCGCGACCTGGCCTGGCGGCTCAATCAGGCCGAGCTTCACGGCCAGCGCTACGGCGGCAACGGTGGGCCGGACGGAGATCCAAGCCTCGCCAGTCAGATCAAGCCGCTGGCCATCGGCGCGGTGTTCAATATCTCGCCGGTCCAGATCAATGCCACCGGCCTCATCTACCAGGTGTCGTGCTCCGCCGTGCTGGCCATCGATGCCGTGCGCGACGGTGGCGCGCCGCTCGCCTTCAGCGCCGACTATGCCACCTACGCCCTGCTCGCGGCGGCCACGGTGGCGCCGGGCGCCTATGCCAGCTGCATCGCGCAAGGCCTGTTCCGGCTCGGCAGTGCGCCGGTCTACCTCATTGCCGCCGACGTGCGCGGCGACAACGACGCCATCAACGGCCTCTCGTATCCGCACACCCGGGCCCAGATCGCGCGCCGCATCGCCACCGGCCGCGGCAATATCCGGCTAAAAGACCCCGACCAGCTCGACCTCGCCGCCCTGGAAGGCCTCGAACAGCGCCAGACCGCGACGCTGGGCTACTATTTTAACCGCGA
>CAMARK010000202.1 GCA_945860205.1 Reyranella massiliensis 521 | reverse complement strand
ATCGGCCTGCCGGAATGGTTCCGCGACCTCGGCAACTACCGCATGCTGGCTTTCGGCCTCGCCATGGTGCTGATCATGGTGTTCCGTCCGCGCGGCCTCATCGCCCATCGCGAGCCCTCGCTGCGGCTGCATCCGGTCAGACCGGCAGGCGGCGGATGAACGCGCCGCAAAGCCCGCCTCTCATCGATGTCGAGCATCTCACCATGCGCTTCGGCGGCCTGTTGGCGGTCGACGATGTCTCCTTCGCGGCCCGTCCGCGTGAGATCACTGCCATCATCGGCCCCAACGGCGCCGGCAAGACCACGGTCTTCAACTGCATCACCGGCTTTTATAAGCCAACCGTCGGGCGCCTGACGCTGCGCGGCGGCGATCGCGACTACCTACTGGAGCGTATGCTGGGCCACGAGGTCGGCCAGCGGGCGAAGGTCGCGCGGACCTTCCAGAACATCCGTCTGTTCCCGGCCATGACGGTGCTGGAGAACCTGATGGTGGCGCAGCACAACAAGCTGATGCGCGCCTCCGGCTGGAGCGTGTTCGGCCTGCTGGGACTGGGAAGCTACCGCAAGGCTGAGGAAGCCGGTGTCGAGCTGGCGCGCGATTGGCTCGAACGCATCGAGTTGCTCGACGACGCCGACCGGCCGGCCGGCGAATTGCCCTACGGTGCCCAGCGCCGGCTGGAGATCGCCCGTGCCATGTGCACCGAGCCCCGGCTGCTCTGTCTCGACGAGCCGGCCGCCGGCCTCAATCCCCGCGAGTCGGCACAACTCAACCAGCTCCTGGTCTCGATCCGCGATCGCGACGGCGTCGGGATGCTGCTGATCGAGCACGATATGAGCGTGGTCATGAATATCTCCGACCACATCGTCGTGCTCGACTACGGCCGCAAGATCGCCGAAGGCAGCCCGGCCGAAGTTCAGGACGATCCCGCCGTGATCCGTGCCTATCTCGGCACCGACGACGAGGCGATCGATGGCTGAGCCGCCGATCCTCTCAGTGAAAGGCGTGGAAACCTTCTATGGCGCCATCCAGGCGCTTCATGGCGTCGACCTCGAGGTCGCCAAGGGCGAGATCGTGGCCCTGATCGGCGCCAACGGTGCGGGCAAGTCGACCCTGCTGATGACCATTTGCGGCAGCCCACGCGCCCGGGCGGGCACGATCCGGCTCGACGGCGAGGACATCACGGCGTTGCCGACGCACGAGATCGTGCGGCGCGGCGTGGCCCAGGTGCCGGAGGGACGGCGGATCTTCCCGCGCATGAGCGTGTTCGAGAACCTTCAGATGGGCGCCACGCTCGTCTCTCCGGCGCACTTCGCCCGCGACCTCGAGCGGGTGTTCGCGATGGTCCCGCGGCTCGCCGAGCGGCGCGACCAGCGTGGCGGCACGCTGTCGGGCGGCGAGCAGCAGATGTTGGCGATCGGCCGGGCGCTGATGAGCCGGCCGCGGCTCCTGCTGCTCGACGAGCCGTCGCTCGGCCTGGCGCCGCTGATCGTGCGCCAGATCTTCGAGGTGATCGGCCGGATCGCGCGGGAGGAGGGGATGACGATCTTCCTGGTCGAGCAGAACGCCTATCACGCGCTTCGCCTGGCCGACCGTGGCTATGTGCTGGCCAATGGACGGGTCCGGTTGAGCGGCGCCGGCCGCGAACTGCTCGCAAATGCCGAAGTCAGGGCGGCCTATCTCGAGGGCGGTCACGGATGAGCCTGCCCCCATGAACCCAATCGACACCTTCATGTTCGACTGGTTCGGCGACACGCTGTTCAACGTGCTGCTGTTGAACCTCGTGGTGATCGGGCCGGCGTCGTTCGCGGCCGGCCATGCCGTCGCCACGACCTGGCGGCATTGGGCCCAGATGGTGTTTTACACCGGGCTTCTTTCGGCAACGCTGCGCTTTCTCGACTATGCCCTGGCGGGTGGGGAGTTGTGGTCAGTGGCGGGCTTTTTGCTGGGCTGGGGCGTCCAGATGGCGATCGGCGCCATCGCCTACCGCCTGACGCAGACCCGGCAGATGGTCCGCCAGTATCCCTGGCTCTACCAGCGCAAAGGCTTGCTGGGCTGGGAGGAGCGGCACTAATCTAGCGGCAATGCTCCACATCCGTGGAGGGGCTCAAGCAGGGGAGACAAGCATGAAGAAAACCTACGGTATGCTCGCCGTCGCAGCGATCGCCCTGATGGCGACGCCGGCGCTGGCGCAGATCAAGATCGGAACCGCAGGCCCGATGACGGGCTCGAACGCCGCGTTCGGTGAACAGCTCAAGCGTGGCGCCGAGATGGCCGTGCAGGACATCAACGCCGCCGGCGGCGTGAACGGCCAGAAGCTCCAGCTCATCATCGGCGACGACGCCTGCGATCCCAAGCAGGCGACGGCGGTTGCCAACAAGATGGTGTCGGACAAGGTAGCCTTCGTGGCCGGACACTTCTGCTCGGGCTCGTCGATCCCCGCGTCGGACATCTACAAGGAAGGCAAGATCCTGCAGATCACGCCGGCCTCGACCAATCCGAAGCTGACGGACGACGCTGCCGCCAAGGGCAACACCACGGTGTTCCGCACCTGCGGCCGTGACGACGTGCAGGGCGCCACGGTCGGCGCCTACATCAACAAGTTCCACAAGGGCGGCAAGGTCGCGATCCTTCACGACAAATCGCCCTACGGCAAAGGCGTGGCCGACGAGACCAAGAAGGCCCTGAACAAGTTTGGCATCCGCGAGACGATGTACGAGGCCTACAACGACACCGACAAGGACTTCGCCGCGCTGATCAACAAGATGAAGCAGGCGAAGATCGACATCATCGTTCTCGGTGGCTACCACACCGCGGGCGCGCTGATCATCAAGCAGGCACGCGAGCAGGGCCTGGCGGCGCAGATGATGGGCTTCGACTCGCTCGAGACCGCCGAGTTCGCTCAGCTGGGCGGCACGGCGACCAACGGCGTGCTGATGTCGTTCCCGCCCAAGGCCGAGGACGATCCGAAGAATGCCGCGTTGGTGAAGAAGTTCGTCGACTCCAAGTACAATCCCGAGGGCTACACGCTGTTCAGCTACGCCGCCGTCAAGGTGTGGGCCGACGCCGCCAACAAGGCGAAGTCGACCGATGCCGCCGCCGTGGCCGCTGCGCTGCGCGGGGGCAAGTTCGACTCGGCCGTCGGCGTCCTTGAGTTCGACGCCAAGGGCGACATCAAGAATGCGGTCTACGACATCTACGTCTGGAAAGACGGCAAGTCGTTCCCGACCGTCAAGTAAGCCTCGCGACCCGACAGGAAAGGCCCGGCGCACGCCGGGCCTTTCTCTTTAGGATTCAGCGTCTTGTGGTTCACTTCCCACGATTTTGGGGGCCGGTGGCGCGGCTACCCCGGATATGGTATCCGGGGTCTCAACAGCTAGAGGGGATCGATCGTCGAGATGGCGGGGGCCACCATCGCGGTCGCGTCGGATCATGCCGGCTTCGACCTGAAGGAACTGCTCAAGCGTGACCTGCAGCAAGCGGGCCACGATGTGCTCGACCTCGGCACAAATTCCGCCGAATCCGTCGACTATCCCGACTTCGGCAAAGCCATGGCGGAGGCGATCGGTTCGGGCAAGGTGGGGCGCGGCGTCCTGGTCTGCGGCA
>CAMARK010000201.1 GCA_945860205.1 Reyranella massiliensis 521 | reverse complement strand
GAATATCGCCGACGTTCCCAGACGACCGCGGAACCTGAATTCCCTGAGTTCCTTGCGGTAGTGCGCCGCCAAGACCTTCGGGATCCCCTTCTCATCCAATAGCTGGCCCTGAAGGTAGCGCATGCGGTCGACGTTGCGCGCCAAGCGTCATCGACTTGCCCTCCGGGCGGCCTGCGGCCGATAGACGGCGATGACATCCTCGGTGCGTGCCCGCAGATCCGGCGGAAGGCGCTTGGCTGCGGCGAACAGGTCGTCGGCCGGCAGGTCGAGCGCGCGGGCCAGCGCCGATACCAGATGGTCCGGCGGCGGGTTCTCCCGTTCGCGCTCGATGCGCGACAGATAGGCGATGGAAACTTCCACCCGACGCGCCAGTTCGGTGAGCGTCATGTCCTGCCGTTCACGTTCGCGGCGAAGGCATTTTCCGAAGGCCATAGGCTCCCCCCAGGGCTTTTGTGCTTGATGCAAACCAGTCAATCCGCGGCTTGCGGCGGTCGCGTGTTCTCTATATGTTCTTGTCTCTGGGGTGTCGAATCGAATCTCACAAAAGAGCCCGCCATGGCCGATCAAATCGTCATCACCGAGAAAACCAGCCAGGCCAAAGACGTCCGCGCCGCCGTGGGTTCTCGCTACGGCAACATCCTCCCGGCCGAAGGGCATTTGATCGACCTGCAGGAACCGGAGGACGCGGACCCCGCGTGGAAACGCTGGACGCCGATCCTGCTACGGCCCGAAGGGCTTTACGGCACACGACCGGCAGTGGGCGGCAACAAGGCCGCCAAGCTGGCGGCCATTCGTCAGGCGTTGCGGACGGCCAAGCGGGTCTGGCTGGCCACCGACTGCGACCGCGAAGGCCAGTTGATCGGTCAGGAAATCCTCGAACACTACAATTACCGCGGCCAGGTCATGCGGGTGCTGTTCACCGCGCAGGATTCCCAGACCATCCGCGACGCCTTCGGCCACGCCAAACCCAATTCAGAGTATGCCCGCCTGTACGCTGCCGCGGTCGCACGCCGGCAGGCTGACCAGATTTATAATCTCTCCCTCACCCGCACGGCGACCGTGATCCTGGGACAGGGCGCCCGAGGCGTGATCGGTGTCGCCAGCCCATCGATCTCGGATGGCGCGCGGCGTTTCCGGAATGGCAGCCGGCCGACGAGAAAGGCGATGGCGGGCAACTACTCCCTGCGATGCGCGACGGCGAGACTGCTCGACTGCACAATCCGACCGTCGAGACCAAGGAGACCAAGCCCCCTCCCCGCTACAACGAGGGCACGCTGATCGAGGCGATGCAGAATGCATGGCGGTTTGTCGAGGACGAGGTTCTGCGGGACCGATTGAAAGAAGCCAAGGGCATCGGCACGCCGGCAACCCGCGCCGAGATCATCGGCGGACTGAAGCGGCAGGATTTTCTGGTCGCCCAGGGAAAAAACATCGTTCCCACCGAGACCGGGCTAAAACTGTTCGGCGTCCTCAAACAGGCTGACCCAGCCCTGGTCGATCCGGGTGTGACAGCGCAGCTCGAATGCCTTTTGGACGATGTCGTTGTCGGCAAGCAGGAGATGGTCGGCGCCATTGACGCCGTGTGCGACGTGGCGCTGCGCATCATCGGCAAGCTGAAGGACGGTTCTTCCACTGGAGGGGCGCCGTTGCTCGGCCCGGGTTTTAGCGGCGCGGGCAGCGATCGTACACCCACGCCTGCCATGAGGCGTTTTGTCGATATCCTCGCTCGCCAGAAGCGTATCAAGCCACCTCCTGGATACTACACGTCTGGATCCATCTGCCGTGCGTTCCTCGAGCAACATGCCCCCAAGAAGGCCGGCGGGGAGACTGCGGCTGCGCCTGCTTCCAAGGCGGCCACCCCGGAGCAAGTCTCGGGGACTGAGGGCGTACCCGGCCGGAAGCGCCGCCGGGCCGCGGACACGACAGCAGCTGCCCCGCCGCCCAAGAGAGCGGCACGAGGCAAGAAGCCTCGAAAGCCCAAGTTCGGTAATTCGCTGGTCAAGGTATCGCCCGGCCTCCATGTGCGTGACGTCGGCCGCAACACGCCGCTTAAAATTCCTTACGGCAACAAGGAGGTCGCGCAAAAGCTCGGCGCTCGCTATGGCGCCGACGGCTGGTACGCGCCTCCTGGCATCGATCTCTCCGCCTTCAAGGAAAACGGCTGGCTGTGACGCCCGGCGGCGCTTAAATCCGCCATGACGGTCAATGGACCGGCTGCGCGACCAGGCGGACGCCGAGCGCTGCGCAGACGCTGTTGATCGTGTCGAAACGCGGTGAGCTGTCCGGCCGCAGTGCCTTGTAGAGCGCTTCGCGGGCGATGCCAGCCTTCTTCGCGATCGCGCTCATGCCGTGAGCACGCGCAATGTCGCCGAGCGCCGAAGCCAACAGGGCGGCGTCGTTCGCTTCGAGAATGTCGGTGAGATAGGCCGCGATTGCCTCCTCGTTGCCGAGGTATGCTGCCGGGTCGAACAGGGGCAGGTCGGCTGCCTTGATCTTCTTCTTTTTCTTCATGGGATACTCCTCATTTCACTCAATCTCTGCCGCGAGCGCCTGCGCCCGCTTGATGTCTTTGGGCTGCGTGGCCTTCATGCCGCCGGCGAGCAGAACGACGATTTGGCCGCCACGGCGGGTGAAGTAAACTCGCCAGCCGGGACTGCGGTGAATACGCAGTTCCATCACACCGCCGCCAACCGACTTCGTGTCGCCCATCAAGCCTGCCTGCAAACGCTTGATCCGCGCCACGATGATGCCCTGGGCCGTCGCGTCGGAAAGGCTGTTGAGCCAGGCGCTGAAGGCGGGGAGGGTCTTGATCGTGTACACGCCGCGACTGTAATCGCCCGATTACATTCTGTCAAGCGGAGACCAGCGGGGTCGCGATGCGTCTGGTCTGCGATGGCACCACTGGAACTTTCAATCTCGCCCTGACGCCGGCCGGCAGCATCGATCCCGGCATCGGCAACGGCGGCGCCCTCAAAGAGGGCCCACGATTCTTTGAAGTAATCGTCAAGGCTGCCCCGCATAACACCGCAGCCGCCCGCACGCCCCCGACCACCTCGGCCGACATGCTCCGGAGGCTGATTCCGTCGCTAGATTGATCGCACACGAAACCCGTGGCGCGATTGATGGCGATGTCTCCCCTCCACCCCAACCACATGACACCCGACGAACGCCTGGCCGAACTCGGCGAGATCCTGGCGCGCGGGTTGATCCGGCTTCACGCGCGCGAAGCCAGTCCTTTATCTGCCGACGACAAAGACAGTTTCGTCGACTTACCGCCCCACCGAAGCCGTCATGCCAACGCCCCCAGACGGAGAATGGCATGACAAAACAACAAGACAGTGTCCTGGTACAGGTCGCGGCCCTAAAGACGATGCCGGCGCCAGAGTTGCGGAAGCAGTGGCAGAAGCTCTTCGACACCCCGCCTCCGCGCTACAATCGGCGCTTTCTCGAAAGTCGCCTTGCCTACCGCATCCAGGAACTGGCCTTTGGTGGCCTGAAACCGGCAACCGTGGCTCGCCTTGAGGCGCTGGGCGAGCAACTCGACGGCGGTACGAGGTGCGGGACCGGAAGCTCGTTATCAATGAAGCGGAGGCCAAGACCGTCCGGATGATCTTCGAGCAGTTCCTCAAAGTGGGGTCAGCGACCTCCCTCGCCCGCTTCCTCGCCG
>CAMARK010000200.1 GCA_945860205.1 Reyranella massiliensis 521 | reverse complement strand
CAGTCCATCGACTGCATGTCGACCTTGAAGCCGCCGCGCTCCAGCAGCGTCTTGGCGACCGGTGCTAGGTTGGTCAGGACGGCGAGGTCGGTCGATTGCAGCAGCACGATCGGCGTGCCGTCGTAGCTGGCCTCCTTCAGGATCTTCTTCGACTCATCGAAGCGCGATTCGAGGATGCCGTCGGTGCCGGCCGCGTTCTCGAGCGGGGTGCCGCAGCCGAACATAGCCTTGCAGACCTTGTAGTAGCGCGGATCGCCGATGACGGCCTGCAGGAAATCCTTCTGGTTCAGGGCGATCATGGCGGCGCGCCGGTAACGCACGTCGTTGAACGGCGGCTGCTTCCAGTTGAAGCGCAGGATGTAGGTCGAGCCGAGCTGGTCGGGAATGACGATCTCGACGTTCTTGTCCTTCTCGAGCACCGGCAGCAGGTCGTGCGAGGGCTGCTCGATCATGTCGATTTCGCCCTGCTGCAGGGCGTTGATCGCGGTCTGCGTGTCGGGGATCGACACCCACTCGACGCAGTCGACCTTGGCGACCTTGCCGCCGGCCAATCCCGAGGGCGGCTCGGCACGGGGCTTGTAGTCAGGATTACGCAGGTAGACGACCTTCTCGCCGGGCTTCCACTCGTCCCTCTTGAAGATGAACGGGCCCGAGCCGGTCGTGTCGGAAATCTGCTGGGTCACCGGCGTCTCGGCGATCCGCTTGGGCATGATGAAGAGGGGGACCGAGGATGGCTTGGCCAGCGTCCTCAGCAACATGCCGTACGGCTGCTACAGGACGATCTGGAAGGTCCGGTCGTCGAGCGCCTTCATCTCCCGGGTCTGCTTGCCCATGAGGCCGCCCAGCGTGTCCTTGTCGGTGAAGCGCTTGATCGACGGCAGCACGTCCGCCGCGGTGACCGGCTGTCCGTCATGCCACTTCAGGCCCTCGCGCAGCTTGAAGGTCCAGGTGAGTTGGTCGTCGCTCACCGTCCAGCTCTCGACCATTTGCGGCCGCGGCTCGAGCTTGGCGTCAAGAGCGAAGAGCGTATCGTAGATCATGTAGCCGTGGTTGCGGCCGATGTAGGCGGTGGTCCAGACCGGATCGATGATCTTGAGATCCGAGTGCATGACGACCTTCAGCGTCTTGGTCGGCTGTGCGTAGACGGGCGCCGCGGCGAGCAAGGCCATGGCGGCAAACAGAGCACGACCCAGCATGAAAGACTCCCTTATACCAACCGACAGAACTCATCCGATATTTCCCGGATGAACCCTTGGAACCGTGCGAACGCTAGCATTCTGCCGGGTTGCGAGGAAGCCATGGGCGGCGGACACAGTCTCTGCCGCCGTTTCCGCCGCGTCGACCGTCCAAAACGAGCTTTGATCCATCGATTTGGCCCTTTCCCTCGTCATTCGGACGCACTTCTCTCGTGGTGATGACGGATCCGCCCCGCTCAGTCCTACGCCGGAGCTGGTCGTCTTCGCAGCCCGTCGATCAGCCGCAGTATTTTCTCGAACAGTTCTCTCGACACCGCGACCTCGGCCATCTGGAAGACGGCATAGCGGGCGTGGCGCACGACATTGGCCCCGATCTTCACAAGCTTCTCCCGCAGGCTGGTCAACGACCACTGCGCGACCGATCGTTCCGGGCGATCATGGCGTCAGGTCGGGTTAAGCCGCTGGCGCTGCCGGCACGCAGCCCGAACCTGAATGCCTACGCGGAGCGCTGGGTGAGGTCGGTCAAGGAGGAATGCCTGTCGAAGGTGATCCTGTTCGGCGAGCGCTCGTTGCGACGGGCGCTGAGCGAATACGTCGACAGTTTCCACACCGAGCGGAACCACCAGGGGAAGGGCAACATCCTGCTGTTCCCTCGGAGCACGGATCAGCAGCGCGAGGGACCCGTGCGGTGCCGCGAGCGATTGGGTGGGCTCCTGCGCTACTATCATCGTGAGGCGGCGTGATGGCGCGTTGGTCGGACAAATTATTTGGCCGTACGAGTATTCGGCAGGCACACGCGCGACGATGCGCGTGATATAGCAACCCCCGGGACAGATCAGGGCGGATACGGATCGATGAGCAGGGTGCTGGCCTATCTCGGGCTGCGGAGGCCTTACCGTTTCGAGCGCGCTGTCCCTGTCGTGCTGGCCCTCGCGCTGGCGGCTATGATCGCGGGCACGGCCGCGGGCCTCGTGGTCGCCGGCGAACTTCGGGCAACGGGGCCGCGCGCAAACTACTTCCTCTATCTCTTGGGCCTCCTGGCGCTTGTGGTCGCCGGGGCGAAGTGGCCACGCGTTGCCTCAGTGCTGCTCGTCCTGGCGACGGTCGAGTTTGGCTGGGGCGTTGGCTCGTGGGCGCTGGCGCCGGCAGGCGGTCCCTCGCTACTGCCGCCCGCCGCCGGCGAGCCGCCGCGCTTCCGCTGGCACGCGCTCCTGCAGGCTGTGCCGGTGCCGTCGCTTAACATCGTGAGCGCCACCGGCCTCGCCGTGCGCCATTCCTCGCAAGGCACGCGCGGGCGCGATCCGGCGACGGAGGATCTCGCCACGCGCGCCGCCGTAGCTACCTACGGTGGATCGGCCACCTACGACATCGGCAACGGCGAGGGCGACACCTGGAGCGACCGGCTGAACACGGCGCTGCGCAATGACGGCCTGTTCGTCGTTAACCATGGCGTACCTGGCTACACCACCTCCGAGCTGGTGGCGCAGACGGCGTTCTATGCCGATACTTTCGGCAAGGTGCCGCGCTGCGCCGTCTACTTCGTCGGCTGGAACGATCTGCGCAACGCCCGCATTCCCCGGCTCGATACGGCCTATGCCGATTTCCACCTGCCGAGTCAGGTCGATTCGCTGCGCGTGCGGCGCCTTGGCGGCTCGAACGTCACCGTCTCGCCAGTTGCCACGGTGGCGGCGCGGCTGCTGGGCGCCGAGGCCGACACGGTGCGATACACCGCCGATCCCTACGCGTTAGCGCCGGGCGCCGGCCCCGACCCGGATCCGGCGCTGATGGCGATCTATGACCGAAACCTGCGCACGATCTCAGCCATCAACCGCGGGCGCGGCACGCGCACAATCTGGGTGGGACAGGTCGTGAACCGTGCCCGGCTGAACGGCGAGGGTCTCTACGGCTGGCTGCCACTGGTCCGCGACCGCGACGTCTGGCCGATGCTGCAGCAGCTCACTGCCCTGCTGGCGCGCACGGCCGACGATCTCGGCGACGTCCATGTCGCAATCCCGCCGGAGGCGTTCGGCGCCGCCGACTTTGTCGACCAGGGCCACTTCTCTATCGCCGGGTCCCGCCGCTTCGCCGAGCTCCTCGCTCCCGCCGTCAGTGCCGCCTGCCGGTAGAGTCTTTCTATTCAGGTTGGCGACTACAATAAAGTCTCACCTGGGGGAGGCGCGTAGCGCCCGCGAGGCCATGTGTGGATGCCCGTAAGGTAAAAAGTCGTCCGTTAAGAAGCCCGATTGAGTGCTGGGTTGATAACGAACGAGGCTATCAAGTGTGCCAGGATTAAGCGCAAAAGGCTGCTCAGCCAGGCGAGGATGCGCCTGAAGTTGTAGCCGACGGCCGAGAGGACAGCGTTTGCCGCGTCGCCGGCCTGGCCCTTGAGGTAGCAGCGGTCGAGATGGCTGTCCTTGCTCAAAAAGCGATTCGGCCATGGAATCGGTGTGCCGATGAAGGCCTCGGGTGATGATGTTTGGTGATCGAAGAGGCCGCCGCTCGCTCGCGGTGAGGACTCCACACGTTTGTTCTGAGCGCGCCTGCATCCGAGCGATCCA
>CAMARK010000199.1 GCA_945860205.1 Reyranella massiliensis 521 | reverse complement strand
CCGCTCGTCGTAGGCCTTGTGCATGCCCTCGGCGAAGGCGGTGAAGAAGGCCGCATCAGGCGCGCCCTTGCCTTTGGTCGCCGCACCCGCCAGTTCGATGGCGCGGCGGAGCGTCGGCCCCGCGGTGAGGCCGCCCGCGACGTTCACCTGGACGCCGTTGTGCTCGAACGACAGCGGATCGACGACGCGCGCCTCGTAGTTCTTGAGATCGTCTAGAGAGATCGCCGAGCCACCGGCCTGCAGGTCGGCGGCGATGTCGCGGGCGAGGGAGCCTTCGTAGAACTCGCGCGGTCCGCCTTCGGCCAGCCGGCGCATCGTCTCGCCGAGATTGCCGAGCTTGAGGTAGCGCCTGGTGTGCGCCCAATCGATTGCGGGCACGCGGCCGTCGTCGCAGAGATAGGCGGCGCGCGAGGCGGGGAACTTGGTGAGGTGCTGCGCGCCCTGCGCCAGCATCACCTGCATGTACCAGTCGAGCTCCATGCCGCGCTGGGCGAGCTCGACGCCGGGGGCGAGCACGTCCTTCCACTTCAGCGTCCCGAAACGCTCCAGCGCCTTGGCGAGGCCTGCGACCATGCCGGGCACGGCGATTGAGTGGTAGCCGACCTCGTTCCTCTGCTCGAGGATATCGGGCCAGGCGAACGGATTGGCGGGGCCGGGGCCCACGATCTTGTAGACCGAGGGATCGAGCTTGGCGGCCGAGACGGGGCCGTAGTCGATCGTCCAGGCGCGGCCTTCCTTGGCGCTCCAGATCGTCATGAAACCGACGCCGCCGATGCCACTCATCCACGGCTCGACCGCGCCGATCGCCATGCCGGTGGCGACGGCGGCATCGATGGCGTTGCCGCCCTTGCGCAGGATCGAGGCGCCGACCTCGGCCGCCCGGCAATTCTGGGCCACGACGACGCCCTTGCCGCGCACCGCCTGTTTGGTGATCTTGACCTGCCGTGTCAGCGACTCGCTCATCAACGTTCCTCACTTTGCTGGCGGTGACTTTAGCGGGGCCTGAATTCGCCACAAACCCCGTTAGACTGCAGGGCGGACGGGCGACCCAGGAAGAGCCCCAAGACGAGCCCAGGGAAGAATGCAGGCGTGACGGAACTGAACCAGACCGACCTGCGAGTGCTCACGACGGGCAACAAGCGCGCCTGGGATGGCTTCGTCACCGCGGCCGCCCCGCTCATAAATGCCGTCGTGCGGCGCACGCTCTCGGCCTTCCGGCTGGGCGAGGAGGATGTCCTGGATGCCGCCCAGGACGTGTTCGTCCGTCTCTGCGCCAAGGACTTCCGCCTCCTCAGAACCTACGATCCGGCCCGGGCCGGCCTCAGCACCTGGCTGGCCGTGGTCGCCCGGTCGTGCGCTGTGGATCATTCCCGGCGCCGCCGACAGGCGACCCTGCCGCTCGACGAGGTGCCGGAGGCAGCCTTGGGCGTCGAGGACAAGCACGTCGAAAAACTGAAGATTCCGGCGGGGCTTCTGACCGATCGCCAGACCCTGATCCTGAAGTGCCTGTACGACGAGGAGCGGGACGTGGCCGAAGTGGCGCTTTTGCTCAAGATCGACGCCCAGACCGTCCGCAGCACCCACCACAAGGCGCTCCTGCGCCTGCGAGCCCACTTTGGCGAAGAACCGCCCTGAAGGGGGGATGAAAAGGGACTTTCTGACGTAATCTTGAGCAGGAGAAGACGATGAGCACGGAGCGCACCCCCCGGACCGACAAGGAACTGTGGCGAAGCCTCGCCCCGGATCGGGATGTCGCGCTTCAGCCCATCTCCGACCTCGATTTTGCCGCCTGGCTGGAGGGCCGGTTGCCTGAAGCCGCGGCGGCCCGGATCGAGGCCGCGCTCGCGGCCGACCCTGAGATGCGCCGCGCCGCCCTCGATCTGGCCGACGTGCTGGGCAAGCCCTTGCCGGCGGCACCGGCCCGGCTGGCCACGCGGGCGCAGGCGCTGGTCGGCTTCGCGGCCGAGCGCCAGGCCGCGCGCCAAGGATTCCTCGATCGGCTGTTCTCCTCCGGCTCGCGCTACGCCTTGCCGAGGGCGGCGATGGCGGCCATGGCGATCGTGATCGCCGGCGCCGGTTTCATCGTGGGCGGCGGGCTGGGCGAATCGTTTGCCCAGCAGAGGTACGGCTCGGATGTCACACAGGCATCGTCGCGCGAATTGACCGACTTCTCGGACGGGATCTGACGTGTCGCCGCGCCTGATCCAGCTTCTGCTCGGCCTGTCGCTGCTGCTCAACTGCTTCGTCCTCGCGGGCTTCGTCTATCGGAGCTGGATCGCGCCGCCGACCTTCGAGACTCGCCATCCAGGATCACCGCCGCCACTATCGGGTGCGCGGCCCAGTCCGATCGACGCATTGGTGCACGATCTCGGCCTCGACAGCGGCCAGCGCGAGGCGTTGCGCGGCCTGTTGGACGGCTATGCCGGGATACGTCGCGAGCGGTTGCGCGAGATCCAGAAAATACGCGAGCAGACCGCCGCCGAATTGAAGAAGCCGCAAATCGACATGGCTCGACTCGATGGGCTGGTCGATCAGATCGCGCGGCTGCGCGCCGATGTGCAGAAGGAGAATCTGCGCACCGCGATCCAGTTGGAGCCAACGTTGAGACCAGACCAGCGCGCGCGCCTTCAAGTGCTGTTGGTCGAGCGCTTCGCCGGGGCGCCGCCGCCGCGTCCGCCGGCGCCCAACCGGCCGCCACAGTAGGAGCGCCGCCATGAGCCTTCGTCTCGATCGGCGTGGCTTCGTGACAGGTGCTGCGGCACTGTCCGCCGGACTGTGGCCGACACTGCCGGCGCGGGCCGCCCAGGCGATGGGCTTCGACGAGGCGAGGCTGCTGCTGTCGCGGACGGGCTTCGGCGCCACACCGGCCGAAATCCGCGCCCTCGAAGCGCAGGACTATGCAGCCGCCGTCGATCATCTCCTGGGCAAGGTACGGCTGCAGGCCATCACGCCGGCGCCGGCCTGGTTGGACCAGGGACCGGCCGAGGTCCGGCGTCAGCAGCAGGCGGCCGAGGCCGAGCGCAAGCCCGGCGTCGACGGCAAGCCGCTGCAGATCGCGCGGCCGGTGCAGGAGCAGGGCCGCGAGTTGCGCAACTGGTGGGTGGAAGAGATGCTGGTCACCGACCAGCCGCTGGTCGAGCGAATGGTGATGTTCTGGCACGGCCATTTCACCTCTTCCATGCTGAAGGTGCGCTATGCGCCGGCGCTGTTCCGGCAGAACGCGCTGTTCCGCCGCCAGGCGCTTGGCAATTTCGCCACGCTGCTGAAGGAGGTGGCGCGCGATCCCGCGATGCTGATCTACCTCGACGGCATGCGGAACGTCGCGCGCCAGCCCAACGAGAATTTTGCCCGCGAACTTCTCGAGTTGTTCACGCTGGGCGAGGGCCGCTACAGCGAAGCCGACATCAAGGCGGCGGCGCGGGCTTTTACGGGCCGGACGGTCAATCGCGAGAACGGCCAGTTCATCGAGCGCCCGGCCCAGCACGACGACAGCGAGAAAACCTTCCTCGGTCAGACCGGCCGCTTCGGCGGCGACGAGATCATCGCCATCCTGCTTAAAAATCCACGCACCGCTGAGACCATCGTCGAGAAGATGTGGCGCGAGTTCGTCTCGCTCCAGCCCGATCCTGCAGCAATCAAGAAGCTGGCCGCGTCGTTCCGCCAGGGCGGCTACGAGATCAAGCCGCTGCTGCGGGCGCTGCTGATGTCGCAGACCTTTCGTGACCCCGCCAACCGCGGCAGCCTGATCAAGTCGCCGGCCGAGCTGATCGTCGGCACCATCCATGTGCTGGGCCTGCCGGTGC
>CAMARK010000198.1 GCA_945860205.1 Reyranella massiliensis 521 | reverse complement strand
AAGGGCGATTTCGCCCCGCTGCTGGCCTGGCTGCGCACCAACGTGCACGGCAAGGGCTCGATCGCCGGAACCGACGTGATCCTGACCGAGGCGACCGGCGCCCCGCTGGGCGTCGCCGCCTTCAAAGCGCATCTGGAAAGCCGCTACCTCCCGGCGTAAGAGAGAGCCATGCTCGACCTCCGCCCCAATTGCGAATGCTGCGACAAGGACCTGCCCAACGGCGCGTCCGACGCTCTCATCTGCACCTACGAGTGCACCTTCTGCGCCGACTGCGCGCGAATCCGGCTGGGTGGCCATTGCCCGAACTGTGGCGGCGACCTGGTCAAGCGTCCGACCCGGCCCGAGCGGATGCTGGCCAAGCATCCCGCCTCGACCAAGCGCGTCCGCAAGGACCACGAGGCCTGTAAGCAGGTCGCGTAACCGGGAGTCTTTCTTGCGCTACATCAGCACCCGCCACGGCTCGCAGGGACAACCCGCGCCGCTCGGCTTCGAGGACATCATGCTCGCGGGCCTCGCCCGCGACGGCGGCCTCTATCTGCCGGCCGAGTGGCCGCAATTCTCCAAGGCCGAGATCGCCGGTCTCAAGGGGCTGCCCTATGTCGAGCTCGCGTTCCGCATCATGCGGCCCTTCGTCGGCGATGCCTTCGACGAGGCGACCTTCCGCCGCCTGATCGGCGAGGCCTATGCCTCGTTCGAGGCGCCTGATGTGGCGCCCCTGAAGCCGTTGGGCGATTCAGGTTTGCATCTGCTCGAACTGTTCCACGGCCCGACGCTCGCCTTCAAGGATGTGGCGCTGCAGCTGCTCGGCCGCATGCTCGACCACACGCTCACCCGCCGCAGCCAGCATGCCACCATCGTCGGCGCCACGTCGGGCGACACCGGCTCGGCCGCCATCGAGGCGGTGCGCGACCGCAAGACGATCGACATCTTCATGCTGTTCCCCAAGGGGCGCGTGAGCGAAGTGCAGCGCCGGCAGATGACGACGGTGTCGGCTCCCAACGTCCACAATATCGCGGTCCAAGGGACGTTCGACGACTGCCAGGACCTCGCCAAGGCCTGCTTCAACGATCTCGCCTTCCGTGACCGGCATGCGCTGACGGCGGTGAACTCGATCAACTTCGCCCGCGTGATGGCGCAGATCGTCTACTATTTCTGGGCCGCCCTGAAGCTCGGCGCGCCCGAGCGGCCGGTGGCCTTCACGGTGCCCAGCGGCAACTTCGGCAACGTCTATGCAGGCTATGCCGCCAAGCAGATGGGCCTGCCGATCTCGCACTTCGTGGTCGGCACCAACAGCAACGATATCCTGGCGCGCTTCTTCGAGAGCGGCAGCATGACGATGACCGAGGTCGTGCCGACTTTCAGCCCGAGCATGGACATCCAGATCTCGAGCAATTTCGAGCGCCTGCTGTTCGACCTCTACGACCGCAACGGCAAGACCCTGGCTGATGCCATGGCCGCCTTCCGCAGCACCGGCACGCTAAAAGTCGGCGCCAATGCGCTGACGGGCGTGCGGGAGCTTTTCGATGCCGGTCGCGTCGATGAGCCCGGCACTCTGGCCGCCATCGCCGACTGCCGCCGCCGCTTCGGCGAGATCATCGATCCGCATACCGCGGTGGGCTATGTCGTGGCCCAGCAGCATCGCCGCGATCCGGCCATTCCCATGGTCGTGCTGGCGACGGCGCATCCCGCCAAGTTTCCCGACGCCGTCGAGAAGGCAACCGGCGTGCGGCCGCCGCTTCCGGCGCGCCTCGGCGATCTCATGGATCGCGCCGAGCGGGTCGATGGCCTGCGCAACGACATCGATGAGTTGAAAGCCATGATCGACGAACGCCGGATGGCAGCCGCACCCGCGACACGGAGCAAGGTTCGCACATGAGCGAAGTCAAGGTCACCACGCTGGGCAACGGCCTGCGCATCGCCGTCGACGAGATGCCCGAGGTCGAATCGGCCTCGCTCGGCATCTGGGTCGCCTGCGGCACGCGCCACGAAAGCGCCGAGCTGAACGGCATGGCCCACATGCTCGAGCACATGGCCTTCAAGGGCACCAAGACCCGCAGCGCCCGCGCCATCGCTGAAGAGATCGAGAACGTCGGCGGCAGCCTCAACGCCTACACCGGGCGGGAGATCACTGCCTATCACGCGTCGGTCCTCAAGGAGGACGTGGCGCTGGGAGTCGAGATGGTCTCCGACATCCTGCGCAACTCGGTGTTCGATCCCGACGAGCTGCAGCGCGAGCGCGGCGTCATCCTCCAGGAGATCGGCCAGGCGCTCGACACGCCCGACGACCTGATCTTCGACCAATTCCAGGAAACCGCGCTGCCCGGCCAGCCGCTCGGCCGCCCGGTGCTGGGCACGGCCGACTCGGTCGAGGCGATCGGCCGCGACGATCTCTTCGCCTTCCTTGCTCGCCACTACACCGCCTCCAACATGGTCCTGTCGGCGGCGGGCCGTGTCGAGCACGACCACATCGTCGATCTCGCCGAGAAGCATTTCGGCTCGGTGCCGCGCACGCCGGCCAACGCCATCATCCCGACGCCGCTGCGCTATGTCGGCGGCGACGGCCGCGAGACCCGCGTGCTCGAGCAGGCGCATCTCGTGCTGGGCTGCGAGGGCATCGGCTATCGCGATCCCGACTATTTCGCGCTCGCCATCTACTCGACCCTGTTCGGCGGCGGCATGTCCTCGCGCCTGTTCCAGCGCATCCGCGAGGAGCGGGGTCTGGTCTACGGCATCCATTGCTTCAACACCGCCTATGCCGACGGCGGTCTGTTCGGCATCTATGCCGGCACGGGCGAAGACGACCTCGGCGAGCTGGTGCCGGCGGTGTGCGAGGAGTTCGTCGGTGTCGCCGATACGCTGAACGAGCAGGAGCTGGTGCGCGCCCGCAACCAGATCAAGGCCGGCACGCTCATGGCCCTTGAATCGAGCGGAGCGCGCTGCGAGCAGGCGGCCCGCCACCTGATCGTCCACGGCCGCCCCATTCCCTACGCCGAGATCGTGGCCCGCATCGAGGCGGTCGACCAGGACGCCGTGCGTCGCGTCGCGCGGCGCCTGCTGAAGGGTGAACTGACCCTGGCCGCGCTCGGTCCGATCGACGCCCTCGAGAGCATCGACAAGATCGCCGCACGACTCGCGGCTTAGGGTTTACGAGCGCAACTGGAGTTGCGCGCTCTCTTGACGGTCATCGGAGCGCGCCACTCCAGTGGCGCTCATCGTCGGATGTGAGTCCAAGGTCATTCCGCGATGTCTTTCGCCAGGCCGGCCTTCACCGGATTGTTCTCAATATAGGCGACTGTCGACTCGAAATGCCGTTCGTTGCGGATGTACGTGTCCCAGTAGTCGTCCTGCCAGAAAGGTCCGGAGCGGCCGAGCACGCGGTTTGCCATTCGAGCAGAGAAGCGTTTCCAGGAGCTGACGATATTTCCCAAAGGGGAGTCATCGTGCGGTTCGATGAGCGCATGCCCATGATTGGGCATGATCGTCCAGGCGATCAGCCGATATCGTGTTCCATCGAAATGAAGCAATGCGTCTTCGACAATCGTTGCAACTTCTGGCTGACGCAGCCAGCAGCTCCCTAATCCGTCGTCGAGGAAAGAATCACGGTCGGCGTCAGGAACCGGCGCAACCATGAGCTTCAACTTTTCGATCGCCTCGGCTGGCAGGCTGTCGAACAGGCGAAACGTTAGAAACTGCACGCTCTCCGGCGAATCGAAATGAGGCAGGTACCCGCGTGAGTGCCAGCCTTTCGGAGTCATGGGAGCGCGCCACTCCAGTGGCGCCTCTTTTCATGATTCATGATCGCCAC
>CAMARK010000197.1 GCA_945860205.1 Reyranella massiliensis 521 | reverse complement strand
TACTGGGTCGGCGTGATGTTGGGATCGCCGATGCTGACCTGGAAGATGGCACTGGCGCGTTGATGCGCGCGCCGCAGTAGGTAGCCTACTTGCTCTTCGATGCGGTACTGCCGCGATGCCGGGCTTGATGCCGACTTTTGCTCTTGCTGTTTTTTTGCGACGTTGCTTCGCATCGCCCCCGCCTCTGTTGGTCCTTGGCTACACCGGCCGCGCGCGTCGCACAACGGTCACATAACACTCGGCAGCGGCGGTGAATGATCGTGCCCTCTTGACTCATTCGCGCAGGCGCGGCAGCGCGTGACTCGCGATCGGCTGCAACCTCGTGACGCGGCGCCACGACGGTGGCAGTCTCGCCGTCTCCCTCATCACAGGACAGCTCAATGCCCGGCGCCCTCGAAGGCATCAAGATCGTCGACCTCACCAACATCATCCTCGGGCCCTACGGCACGATGCTGCTCGCCGACCAGGGCGCCGAGGTCATCAAGGTCGAGGCGCCGGAAGGCGACGCGGTGCGCCACATCGGCAAGCCAGGCAAGACTCCCGGCATGGGTCCGACCTATCTCTACGTGAACCGCAACAAGCGCTCGCTCTGCCTCGACCTCAAGGACAAGGCGGCGCGCGCCGCACTTCTCAAGGTGGTGGCGACGGCCGATGCCTTCGTCCATGCGCTCCGCCCGCAGGCGATCGAGGGGCTGGGGCTGGGCTACGAGGACATAAGGAAGGTGAATCCCAACATCGTTTATGTCGGCGCCTACGGCTATTCCGCCGACGGTCCTTACGGAAAACTGCCGGCCTACGACGACGCCATCCAGGCCCGGTTCGGCATCGCCGACCTGATGGGCCGCGCCGCCGGCGACGACGTCCCGCGTTATCCGCCCACCATTCTTGCCGACAAGACCGTGGGTCTTACCTTTGCCTTCTCGACCCTGTCGGCCCTGATGCACCGCCAGCGCACCGGCGAGGGCCAGTTCGTCGAGGTGCCGATGTTCGAGACCATGGCCGCCTGGCTGATGGTCGAGCATCTGTGGGAGCGAACCTTCAGCGACGAGGGCGAGGTCGGCTACTCCCGGCTGCTGTCGCGCAGCCGCAAGCCCTACCGCACCCTGGACGGCTGGATGGCGATCCTGCCCTACAACGACAAGCACTGGCGCAACTTCTTCGAGATCGTCGGCCGGCCCGAGGTGCTGAAGGACCCGCGCTATTCGACCCTGAACGCCCGGTCGATGCATATCTCGGACATGTACGCGATGGTGGAGGCGCTGGCCCCCAGCCGCACCACGGCCGAATGGGTGAAGCTGCTCGACGAGGGCCAGATTCCCAACGCACCCGTGTCGCGCCCGGCCGACCTGTTCGATGACCCGCACCTGGTCTGGCGCCAGCTCTTCAGGAAATACCCGCATCCCAGCGAGGGCGAGATCATGATGGTCGAGCCGCCGATGCGGATGAGCCGCACCCCACCCACCATCCGGACGATGGCCCCGCTGCAAGGCGCCGATTCGCGCGCCATCCTGGCCGAGGCCGGGGTCGACGCGGCGGACATCGAGGCCCTGAAGGCGGCCGGCAAGCTGATCGAG
Organism: Reyranella massiliensis 521; assembly: GCA_945860205.1. GTDB lineage: Bacteria > Pseudomonadota > Alphaproteobacteria > Reyranellales > Reyranellaceae > Reyranella > Reyranella massiliensis_B. Next base: position 2,296 of record CAMARK010000197.1, on the reverse strand, counting down.
CCCGCCTGAAGATCATCCGCCTGACGATCAGAGGCCGACGGCAAGCTCCGCCGCTGCCAGATCCTCCAGCGCCGCGCCCACCGACTTGAAGAGCGTGATGGTGGTGGCATCGCCCGGGAGCCGGCCGGTCTGCTGGCCTCGCGTGAGTTCGAACAGGTCGGCGATGATGTCGTCCTCGTCGATGGTGCCGTTGGCCAGCGGCTGGACGATGTCTCCCGCCTCCTTGAGCGCGCCGGCGCGGGTATCGACGTAGAGGCGCGCCCGCCAGGCCGCCTTGTCGTCGCTTTCGCGCATTGCGGGCGTATAGGCGCCGACCAGGTCGAGGTGCTGGCCCTCGCGCAGCCAGGCGCCCTCGACCAGCGGCGCCTTTGAGAGCGTGGCGCAGGAGACGATGTCGGCCTCGGCGATCGCTGCCCGCCGGTCGGCCACGGCGCGTACAATAATCGGCCGGCCGAGAACTTTCGGCAGCGAGGCCGTAAGTTCCTTCGCCAGCGCTTCAGCATGCGCCGTGGTCCGGCCCCAGATGGCGACCTCGCGGATCGGCCGAACCTTGGCGTGGACGCGGATGAGCTGGGGCGCGAGCGCGCCGGTGCCGATCATCAGGAGCTTCGACGAGTCGGGCCGCGACAGGTAGCGCGAAGCGAGCCCCGACGCGCAGGCCGTGCGCCGCTTGGTCAACATGGTGCCATCGAGCATCGCCAAGGTCTGGCCGGTGGTGCCGTCGAGCAGCAGGTACTGGCCATAGATCGACGGCAGCCCACGTTGATCGTTGTCCGGGAACACGGTCACGATCTTGACGCCTACCCTTGGCGCTCCACCGAGCGCAGCACCGGGCGCAGACGATGCGCGGGTCCAGGCCGGCATTAGCAGGAGCATGGCGTCGGCCGAACCGGCACCGAGCGGCGCCTTGATCGGATGGTGATGCCTGAGCGGCATCTCGCAGCCGGCGCGGAACAGCGCTTCCAGGCGGTCGATCAGGGCGAGGTCGTCGAGGGCTGCATCGACCTCGGCGGCCGACAGGATCTTCACGAAAACGGGCCGCGCGTGGCTGGCGCTGCGAGATCGGGCGCGACCAGCGCGCTCTGGCGCTCGATCGCTTTTTGTCCGGGCGACGCCGGGCCTGCGGCGGGCGCCACGGGGGCCTGCGCTGCAAGGGTGCTGCGCAGGCGCGCCGCCTCGCGCTCCAGCCGGGCAGCCTCGCTGCCGGCCTCGCGCGCGCGCCGGCGGTGATGACGGGCAGCCCACCAGCCGACCCCCAGCCCGGCCAGGACGCCCAGCAACAGCAGACCGATGACCAGCAGATAGACCGGCATCACGATGATATGCGGCAACGGCCACAGGGCGAGCTCGACCGGCTGCGAATTGCTGACCGCGATCAGCACGCCGAACAGGACGAAGAGCAGGAACAGGGCGCGGGAAAGGATCTTCATGCAGTGGGCAGCATGGCACACCGCGACGGCCGGAGGCGAGCCAAGGCGAGGCAACGCTACTTCTTGTCGCCCGCCTTTTCGTCGGCCGACAGCAGGCCCGCCGCGCGCGCCGCTTCCTTGTTCAGCCGGTCGCGCAGATCCTTGCCGGTCTTGAAATAAGGCACGCGCTTGGAAGCCACCGCAACCTGCTCGCCGGTCCGGGGATTGCGGCCGGTGCGCGGGTCGCGCTTCTTCACCGAGAAGGCGCCGAAGCCGCGTAGCTCGACCCGGTGGCCAGAGGCCAAGGCCTTTGAGATTTCGTCGAAAACGGTCGCGACGATCCTCTCGACATCCCTTTGGTAGAGATGCGGATTGCGGGCCGCCAGGCGGGCAATCAGCTCGGACTTGGTCATCGCGGTTCCACGGAGAGGCGTTGGCCTCGGGATCAAGGATTTAAGTCCTTGATATTAAACTAAATAACGGCATCGTCAAGCCTAAGCCCTTGAAAGCAAAAGAAAAGGCCGATCCTTGCGGACCGGCCTTCCTTTCCAAGGTCTCGAAAGACCCTATTTCTCGTCGTCCTCGCCCTTCTTCTGGGCCCGGCTGAGCGCCGCACCCAGGATGTCGCCCAGGCTCGCGCCCGAGTCGGACGAGCCGAAATCGGCCATCGCCTTCTTCTCTTCGTCCATCTCGCGCGCCTTGACCGACAGCACGACCCGGCGCGAGGCCTTGTCGATGTTGGTGATCTTGGCGTCGAGCTTGTCGCCGATGGCGTAGCGGTCGGGACGCTGCTCGGAGCGGTCGCGGCTGAGCTCGGACTTGCGGATGAAGCCCGGGATGCCGTCCTGCACCGTGACGTCGATGCCGTTGTCCTGGATGCCGGCCAC
>CAMARK010000196.1 GCA_945860205.1 Reyranella massiliensis 521 | reverse complement strand
CTTCGTGGCCGCGATCGCCGGAAAGAAGCCCGCGTTTTAGATCTCAGCTCGCGAGCGACGCGATCGCGGCGTCGACACCACCTGGTGCGAACGGCACGCCGTCGGTCTTCATGGCGAGTTCGGTCGTGGCGAGGCAGCCCAGCAGCATCGGCTCGTTGAGGTCGCCCATGTGGCCGATGCGGAAGACCTTGCCCATCAGTGGCCCCAGCCCGCCGCCCAGCGACAGGTTGTAGCGGTCGACGGCGATCTTGCGGAAGCCGTCGGAGCTGATGCCCTCCGGCATCATCACGGCCGTCACGGAGTTGGAAAGCCGTTCTGTTGCCTGGCCGTAGAGTTGCGGTCCCTTGCCGTCGGCGCCCCAGGCGCGCACGGCGGCGCGGGTCGCGTCGGCGAGGCGGGCGTGGCGGGCAAATACGCCATCGAGGGTTTCTTCCTCGAGCATCTTCAGCGATTCCTGCAGGCCGAAGAACATGTGTACGGGCGCGGTGCCGACGAACTTCTGCGGCGAGCGGCCGTTCATCATCTCCCAATTCCAGTAATGACGCGGCGCCTTGTTCTTGCGCGAGATCTCGATGGCCTTGTTGCTGACGCCGGTCAGCGACATGCCGGTCGGCAGCATCAGGCCCTTCTGGCTGCCGCCCACGGTGACGTCGATGCCCCAAGCGTCCATCTTGTATTCCATCGACGCCAGCGAGGAGATCGTGTCGCTGAGCAGCAGCGCGGGGTGCTTGGTCTCGTCCATGGCGCGGCGGATGTCGGCCACCGGCAGGACCATGCCGGTCGCGGTCTCGTTGTGAACGGTCAACACGGCCTTGATCTCGTGCGCCTTGTCCTTGGCCAAGCGCTCCGCGAGCTTCGCCACGTCGGCGCCAGTGCGCCAGTCGGCGGCGAAGGTTTCCACCTTGATGCCGAGGTTGACGGCCATCTGGGCCCAGCTCAGCGAGAAATAGCCGGTCTCGACGATCAGCACGGTGTCGCCGGCCGAAAAGAGGTTGGCGAGGGCTGCTTCCCAGGCGCCGTGGCCGCTGGCGTTGTACATGTAGAGCGTCTGGTCGGTCTTCAGGACCCGCTTCACGCCGGCATGGCAGGCATGCTGGATGGCCAGGAATTCGTCTGACATGAAGTCGAGGACGGGCCGGTCCATGGCGCGCAGGACGCGGTCGGGGATGTTGGTGGGGCCGGGATTGTTGAAGAACTGGCGTCCGCGCGGTTTGGCGTTCACGTAGGTACCCTCGGTCTGCGAAAGGCGGAACTCTGGCGGTGGGCCCTTGGCGGCGCAAGCGAGGCTTGCGATGCTCTGCCATTAGTTAATGTGAGGGCTCATGACCGTTGTAGCGCCGACCAACTCCGCGATAGTCACCGACTATAAAGCCCGCACTCCCGGTTCCGGCGCCCTGTTCGAGCGCGCCCACAAGGTGCTGCCGAGCGGCATTACGCACGATGCGCGCTATCTCGATCCCTATTCGATCCACGTTGCGAAGGCCAAAGGCCCGCGCAAGTGGGACGTCGACGGCAACGAATATGTCGACTATTTCGGCGGCCACGGCGCCATGCTGCTCGGCCATTCGCATCCCGCCGTGGTCGAGGCGGTGAAGAAGCAGATGGAACTCGGCACGCACTACGGCTCGAGCCATGAGCTGGAAGTGCGCTGGGCCGAGCTGGTCTGCGAGCTGACGCCCTGTGCGGAGAGGGTGCGCTTCACGGCGTCGGGCACTGAGGCCTCGCACATGGCGATCCGGCTCGCGCGCGCCTACACCGGCAAGGACAAGATCGTGCGCTTCATCGGCCATTTCCATGGCTGGCACGACAACGTGACGGCCGGCGCCGGCGCCTCCTACGACGGCGGCACCACCCCAGGCGTGCCGCAGGAGGTGAGCGCACTGTCGATCGTGATGCCGAGCGACAATGTCGCCGCCGTCGTGAAACTGATCGAAGAGCGTGACGATATCGCCGCTGTCATGTTCGAGCCGTCGGGCGCGTCGTGGGGCCAGGCGCCACTGCCTAAGGGTTTCATCCAGGCCGTGCGCGACGCCACCAGGAAGAAGGGCGTCGTCATGCTGATGGACGAGGTCATCACCGGCTATCGCTGGTCCTCGGGCGGTGCGCAGAAGGCGTTTGGCATCACGCCCGACCTCTGCATCCAGGCCAAGATCGTGGCCGGCGGCCTGCCGGGCGGCGCGGTTGCGGGCAAGCGCGACATCCTCGACCGCATCGATCACGATGCGACCGCCGCAAAGAAGATCGAGAGGATCCTGCATCCGGGCACCTACAACGCCAATCCGCTGTCGGCTGCGGCCGCGGTGACGGCGCTCACGCTGCTGCGCGACGAGGACCTGGCGGAGAAGGCCAACAAGACGGCGGCCGAGCTGCGCAAGGCGTTGACCGAAGTGCTGATCAAGGAAGGCGTGCCGTGGGGCATCTACGGCCAAAGCTCGACCTTCCTGATCTATCCCAACCCGTTCAACGATCCGATCGATCCTGCGACCTTCGATCCGCTAAAAGTACCTTTCGCCAAGCTCAAGGGCGCGCGCGGCGCAGGTCCACTGACGGGCAAGATCCGCATGGGCCTGATGACGCACGGTGTCGACGTGATGGGAGCACCCGGCGGCTTCGTGTCGGCCACGCACGGCGGGGCGGAGATCGAGAAGACGGTCCATGCGCTGCGCGAGACCGTGCGGGCGCTGAAGGCCGAACGCGAAGTGAAGGCGGCGTAGATGTACGGGCTGACCAAGGCGGTGCCGGCCACCGAGTTCACGCGCCTGCCGGAGAAATTCCGCAAGCCCGGCCGCACCCCCTGGGGCGATGCCAATGCCGTCGGCATGGTACTCGATTCCTTTCTCGAAGGGCCGAGCTTCGACCGGGCCGGCAATCTCTATGTCACCGACATTCCTTTCGGGCGCGCGTTCCGCATCAGCCCGCAAGGCGAGTGGACGTTGGTCACGGAGTACGATGGCTGGCCGAATGGGCTAAAAATCCACAAGGATGGCCGGATTTTCATCACCGACTACAAGCGCGGCATCGTCCTGCTCGATGCCGCGAGCGGCAAGGTGACGCCGCTGCTCGAGACGCGCGGCTCGGAGAGCTTCAAGGGCGTGAACGACCTTTTCTTCGCGGCCAACGCCGATCTCTATTTCACCGACCAGGGCCAGACCGGCCTGCACGACCCGACCGGGCGCGTGTACCGCTACGACACCGCGGGCAAGCTCACGATGCTGGTGAACACCGTGCCCAGCCCTAACGGGCTGGTCATGAACAAGGCGGAGACCGTGCTCTATGTCGGTGTGACGCGCAGCAATGCGGTGTGGCGCCTGCCGCTGATGGCCGACGGCATGGCGAGCAAGGTCGGGCTGTTTATCCAGATGAGCGGCGGTCACGCCGGCCCTGACGGCATGGCGCTGGACGAGGAGGGCGGGCTGGTGATCGCCCATCCCAGCACCACGGCGTGGCGCTTCGATCACCTCGGCCGGCCGACGCATCACGTCGATTGCGGCGACGACATCTACTGCACGAACGTGGCCTTCTCGGGCGCTGACCTTTACGTCGTCGTGTCGCGCAAGAGCGACAAGATCGCGGCCGGCACCATCCTCAAGGCTTCGATGCCCGTCGCCGGCAAGAAGATGTTCTCACACGCCTAGAGCCAGCCCCTATCGTTTACCTTTGCCGATGTGGGCGATCGCCTCGATCTCGACCAGGATCTCAGGCGCGGCGAGCGCGCTCACCTCGACCAAGGTCGAGGCCGGGAAGTCGCCGGTGAAGAATTCGCGGCGGGCGGCCCAGACCTTCGTGTTGTTCTTGATGTCGGTGACATAGACCGTGATCTTGACGACGTCGGCCATCGCGCCGCCGGCCGCCTCGACCATGCCCTTGATCTTGCTGAAAATCACTTTGGATTGCTCGTACTCGTCGCT
>CAMARK010000195.1 GCA_945860205.1 Reyranella massiliensis 521 | reverse complement strand
ATCAGCAATGTCTGCGCCGGGATGATGACGTAAACGTGGTTGGGCTCGACCTTCATTCCGTCGGCGATCGCGACGACCGGCATGCTGGTCTGCCTGCCGAGCAGTTCGGCGAGCAGGCTCTTCCGGGTCGGTTCGAGATGCTGGACGATGACGAAGCCCATGCCGCTGTCGGGCGGCATCGCGTTCAGGAACTCGGTCGCGACTTCGAGGCCGCCAGCCGACATGCCGATGCCGACGATCGGGAACGGCCCGCCCTCGCCCTCATCGGGGTTCACGGCGCGCGCATCCGCCGCCACGGGGCGCTGGCGGCGGGGAGTGGCTTTCTTGCGGTCGGGCTTTGTCAGGGCGATATTCCCTTTGAATCGCGAGACATGACCCTATCACCCCCCTCCCCCGGTCGAGAAGCCATTGCTTTCGAGGAGTGAAGGCCGCCCCGTCGGGTGCGGTTAAGCCCTTCTTGGTCGGGAGCAAAAGCGGGGTCACAATACCCCCGCGTAGAGCGTTCGAGAAAGAAGACCGACCGATGCCCGATACAGCAACCCTGCCTGCAACCGCCGCCCTGAAGGCCGAGCATTTCGACGTCCTGATCGTGGGCGCCGGCATTTCCGGCGTCGGCGGCGCTTATCACCTCACCAAGCAGCTTCCCGGCACGAGCTTCGTCGTCCTCGAGACGCAGGGAAGCTTCGGCGGCACCTGGCTCACCCACCGCTATCCCGGCATCCGCTCCGACAGCGACCTCTATACCTTCGGCTACCGCTTCAAGCCCTGGACCAGCGCGCCGATCGCGACGGCCGTCGAGATCCTGGCTTACATGGGCGAAGTCATCGACGAGAACGACCTCGGCCGGCACATCCGCTATGGCCACAGGATTTCCTCGGCGCGCTGGTCGAGCCAGGAGAATCGCTGGACGATCGAGGCCACGCGCACCGACACCGGCCAGGCCGTCCGGTTCACGGCGAACTTCCTCTGGATGTGCCAGGGCTACTACCGGCACTCCGAAGGTTTCACGCCCGAGTGGGAGGGCATGGAGGCCTTCAAGGGCCGGATCGTCCATCCGCAGACCTGGCCGGAGGACCTCGACTACGCTGGCAAGAAAGTCGTCGTCATCGGTTCGGGCGCGACCGCGGCGACGCTCGTGCCGGCAATCGCGGACAAGTGCGAGCACGTCACGTTGCTGCAGCGCTCGCCGACCTATTTCATTCCCGCCCGCAATGCCAACGACCTCGCCGACACGCTGCGCCAGTTGCAGATCGACGAGAGCTGGATCCACGAGATCGTGCGCCGCAAGATCCTGCATGATCAGGCGGTTTTTACACGCCGCGCCTTCGAGGAGCCCGACGTCGTGACCAACGAGCTGCTTGGCGGCGTGCGTGCCCATCTCGGGCCCGACTACGACGTGGCGGCGCACTTCACGCCGACCTACCGGCCGTGGCGGCAGCGCATTGCCTATGTTCCCGACGGCGATCTCTTCAAGAGCATCCGCGCCGGCCATGCCTCGGTGGTCACCGACGAGATCGAGACATTCACAGAGACCGGCATTCGCCTGAAGTCCGGCAAGGAACTGGAAGCCGACATCGTCGTCACGGCCACGGGCTTCCATCTCAATGTTCTGGGCGACATCGACTTCGTCATCGACGGCAAGCCGCTCGACTTCGCCGACACGGTGACCTACCGCGGCATGATGTTCACCGGCGTGCCCAACATGGTGTGGGTGTTCGGCTACTTTCGCGCAAGCTGGACCTTGCGCGCCGATCTGGTCGCCGATTTCGTCTGCCGTCTGCTCGGGCACATGAAGGACAAGCAGGCGAAGAAAGTGGCCGTGGCACTCCGGCCCGAGGACAAGGACATGCCCCTGCTGCCGTGGATCGACCCGGCCAACTTCAATCCGGGCTATCTCATGCGCGGCATGCACCTGCTGCCCAAGCGCGGCGACAAGCCCGAGTGGCAGCACACCCAGGACTATTGGAACGAGAAGGACCAGTGGCCGGCGATCGATCTCGACGACCGGACATTCGTCTATGGCTGAGGCCCCCGAGGAGAAAATCATGACTGCCCTTGCCGCCAAACCCCGCCGGCTCGGCGGCAGCGATCTCACGGTCTTCCCCATCGGGCTCGGCCTGATGTCTTTCTCCGGCGCCTACGGCAAGAGCGACGACGCCGAGGCGATCCGTGTCATCCATCACGCGCTCGATCGCGGCGTCACGCTGCTCGACAGTTCCGACATGTACGGCTGGGGCCACAACGAGAGCCTGCTGGGCAAGGCGCTGGCGGGCAGCCGTCGCAGCCAGGCGATCCTCGCCACCAAGTTCGGCCAGACGCAGAACGGTGTCGATGGCCGGCCGGACTACGTGAAGGCTGCCTGCGAGGCGAGCCTCAAGCGGCTGGGCGTCGAGGTGATCGATCTCTACTACCAGCATCGCGTCGATCCCTCGGTGGCGATCGAGGAAACGGTCGGCGCCATGGCGGATCTGGTGAAGGCGGGCAAGGTGAGGGCGCTGGGGTTGAGCGAGGCGCGGCCCGAGACCATCCGCCGGGCGCACGCGGTCCATCCGATCGCCGCGGTGCAGAGCGAATACTCCCTGCTCTTTCGTGTCGACGCCGAGGAGACGCTCGCGACCACGCGCGCGCTCGGCATCTCGTTCGTCGCCTATTCACCGCTCGGCCGCAGCCTGCTGACCGGCGCGGTGCGCCAGGCCGCCGACATTCCCGAGGGCGACGGCCGCGGCCGGCATCCGCGCTTCGCCGCCGACAATCTCGCCAGCAACCTGGCGAAGGTCGCGGCGATCGAGGCGGTGGCGCGGGCCAAGGGTTTTAAGCCGGGGCAGGTGGCGCTCGCCTGGCTGCTGGCGCAGGGGGACGACATCGTTCCCATTCCGGGCACCAAGCGCTCGGAGCGCGTCGACGAGAACCTGGCGGCGCTCGATGTCGGCTTAATGGCCGACGAGGTGGCGCTGCTTTCGGCCGCCCTGCCGCCCGGCGCGGCGGCGGGCACGCGCTATCCTGAGGCGGCGATGAAAGCCGTGTATCTCTAGCGACGCTTTTCAGGAGGAAATCAGATGTACAAGCACATTCTCATCCCCATCGACGGCACCGTCCTGTCGGACTCCGCGGTGGACAAGGGTCTGGCGTTCGCCCGGGAGATCGGCGCCAGGGTCACCGTGCTGATGACCACCGAACCCGCACCCATCGTGATGATGGCGATGGTGCAACTCACCGAGCAGCAAAACCGCTATCACCAGCATGCCGTCGATCAGGCGGCGCGACATCTCGGCGAGACCCTCGCCAAGGCCAAGGCGGCCGGCGTGCCGTGCGAGACCGTCCAGGTCGACCACGACCATCCCTATCAGGCGATCATCGAGACGGCGGCGAGCCGGGGTTGCGACCTGATCGCCATGGCGTCGCACGGACGGCGGGGCATCTCGGCCCTGGTGCTCGGCAGCGAGACCACGAAAGTGCTGACCCACAGCACGACGCCGGTACTTGTCTACCGCTGACACGCGGTACGGCAACTTTCGCCTCTCTCGGACGTAGTCACTACCGTACTGCTGCTCCTGGGAGAGATCGATGCGCCTGGTCCGTGTGCCCGTTGCCGCCGCGGTCCTCGCCAGCCTCCTGGCTCTGCCCGCCGTCGGTCAGCAACAGGATTCCGTTCAGGCGGCGCGCTCCATCGAGCTGTTCCGCGAGGCAGGCAAGGTCCTGCAGCATCCGCGCTGTCTCAACTGCCATCCCGCCGGCGATCGTCCCAGCCAGACCGACACGATGCGACCGCACAATCCGAGGGTGGTGCGCGGACCGGACGGCCATGGCGTGGCGGGACTGCCGTGCAGTTCCTGCCATCAGGTCGCGAACTACGATCCTGCCCGCGTCCCTGGCCATCCGAAATGGCATCTCGCGCCCGCGTCGATGGCCTGGCAGGGCCGCTCGCTGGGCGAGATCTGCCGGCAGATCAAGGACCCTTCGC
>CAMARK010000194.1 GCA_945860205.1 Reyranella massiliensis 521 | reverse complement strand
GGGACTGCCGTGCAGTTCCTGCCATCAGGTCGCGAACTACGATCCTGCCCGCGTCCCTGGCCATCCGAAATGGCATCTCGCGCCCGCGTCGATGGCCTGGCAGGGCCGCTCGCTGGGCGAGATCTGCCGGCAGATCAAGGACCCTTCGCGCAACGGCGGCCTCGATATGCCGGCCCTCCTGCGCCACATGAGCGAGGACACGCTGGTCGGCTGGGCGTGGACGCCCGGCGTCGGACGCACGCCGGCGCCCGGCACGCAGGCCTCTTTTGGCGCCGTGATGCGTGCCTGGGCGGAAACCGGTGCATACTGCCCACCGGACTAGCCTGCAGGGAGCGACGAGAAAATGAAGCGCATCGAACGCCGGACACTCATCGGCGCCGGGTTGGGCGCGGGCCTTGCTGCGGCACTCGCCGGCAGGGCCGCCTCCGCCCAGACCTTTCCCGCCAAGCAGATCCGCTGGATCATTCCCTTCGCGCCCGGCGGCAACTACGACGTCACCTCGCGCATCGTGGCCGAGCCGATGGGACGCCAGCTCGGCCAGAGCATCCTGATCGACAACAAGCCGGGCGCGGGCGGCGTGGTCGGCCTCGAGCTTGCCTACAACGCGCCGGCCGACGGCTACACTCTCGTCATGGCGAGCTTCACCGTGGGCTACGTGGCGCCGATCTTTGCCGGCAAGAAGGAAATGCTGTCCCAGTTCGCGCCGGTCAGCATCCTCACCACCGTGCCGACCCTGGTGGTGGTGCGGGCCGACAGCCGCTTCACCGACATGAAGAGCCTGCTGGCCGAAGCAAAGGCCAAGCCCGGCACGGTCAGCATCGGCCACTCCGGCAACGGCACCACCAACCACGTCTCCATCCTGCGCCTGCAGCTCAACGACAATCTCAAGTTCAACATCATCCCCTATCGCGGCTCGGGCCCCGGCATCGCCGATCTGCTGGCGGGCAATGTCGACAGCTTTGCCGACCAGCTCACCAGCTCGATGCCGCACATCAAGTCCGGCAAGCTCCGGCCGCTTGCGAGCTTCGGGCTGGAGCGCATCCCCGAGCTGCCCGACGTGCCGACCATGGGCGACCTCGGCATAAAACCGTTCGACGGCGCCACGACGGCGGGCGTGTTCGCTCATATCGACACGCCCAAGGCGGTGATTGCCCGTCTGAACGAAGGCGTCGTGGCCGGCCTCAAGGACGAGACGGCGAACAAGCGGTTGCGCGACCTGGGCGCCATCGTCCGGCCCTCGACACCCGAGCAGTTCACGGCAGCCCTCAAGGCCGATGAAGCAAATGTGTCCGAGTTGTTGAGGCTGGGCCTGTTGAAGCCCGAGTAGGCGGGCCCCATATTTGGTTGATGATGACACACCGACTTAAGATTTTCGCAACCACCGTTGCCATCCTTGCCGCCGCTGTCCTGGCCGGGTGCACCACGTCGGGCATCCCCCAGGATGGCCGATACCAGACCCACGGCGGCGGCTGGGACAACTTCCGCGGCTGAGGCTGGAACGCCGCCTTACGCGGTCGTCATGACCGCCCACAGATCCGCCTTGCGTTCGAAGCCGATGCCCGGCGAGTCGGGTAGCGCCACGCGACCGTCGACGACCGGGCAGTCGTCGGCGAAGCCGCCGAACGGCGCGAACACCTGCGGATAGGATTCGTTGCCGCCGCATTGCAGGCCGACGGCGATGTTGAGCGCGAACTGGTGGCCGCCGTGCGGCACGCAGCGCCTGGGCGACCAGCCATGCGCCTTCAGCATCTCGAGCGTGCGCAGGTACTCGACCAGGCCGTAGCTGAGCGCCGGGTCGTATTGCAGGATGTCGCGATCGGGCCTGAGGCCGCCATGGCGCACCAGGTTGCGGGCGTCCTGCATCGAGAACAGGTTCTCGCCGGTGGCGAGCGGCGGCGCGTACTCGGTGGCGAGTGCGGCGTGCGCCAGATAGTCGAGGGGATCGAGTGGCTCCTCGTACCAGCGCAGCCCATAGCCCTGGATAGCCTTGCCGAATTCGATGGCGGTGGTGAGGTTGAACTTGCCGTTGACGTCGACCGCGAGACGCTCGCCGGTGCCCACGATTTTCAACACCGCCTCGATGCGCTTGATGTCTTCGGCGAGCGGCACGCCGCCTACCTTCATTTTCACGCAGGAATAGCCCAGCTCGAGGTAGCCCTTCATTTCGTCCTGCAGGGCTTCCAGATCCTTGCCGGGATAGTAGTAGCCGCCGGCGGCATAGACCCAGGCCTTGTCGTCGTGGACGCCGCCATTGTAGCGATCGGCCAAAAGCTTCCACAGCGGCACGCGCTTGGCCTTGGCCAGCGCATCCCACAGCGCCATGTCGAGCACGCCCACGGCCACCGAGCGTTCGCCGTGACCGCCGGGCTTTTCGTTGGCCATCATGGCGGCCCAGCACTTCGCCGGGTCGATGAATCCTTCGCTGTCGAGCAAGGCGTCGGACTTGACGGCCTTCAGGCGCGGGATGAACCGCTCGCCTAAAAGTCCGTGCTGGGCATAGCGGCCGTTGGAGTTGAAGCCGTAGCCCACCACCGGCTTGCCGTCGACGATGCGGTCGGTCTCGACTGCCACCACGCTCGCCGTCATCTGGCTGAAGTCGATATAGGCGTTGGCGATGTTGGAACGGATCGGCGAGACGATGTCGCGGATGGCCGTGATGCGCATGGTCGGGACCTCAGGCGTAGACGTTGCGACGGTTTTGCCGCGTCAGCAGCCAGAATGCCACCGCGCCGTTCATCACGTTCCAGGCGATGCCGTTGATGAAGGCGGCCCGGTAGGAGCCGGTCATGTCGAACAGCACGCCGCCCATCCAGCCACCCAGCGCCATGCCGATCAGGGTCGACGATATGGCGAGGCTGACGCGGAAGCCCGCCTCCTTGGGCGGGAAGTACTCGCGCACGATGATGGCATAGGACGGCACGATGCCGCCCTGGAACAGCCCGAACAGCGCCGACGCCAGGTAGAGCGAATTCAGCGAGTCGTCGATCATGTAGACGACGAGGGCGATGCACTGAAGGGTCGAGCCCAGCAGAAGGGTTTTTACGCCGCCGACCTTGTCGGCGATCCAGCCCGAGGCAATGCGGCTCACGATGCCGAAGCCCAGCATCAGCGACAGCATGGTGGCGCCGCGCGCGGTGCCGTAACCGAGATCGGCGCAGTAGGCGACGATATGGACCTGGGGCATCGACATGGCGACGCAGCAGCCGATGCCGGCCACGACGAGGACCGCCTGCAGGGCATTGGGCGATAGCCCGAGCGACCGTGGCGAGTAGGGCGCGACACTTGCCGTGCTCTCACCGCTCGCCGTGTGATGCTGTGGCGGTTTGCGACGAAGCGTCAGGGCCAACGGCACCATGGTCACCAGACAGAGAGCGGCGGCGACCCAATAGGTGCCGCGCCAGCCATGGTCGCGAATGAGCAGCTCGATGATCGGCGGCCAGATGGCGCCGGCGAGGTAGTTGCCAGACGCTGCGATGGCGACGGCCATGCCGCGACGCTTCTCGAACCAGTGCGAGATATCGGCGACCAGCGGGGCAAAGGTTGCCGCCGCGCCGAAGCCGATCAGGGCCTGCGCGGCAGCGACCAGCGTGAGCGAGGGCGCGGTTGACGCGAGCGCGAAGCCCGCCGCGAGGCCGATCGCGCTCAGGATTGCCGTGACGACGATGCCGCGCCTGTCGACCACGTATCCCCAGGTGACGCCGCCTGCGAAGAAGCCCAGCGTGTTCATGGTGTAGGCGAAGGAGATATCGGCACGGCTGACGCCGAGATCGTGCTGGAGCGCGGGCAGGGCCACCACCAGGCACCACATGCCGATGCCGCCCACGGTGCTCAGCGTCACGCTGGCGACCAGACGCCACCACGAATAACGCGAATCTACGCCGGACCCGGCTACGCTAGGCATGGGATCGATCAGCCGCCGGCCGCGCCCTGGGTGTTCACGTAGAGCGCGTAAAGCGAGTGGCTGGCCGTCATGAACAAGCGGTTACGGTGCCGGCCGCCGAAGCACAGGTTGGCGCAGCGCTCCGGCAAATCGATATGGCCGATC
>CAMARK010000193.1 GCA_945860205.1 Reyranella massiliensis 521 | reverse complement strand
GCCCGGGGTCGCCGCCGTCACGAAAGTCTGCGCAAAGCTCGCCGTCGCGACGGACTCCTGCGCGAGCACGTCGGCGAACAGATCCAGCTCTTCGCGCGCCTGCGCGAAATCGTCCTCGTAGTGCACTTCGGCCACGCATTCCGGCATCTGCCAGGTGGTGGCCGATTTACCGATGGTGGTGGCACCAACGCGCCGGGCGAGAAACTCGGCGTACTTCGGAAACTTCTCGAAGTCAGTGACCGTGCCGCGATTGGCCGCGCCGCCAAAGCCGGACATCCGGTTCTTGGCATAGATGGAGAAGCCGAGCCGCGGAATTTCGCCGTCGCCGGCGATGTCGATCCCGGCCGTCGCCTGCTCGCGGACCACCGCCGCCATTTCCAGCCTGGCCTGCGCCTGGAAGACCGCGCGGTCCACCGCCTTGCCGGCCTCTATATCCGAGATCATCGCGAGCAGCTTGTCCGAGCGGGGCAGGCTGCCGACGTGGGTGGTGAGGATCCGATCGGTACTGGCTTTCATCGCGTATAGCTCCGGAGTTCGCGGGTGCGCGGCGTCCATCCGGGGCATCAGCATCCGCGCCCTATCGGAACGATCGCCAGAAGTGCCGACAATATCGTCGACGAATCAGGCAGCGTCAAGCGCGACTTTCTCAGCCGACGCCGGCGTCGGGCAGCCTGGCGCTAGTCCGCGAGATATTCCTTGCGCAGGCCATCGATGGCCCAGGTCATATGCGAATTGAAGGCAGCGACGGCCTTGCGCGCGTCGCCTGCCAGTACCAGCTCGACGATCTGGTGATAATTGGCCACATACTTTTCCCAATGGCGGCCCGGCAGCTTTTCCGACAACGCGCGATTGAAATAGACCAGATGCAGCCGCCCGAACACCTGCAGGTTGAGGTAGGGATTGCCACTGATTGTGTTGAACAGCCGATGGAGTTCGATCAGTCCCGTGAACCAAGGATAAGGCTGACGGGTGCCGCCAGCCTCGAACACCTCTTTGGCCTTCGCCTTCACCGCGCTGCGATTGGCGGGCTGCGACATCAGGGGACAGGCGTATTCGATACCCAGTGCACCGACGGCCTTGAGCAGCAACATGCCGTGGATCAAATCCATGGCGGTCAGACATACGATGCGCGCGCCCTGGTTGGGTGTCAGTTCGACCACACCTTCGCCAGCCAGCACATGAATCGCTTCCCGTACGGGCGCGCGGCTGACATTCAGCTCCCTGGCAACGTCGCCGGCCACCAGGCGCTGACCCGGCACGTAGCGCCCCTGCCGGATCCCGTCCAGAAGTTTGTTCAAGACCAGTTCGACCGATGATGACCCATCCGACATTGGCTAATCCGTAGTGGGAGACGATTCCAGCAGCGAATCGTAAACCGGAACCGGTGAATCCGCACGGCCCGCAGTCCGCGCGGCGTTCCGGACGCAACCCGCGCCCGCTTCGACGCTGGACATCGGCAACATTGCCGTCTATTCTGTCTACACTTTCGTCGACCATATACGTCGAGCTGACAGATGCAACCAACAGCAGTGACCGGAGGGCCGCGTGATCAGAATCTGCTTCGTGAACAGTGCGGGTGAGGAAACCAGCCTGGAGGCTGTGGCCGGAGAAACCCTGATGTCACTGGCGGTACGTCATGGCCTGCCAGGCATCATCGGGGAATGCGGCGGCAACTGCGCCTGCGCAACCTGCCACGTCTATATCGCCGAGGACTGGCAGGCACGCCTGCCGCCACCCGACGCCACCGAGCAAGTGATGCTGGAGGGCGCGCTGGAGCGGCGTCCTGACTCACGCCTCAGCTGCCGAATCAGCACGAGCCCGGCGCTCGACGGCATGCAGGTCAGTCTCCCATCCAGCCAGGTCTGAGTTCGCCAGCACGAGGACGTGACGTCATGCACCATCCCCTCCAGTTCGAACCGTTGTCGGAAGACTTTCTGGCACGGCCCTACGCCATCCTGAATCACATGCGAGAGTCCTGCCGCGCCTACCGGCATGCCGACAGCCTGTGTCGCGTGGTCTCCGTATTCCGCAACGAGGACGTCCGCGCCATCGCCAACAACTGGCATGACTGGTCTTCGGACCGCGGGGAGGAATTCCGCAAAGGAAACCTGGGCGACGCGACCGTGATGTTCTACGACGATCCGCCCGAGCACACGAAGCTGCGGGCGATAGTCGCGCCGCTGTTCTTGCCGGCACGGGTGCACGCCCTGACCAGCCAGATCGAACAACGCTGCACCGAATTGCTGGATGACTGTCTGGCCGCGCGCGACATCGATGTCATCGACGACTTCGCCTCGAAGCTGACCATCTACATGATCTCGAAACTGATCGGGCTGCCGGAATCAGCGCTGCCGCGGATTCGACGCCTCACCGAGAAGCTCGAGGAGTTCGACGGCCAGGCGGTGTTCTGGCGCGAGCGGCGGCCGGCGGTTGAAGCCCAGATTGGCGAGGCCTGCCGAGAAATGGGCGAATACTTTGCGGACTTCATCCGCGAAAGGCGTCGGCGCCGCCAGGATGACGTGCTGTCGGCCATGCTCGATGGCGGCTTCACCGACGCACAGGCGTCCGGCTTCTGTCAGCTGCTGGTGATCGCCGGGCAGGCAACGACCACCAATCTCATCGGCAATGCCATTCATCTGCTGATGACGCACCCTCAGCAGCACGCACTCCTTCGGCAAACGCCCGCCCTCCTCGAACCAATGGTCGAAGAGTCGCTGCGCCTGCGCAGTCAGCTGCGCAAGCTCGAACGTATCGCAAACACTGATTGTGCTATCGATGGGGTCGAGATCCGGAAAGGTGATTTCGTCGCCCTGTGGCTGGCTTCCGCCAATCGCGATCCCAGAGTGTTCGATCGCCCGGATGAGTTCGACGTCACCCGCGGGCAACTCCGACATGCGAGCTTCGGCACCGGCGTGCACATGTGCATCGGCAACGCGCTTGCCCGGCTCGAGGCGCGCATCGCGCTCCGTCAACTGCTTGCGCGCACCCGAACGCTGGAGTATCCGCAGGGCCCGGAGGCCGTCCACTTTGCCCGTCAGCCCATCATGGACATCGTCGAACACCAGCCACTGCGCTTGATTGCTGCGTAGGCCGAGCGACCCGACTGGCCGCCTGTTCCCGACATGCGAGCAGAGACGTCTTGCACATGAACAAAGTGGTCCTTATTACCGGCGGCAGTCGCGGCATTGGTGCCGCCACGGCACTGCGCGCCGGTCGCGACGGTTACTGTGTGATGTTGAGCTATCGCGAGGATGCCGCAGCGGCCGCGCAGGTCGTCCAAGCGATCGAAGACACGGGCGGCCGTGCGCTGTCCCTGCAGGCGGATGTCAGCAACGAAAGCGAGATCCTGCGGCTGTTCGAGGCCTGCGACCGCGCCTTCGGGCCGCTGACCGCACTGGTCAACAACGCCGGCCTGACCGGCCGGCAAACACGAGTCGACGCGATGGACGCGGCGCGCCTGCACCGCGTGTTCGCCACCAATGTCATCGGCAGCTTCCTCTGCGCAAGGGCTGCGGTCTTGCGCATGTCGACGCAACACGGTGGCGCTGGCGGCGCGATCGTCAACGTGTCCTCGGCAGCGGCCCGTCTGGGCTCTCCAGGCGAGTATGTCGACTACGCGGCGACCAAAGGTGCTGTTGATACACTCACGCTAGGCCTCGCTAAAGAGGTGGCGGCAGAGGGGATCCGCGTCAATGCAGTACGCCCCGGTATCATCGACACCGACATTCACGCCAGCAGCGGTGAGCCTGGCCGGGTTGAGCGTTTGGGGCCCATGGTCCCCATGCAGCGCGGTGGGCACGCAGACGAAGTGGCGACGGCTATCATGTGGTTGTTGTCAGCGGAAGCCTCCTACGTCACCGGCAGCTTCATTGACGTCGCCGGAGGACGCTGAGACCGGGCTTTGCCGCGTCCTCCGGCCGGCGCGCTCGTCTGTCTTGCCCTGAGTCGTGTCGTCCCGACTCTCGCCTTTACGCGCCTGCCAGCAATGTACCGGCACGCCCGTCGTCCGGGGGGCGACCCGGCGTTCCCTGCAGGAACCCGGCTACCACTCCTGCTTGCCACCTTCCTGGCGCGGCCAACCTGCCACTGCGGTTCCTTCGGACACAGGCCGATAGTGCTTGCAAGGCAGGCGCGTCGCTGTTGCCAGCCTTGCGTTCCAGACGGACTGGCCCGGTCTGAAACCTGGAGTGCACAGCAACCGTCGACCTGAGCGCCCTTGCCATTTCGAATTGCTGT
>CAMARK010000192.1 GCA_945860205.1 Reyranella massiliensis 521 | reverse complement strand
TAACTGCCCAGCTACCTCGACCAAGCTCAGGCCAATCGTAATCGTCCAATCAGGCTGAATGGATTGCTCATCAAGGTATCGAGCAAGCTCCACGCCTGCTTCCTCGCGGTCGAGAGAAGCGATCGGATTGTTGCAAAGTCCGTCGCGCCGTCCTCGGAGCGGAAGCCACCGGAGATTTTCTGGCGGAGTTTCATCATCCTCGCATCCTGCTCGGCCAGATTGTTGGTGAACGGTACGTTGGGGTCGGAGAGGAAGCGCAGCACATCTTGCTTGCGGGTGCTGAGACGCAGCAGCAGATTGTGGCCGACCCGTCTCCGTTGGCGGCCACGGCGATGGGCCTGCACGGCGGCGCAGATCAGTTTTGGCTGGTCCTCATGGAAGGCGAGGCCCGCGGCGAGAATGGCGTCATAATGGCGGTCGAACAAAGCGATGAGCCGAGCCGACAACGGCACGCCTCTCTCCTGTGCGAGGTTTGCCGAATGGCAGGCGCGACGCAGCAGACGCTGCATCTGGCGTGCCCAGTCTTCTTTCTCGATCTCGACCAGCGCCTGAAGTTCGCGCAGATGATGGGCGTTGCATAACGCGTGCGAGACGCCCGTTAAAGTGTAGTACGGTTTCCAATGGTCATGGACGATAACCCCGGTGAGATGTTCTGGCAGGCTGCCGCGCTTGGGGGAGATGCGGTAGAATGTCAGCAGCTTGGTCGAGGCGATATGGAGCCACCATGTCTTGCCGCCGATGCGAAAGCCCGTCTCGTCCAGATGTTTGACCGGCGCTGCCGCCACATGATCGCGTATGGCCGCAGTGAAATCCTGAAACCGCGCGGCACAGCGCTGGCTCATGCTCGCGATGGTGGCCGTCACCAGCCACACGCCGAACAGATCGGCCATCAGCACGGCCAGACGCTTCTCGGGCAGCAGCTGGTAATGCAACAGATAGACCACGACGGCCGCGAGGCGGGCGCCATATTGCACCGGCGCGGTCACATCTTCGGGAAAGGTCGCGCGCGTCTCGGTACCGCAATGACCGCAACGGCAAGAATGGGCGCGGTGTTCCGTGACAATCAGGGGCTGAGGCTGCGGAAGATCGAACACCTGCCGCGCCGTGTGGCCCGTCACCGACGTTCCAGTCAGGGCACCACCGCATCCGGAACAGGTCTCGGGGAAATGGTCGACGGTGGCGTCAGGGCTTTCAGAGCGGCGCAACGTCGTGCCGGGATGGCCCGGTTGTCCGCCCGGCTTCTTGCCTGACCGGCCGCGCAGGCTACTGACACGCGCCGGCTGCTTCTTCAGCCCATCGCTGGACGGCGGCTTGCCGCTATTGCCACTGTTCAGTCCAAGCTGACGTTCCAGATCGGCGATGCGGGCCTGAAGTTCCACAATTACCGCCTGCAGCGCCGCGATGACCGCTTCCGGGGACCCCGGGGCGGAAACTTCGCGCGAACCAGAAACCGGAACCTCGGGCATGGAGAGCTTGACTCATGTCCAGCCTCTCAGGTCAAGTGACGTTCAGCATCAAGCTACCTGGGTAGTTACCTGAAATCGACAAATCACGATTCGTTTATTCTCTTACGAGCCCTAAGGATCGGGTCAGGTATAGATCGCGCAGCCTACCCTTCGAGACGCTCGCTTCGCAGGGAGAGAGGAACGGGTAACGGCGGTCACGATTAGGAAAAGTCTCAGGCGTTATTGGCCGACGGATCGCGGCTTATCGCTAGCACAGGGTGCTTGGGCTCGGCCGCGACCTTCTCCATGCAGCGGTCGATGAACAGGCTCGACGGCGCATCCTCGCCGCGCAGTTGGATCACCGCATTGAAGTGCTGCGCCGCCTCGTGCCAGCGCCCGGCGTGATAGGCCGCCATCGCCTTGTCGAACACCGTCACCCATTCGAACCCCGGCGCAGCATCGCCGGCCTCCTCGCGCATGGCCAAAAGCTCGTACACAGCCACGGCTTCTTCCTTGCCGCGCACCGCCACGGTATTGAGCTTGCGCGCCACGATGTCGTATTTGGCCAGCTCGTAGGTGTTCTGGCTAATCAGGATCATTGTGCCGTAAGAATTGTTCAGCCCTTCCAGCCGTGACGCCAAGTTCACGGAGTCGCCGATGACGGTGTAGTTCAGCCGGTCTTCCGAGCCGATATTGCCCACCACCATGCGGCCGGTATTGAGCCCGATGCGCATGTTGAGCCGGGGCAGGCCGCGCGCCACCCAGGCCGTCTGCAGTTGCACAAAGCGTTGCTGGCAGTTGAGTGCGGCGCGGCAGGCGTCGGTGGCGTGCTCCTCGTTTCGCAGCGGAGCGCCCCAGAACGCCATGATGGCGTCGCCGATGAACTTGTCGATGGTGCCGCGCTGCGCCATCAGCTGCTCGCTCATGGCGCCGAGATATTCGCCCAGCAGCGGCACCATGCGATGGCCCAGCCGCTCCGTCATAGAGGTGAAGCCCTCGAGATCCATGAACAGCACCGACAAGGTGCGCCGCTCGCCGCCCAGTTCCGCCACCACGCCCTGGTCCATCAGGGTGCGCACCAGGTCGGCCGGCAAATAGCGGCGGAACGAGCGCAGTCCGTTGGCCATCTGCATGACCGATTCCGACATGGCGTCGATTTCCAAGATCGGGCTGGGTATACGCTCGACCGAGGTGAGATCGAAATGCTCGATGCGTCTGGTCTGCACGATGATGCGCTGCAAGGGCCTGACGAAGAGATAGCGCGACACCGTTACCGCCAGCATCGTCACCACCAGCACCGCGAGCAGCACCGCGACCACCAGCCGCAGGTAATTCTCTTCGATTTGGCCCATGAAGTCGCGCTCGGGGATCACCGTGCCGATGATCCAGTCGCTGCGCCGCGTCGAAGGCGCGATGGAAACCAGATGCCGGCCGTTGCCGTTATCGAAAACCAGCTGCGCCGGCTCCTGCAGCTGCGCCAGCCCGACGCTGCTCGAGCGTAGCGCGCCCTGCGCCACCTGCAGCATGGGATGGAAGCTCTCCGCCATGGCGCGCAAGCCCCGGTTGTCGGAACTGACGTCGCGCTCTGTAACTTCGCCGCTGTCGGGGAAGGCCACCAGGTTGCCGTTACGGGTGACGATGAAGGCCGTGCCCGAGCGCAGGGTGGTGAGGTTTTTCAGGTAGCGCGAGATGCGCTCCAGCTCGATGGCGATCGACACCACGCCGACCAGCTCGCCGTTGCGGCTGAATTCGATGGCCGCGTTCAGCCCCGGCTTGCGCGAGGTGTTGAAGACATAGACGTCTGTCCAGATATGCTTTCCGGGCGAGGCTGTAGCCAGCTTATACCAGGCGCGATCGGGCGAATAATAGTCGTTGGTATTGATCTTGGTATGCGTCTGGATCAGCCGCTCACCGTCTTTGATATAATAATCCTCCGTCCGGCGAGCGAGGCTTTGCGCCGGGTCCCAGACGCTTTCGGCCACGCGGATATCGATTTCGTTGCGCCGCTGCGCGCCATAGAAATTGCCGTTTGGCGCGCCGAAGCTGACCCAGGAGAAATGCGGATTGGCCATCAGAAAAGCGAGAAACAGCTTGTCGCGCGTGCCCTTGTCCTTGATGTCGAGCACGCCGCTTTGAAGCGTATCGAGCACGGTTCTTTGGGCCGCGATGGCGGAGGTGAAGATGGCGTCGACCTCGCGATCGACGCCGGCCACGATCTCGCCGGTGAGCTGGCGAGACATGTCGGTGACGTTTTCGCGGCTGACCCAGAACCAGGGGAAGTGGACGGCCACTGCCGTCAGCACCACTGTTAGGAACGAAATCCCCACCAGGCTGAGCCGCAGACTGACGTGGACCTTCGATCTTGCAGTGTCCGGCTTCACAAGCGCCACCATGCGTTCCAAATTTCTCCTAATCTAGGAAACTTTCATAATTTATCGCACGATCCGCGTCCATTGCGTGATGAGGGGCACGATTGTCCGCCCGCCCTGCGTTTGATGAACTTGTCCCATAGCGCTTCCGTCCATTCCAACGAAAGGATCACACCATAAACATAAAACCGAGCCTCTTGCAAAACTCTTTGGCTGTCGTGAGTGGCGAAGGCCGATGGGCGGGCATAAAGGGGATGTCGCCCCCTGAAGCCACGGGCGAAGAGCCCGTTGCCTCGGTTTTTTCCGCGCGCCGGACGCGCCGACCCCACCGCCGTGGCGGCGTTATGATGGCCGTCTGTTGATTGTCGAAATTCTAGACGACGAGGCGCATCAGTTGCTCGGCGGCGAGGGCCAGGACGCCGA
>CAMARK010000191.1 GCA_945860205.1 Reyranella massiliensis 521 | reverse complement strand
CTCGGCCGCAAAGCGGACCTTCTCATAGGCGGGCGGAACGGCCAGCGCCTTGAGGCGCGTCAAGGTATCCTTATCGCGAAGGGTCACGCCGTCCTCGTCGACGAATCGGAAGCCGCGGCCATGGCGCAATCGATGCAGGCAGAGGTCGCCCGGTCCCAGGAGGATCAACCCCCTGGCCCTGGCCAGCTGCCTGATGAGCTTGCGTCGATGATGGGCGGGCGCCACGGATTTCCTGAAATCCTAGCGCATCCGCATGTGTATGGCGGCCCCGCTGCCCACGAGGCGGCCGGCAGACTGGGAAATCCACTGCCGGCCCAGCAGGGTCAGCTGCAGCTTGCCGGCGCATTCGTCGATCAGCGCCAAGGTTCGGAGCCGGGCAATGTCGGGGGTAAAATGATGTCGCGGTTCGCTGGCGCCGTAAGCCACGCGCCGCACGGCCGCTTCTTCCTCTCTATCGAGTGCGACGAACAGGCCTTGTGACATGGCAACCTCCTTTGCGTAACGGATTGGAGCTGCTTTGGTTGCGCCTAGCCTATTCGCCGCTGACGTTGCCTTGCGCATCGACTCGCAATGAGACCTCGACCGTGCCGCGGAGCGCCCGCGCACGCCACGAACCATCGGCACCTTTGTTCACGATGCGAGGTTTCTTGTAGCCGTCGGCTTCGATGGCGGCCTTGGCATCGGTTTCGCTGAAATGCCGGATGGCGGAGTCCGTGGTCGCCGGGTCGGCGCCGGTCGCTCCCGGGGCAAGAGCCGGCGGCCGGTTGGTCAGCAGCATCGGCACCGGTGCCTGGCGGGCGACCATGGTCTGGGCGATACGTGTGGGGGCCGCCTCCGGCCGGGGCGACGGGGGCAGCTCTGCCTGGGCGCTCGCCGGCGCGCTCGCCATGGCAGGTGATGGCGCCGGCGACTGCAGCATTTGCGCGCTGGCGACACCGGCCGTGATGGCCAGCAGGGGAAGAATGATTAGCCCGCGTTTCATGTATCTCACCAATTGTCTCGAGCTTAGGTAACGCAGCAGGGGAGAGAGCGTTGCGGCAGGTGCGGTCAGATTGGCAGCGTGCGTCGGCCACGCTTGCGCCGGCCTCTCGTATCGCGGGGAGTCGAGGCGGACTCCCTCGAGTGAGCGAGCTTTTCCGGTTCCACGGTGGCCGCGATTTCGCAGGCGCACCGGCGACCTTCGGACGTAAGCTGCAGGCCGGCGGGCCCGTCGCGGACCAACCCCAGGAGTTCCAGTCGCGTCCGGTGGCTGGACGTGATGGGCGGTCTTCGGCCGCTTTCGAGGGCTTGCAACAGGATCAATTCTTGCGATGACAGGCGCACGGGCTCGATCGGCATGGCAGCAGAACGCCTCGCCGCTGGGCTCGTTGCAGGCAGGCAGGTAGAGTTTTTATTTTCTCTTTGTCGACGGCTCCCGGGGTATCCATTGCGGCGACCAGCGCGCGCCCTGCAACAGCGGGCGCGCGACCGTGTCGAGCATGATCTGGATCGAGGCCTGTGCGGTCTCGGGGTCGATGTCGTCGTCGAAGTGCCATACGAACTGGGCCTTGCCGGCTTTGGTCGCGCGCAGCTCCAGCGACAGGAAGCCCCGTCCGATCACCGTCCTCGTCGATTGCGAGGCGATGGCGCGAAAGAAGGTCTCCGTCAGCTTCTGAGAGAAAGATTGAACGCTGCCTCCCGGAGGCCGATAGGCCGTCGGCTGGAAGGCGCCGATCCTCATCAGTCGGTTTCCCGGTTGGTGAAGCGGGCGTTGCCGAGTCCGGTGCCGATCGTGAACACGCCCCAGCGCGACACGTCCTTCATGCGCGGAATTTCGCTCAAACCCTGCACGACAGCGTCGTTGTGGATCACGACCACCGGCTCGTGACCCTGGATGCGGTCGAGCCGGGCCACCAGGTCATGGGCGAGATTGAAGCTGTTGCCTTCCCAGTTTCCGGGCAGGTTCTGTCCGCCATTGAGGATGAAACCCTGATCGTCGATCAGGCCGGGACAGCCGACGCCCAGGAAGGGCGCCAGCTTCAGCTTGTCGGCGGTCGCAGCTTCGATCAGTTCTTCCAGCATGGTGCCCAACCTCTGCAACGCCTCGTCGCGTCCGGGGGCATCGTCGCGATGCCGCCAATGGAGGTACTTCCAGACGGCGGCCTTCGAAAGATCGCCCTTCTTCATATTGAGTTCGACGACGCCGACACGGAGATTGGTGCCGCCGATGTCGGCCGCGAGGATGGCGTCGTGGCCGGCCAGGATCCAGCTTGGGGCCAGGTGGACCGCGCCGATCAGGCCTGCCTTGTCGGGATGATTGGTAATGGCGGTCAATTCCGTGGCGATGCCTTCGCTGCTCAGCACCACCGCCGCCCGTCCCATCGCGAGACGGCCGATCTGGCTTTCGCTCAGGCCGCCGCCGATGACGATGCGTTCGGTGTCGCGCCATGCCTCGAGGCGAAGAAAGCGCCGCGTGACCGTGGCCAATTCGGCGGCGAACTCCTCGACCACGGTATGGACGAGGCCTGCGGCAATCGGATCGTCCCCGGCCAGGACCTTGTCGAGCTTCGATTTCGACAGGTCCTGTGAGGCGGTCTCTCCGAAAGGATCGTTGCCGTTGCTCCGGAGGCGCTCACGCCAGTCTTCCAGGATCGCGCGGAAAGCGCGTCCGCTCGCGCGGTCGCCGACAAAGCCGCTGTCGTCCCGCAACTCCTCGTTATAGGTGTCGACGGAGACGGCAGGCAAGACGCGGCCGCCGTGCGCCAGCAAGGGCTTTTGTTGGGGAGGTTCGGTTGTTGTGATGGTCACGCTTTTTCCTCACGAGAGAGCATTGATTGAACGTGGCAGCTGCGGCGACGTTGCGCTGCGCGGCGGAAGCCGGTTTTCAGGCTGCCTGGGTAGCCGCGGTGGCTGTCAGCGCTTCGACAAATCGCTGGCAATAGGCCTGGGCGTTGGTCCTTCGGACCTTGACCTTCAAACGCGCGTGGCGCTCCCGCCGTTCGGCCAGCGGCATCGACAGGGCCTGGTGCATGGCCTCGGCAATGGCGTCGGCGTCGAACGGATTGACGATCAGGGCCTCGGTGAGCTCGTGCGCCGCGCCGGCGAACTGGGACAGGATCAGGACACCCGGATCTTCGTCGCGTTGCGCCGCCACGAATTCCTTGGCCACCAGGTTCATGCCGTCGCGCAACGGCGTCACCACGCCGACACGGGCGATGCGGTAAAGGCCGGCCAGCGTGGTGCGCGGCGCCGCCCGCGTGCTGTAGCGGAGCGGTGTCCAGTCGAACTCCGAGAAGCGGCCGTTGATGCGGCCCGATAGCTGGTCGAGTTCGGCGCGGAGGCGGCGGTATTCGTCCACTTCCTCGCGCGAGCGCGGGCAGATCTGCAGCAGATGGACCTTGCGCCGGTGTTCGGGGAAGCGCTCGAGAAGTCGCGCATAGGCCTCGAAGCGGTGGGGGAGACCCTTGGAATAATCCATGCGGTCAACGCCGATGGCGAGCGCGCGATCGACCAGCGACTCGGCCAGGCGCGTCACCGTCTTGTCGCGCGACGCGCGCTCGGCCGTATGCGTGAAGGCGTCGGCATCGATGCCGATCGGATCGACGATCACCCGCACCGTGCGGCCGTCCTTGGTCTGCACCGATTCGCCGCGCACGGTGGCACCCAGCATGCGCTGTGCGCAGTCGCGGAAGTCGTGGGCGTGTTCCTCGGTCTGGAAGCCGACGACATCGTAATGGCAGAGATCGTCGATCATCTCGCGGCCGACGGGCAGGGCCTGCATCATCGACGGCGGCACGAAGGGAACATGCAGGAAGAATCCGAGGGGTCCGCCAAAGCCGTTGCGGCGCAGGATGCAACCGAGCGGGATCAGGTGATAGTCGTGCACCCAGACGGTGTCGTCGCCCTGCAGCAAGCCCGCCATCGTCGAGGCGAAGGCCGCGTTGACCTCGAGATAGGCCTCGTAATCCTCGCGACGGAAGCGCAGCAGACCCAGGCGGAAATGCAGCAGAGGCCACAGCGCGCCGTTGGCGAAGCCGGTATAGAAGCCGCGGTGCTGCTCCTCGGTCAGGTCGATCGTGGCGTAGGTGACGCCGCGCGCCTCGACCAGCGAGGCCGTGGCGGCGGGCTCGACGGCGATCCGGCCACTCCAGCCGAACCACATCGACCCGGGAACGAGAATGTCGCGCAGCGCGACGGCGAGGCCGCCCGCCTGGGTCACCCGCGACTTGGGGATGGGAACGCGGTTGGAGACGATTACGAGGCGCGCCATAGACCTTCCTCCCAGCTCCGTGACAGCCGCATCGCGCACAGGATCAGTCCGACCTGGGAGTAGGTCTGCGGGAAGTTGC
>CAMARK010000190.1 GCA_945860205.1 Reyranella massiliensis 521 | reverse complement strand
GTTCCTGCTCCGGCGGCCGGCACGCCTTCATCTATGCCTGCCAGAAGAAGGACGTCGATGCCGTCGTCGATCTCTGGGGCGGCCGCGTGGTGATGCCCAAGGAGACGCTCAACGCCAAGACGCCGGTCCAGCCGCTCGACATGACCAAGGACCTCTCCTGCCCGTTGCTCGGCCTGTTCGGCAACGACGATCGCGCGCCCAGCCCCGAGCAGGTGAACCAGCACGAAGCCGAGCTGAAGAAGCACGGCAAGGCGCACGAGTTCCACCGCTACGACGGCGCCGGCCACGGCTTCTTCTACTGGCACCGGCCGCTCTATCGGCCCGAGCAGGCGATGGACGGCTGGAGCAAGGTGTTCGCCTTTTTCGGCAAGCGCCTCGCGAAGTAGGAGGCACAACATGTGCACCTCCATCGTCGAGATCGCCCGCGCCGAGGGCATGGCCAAGCGCGGCGATGAGTGGTTTCCGCTGACCCAGGCCGTGGTCGCCTACGACCACGCCCGCCATGCGCCGCTGGGCGACGTCATCACGCTCGACTTCTTCAACACCAGCCTCGACGCCGGTGCCCGCGCCGCCGTCGAGATCACGCTGGAGTCCGCAAAGGAGCTGCGCGCCGCGCTCGATCGCGCGATTGCCGCCGCGGAATACGAGGAGGCCGAGGTGCGCGGCAAGGGTGCGGTGCGTCTCGTCGAGGCGGCGTGAAACTAAGCCTTTACCAGCCCATCGCCCGGCCGGTGCGGCGCGGATCCGCCGCGCCGTAGAGCCTGCCGCCCTTGAGGTCGGCGGAGACGGCGCAGACGCTGGCGGTCTTGAGGGAGAGATCGGGGAGCCAGTTCACCTGGTGGCCGAGGGCGCCCAGGGCATCGCCCGTCGGCCGGCCGATCCCCTGCTCGAGATCGACGCGGCCGGGATAATAGGTGTGCGGCTCGAAACTGTCGGGGAAGTTGCGGGTGATGAAGCGCGGCGCCTCGACCGCCTGCTGGATATCCATGCCGAAGACCAGATGATTGACGAGCGCCTGCAGCATTCCCTGCGGCTGCAGATCACCACCCGGCGAGCCGAACGGCATCAGGAATTCGCCCTTGCGCATCGCCATCGATGGGTTGGGCGTGAGCCTCGGCCGCTTGCCTGGTGCTGCAACGGAGGCATGGCCAGGATCGCCCCAGGACTGCGAGCCGCGCGACGACGGGCAGAGCCCGAGGCCGGGAATGACCGGCCCTTCCCATGACACATCGCTCGGCGTCGCCGAAAAGGCGTTGCCCGCCGAATCGACGACGCAGACATAGGAGGTGTCGCCCGGCAGGCCCGGCTCGCCCACGGCAACCGACGGCTTTCCGGCGCGGCCGGCGACATGACCGGCGACTGCGCCGGGCGGCGGCATCTCGCCGAAGGCGCGATCGCTGCGGATGGTCTTCAGCCGCTCCTGCGCATAGGCGCGCGACAGCAGCGTCTCCATGGGCACGTCGACGAAGCGCGGATCGCCATAATAGCGCTCTCGGTCGGCGAAGCAGAGGTTCATGACCTCGGCCAGCAAGTGGATGTACTCTTTCGAATTGTGGCCGAGCGCTTTCAAGTCGACCTCGTTCAGCATCGACAGCATCTGCAGCAGCACCGGCCCCTGGCACCAGGGGCCGCAGCTCAACACGTCGGTGCCCTTGAAGGTGAAGTGCTGCGGCTTCTCGACCTCGGAGCGGTATTCGGCGAGATCCTGCTCAGTCAGCAGCCCGCCATTGTCGCGGTGATACCTGGCGATCGTCTGGGCGATGTCGCCGCGATAGAAGGCGTCGCGCGCCGCCGCCAGGCCGGCGTCGCGGCCCCTGCCCGCCGCGGCTTTTTCCTGGTCGACCATGAACTGTATCGTGCGGCCGAGATCGGCCTGCACCAGCCGGTCGCCTTCGCCGAGCGGCGCGCCGTCGCGGTGATAGATCGCGGTGTTCTGCGGCCAGCGCCGATAGTCCTCGAGCTTGTCCTGCAGGAACGTCGCCATGACGGTATGCACCGCAAAGCCATCACGGGCGTAGCGGATGGCCGACTCCGCGACGTCGCCGAAGCTCATCGTGCCGTAGCGCTGCAGCGCCAGGATCCAGGCGTCGGGCGCTGCTGGAACCACGGTACGCAGGATGCCCATGGGGATCGTGCCGTTGTGGTCGCGGATGAACTTCTCGATGTTGAGCGCCTTCGGCCACCAGCCGAGGCCGGCGATCGACACGGTTTCGTCGCGGTCGGCCAGGTAAATCAGCATTGGTGCCACGCCGGAGAACTGGACCTGGTCGCTATGCACGACACCCAGCGCGATACCGCCGGCGACGCCGGCATCGATCGCATTGCCGCCGGCGCGCAGAATGGCGTGCGCCGCTTCGGTGGCGAGATACTGGCCGGCTGATGCCATGTAGTGATGGCCGATGACCATTGGCTGCATCCGCATCTGGCTCTCCCTGGTGGCCACTCGATCCTACATCGAAATTTGTGGCCAAGCCGCCGGGTATGCGTGAAATTCCGCCTTGGAAACCCGCCTGATGAAAGACCTGCTGACCACCGACTTCAGGAACGCGCCCTACTGGTGGGACGCGGCACCGCTCGCCGAGAGTGCGGGCGGCACCCTCGCGCCCTCCTACGACGCGGTCGTCGTCGGGTCGGGCTACACCGGGTTGCGCGCGGCGCTCACGCTGGCGCGGGCCGGCCGAAGCGTCGCGGTGTTCGACAAGGAGCGGCCGGCTTACGGGGCGTCGCGCCGCAACGCCGGATTCCTGGGGCGCACGCTCAAGAAATCATACGTCGCCCTGAAAGCCGCCAAAGGCGTCGACTACGCCTCCGCCGTCTATCGTGACCTGTCGATGGCCTACGAGAGCACGCTCGCCTTCATCGAAGAGGAAGGCATCGCCTGTCATGCCGTGCGCTGCGGCCGTCTCGTCGCGGCGACGTCGGCTGCCCACTATGCCGGGCTGGAACGCGAGCTGGCCGGCATGAAGGCCGATCTCGGACTGCCCTACGCCATGCTGCCGCGCACCCGGATGCGCGAGGAAATGGCGACCGACCTCTACCAGGGCGGCGCCATCATTCCCGATCTCGGATCGCTGCATCCTGGCCTCTATCACCGCGGCCTGATGGAGCGTGCCCTGTCGGCCGGCGTCACGATTTTCGGCAACTGCGAGGTCACCGCGATCGCGCAGACCAACGAAGGCTTCCGCGTCACCACGACCACCGGCGAGACACGCGCGCGCGACGTGGTCGTGGCGACCAACGGCTACACGCCCAGGAGCCTGCCCTGGCATGCACGGCGCGTGATTCCCTTTGTCGGCTATATGGCGGCGACCGAGCCGCTTCCGCCCGAGCTGCTGCAGAAGCAGCTTCCGCACCGGCGCACGGTGATCGATTCCAACCTCGACATCGATTTTTTCCGACCGGCACCCGACTCGCCACGTCTGCTGTTCGGCGGCGCCACGGCCAACGGCCTCGAGGACCCTGCAGCCATCGCAGCCCTCCTGCACCGCCGTCTCGCGCGCCCCCTGCCCGACCTCGCCGACGTCAAGCTCAGCCATGTCTGGACGGGACAATGCGCCGGCACCTTCGACATGATGCCGCATATCGGATGCCACGACGGCATCTGGTACGGCATGGGCTACAATTTCGCAGGCGTTCCGATGGGATCGTTCTTCGGGCTGAAGATCGCGCAGAAAATCCTCGGCCTGCCGACCGAGGCCAGCGCCTTCGAGTCGGCCACGTTTCCCACCCTGCCGTTTTATCGCGGCAATCCGTGGTTTCTGCCGATCGCCATGCGCTACTTTGCCTGGAAGGACGCGCGACTGGCGCGCAGCGCCTGAGCCATTATTTGTGCGCCGCCCGCATCGCCGGCAGGACGTTGTGCGCGATGCGCTCGAACACCGGCTTTTGCTCGTCCGCGATGGGGTAATAGAGGGCAATCTCCGTGACGCCGAGCGCGATCACCTGCTCGACCATCCGGGTGAAGGCTTCCTCCGAGTCGTAGTAGTTGACCCTGCCGCCGCTCTGGCGGGCCGCGGCGTCGAACATGAGATAGGAGCGCCGGAGCGTGGCCGGGTCGCGCCCGATCTCGGCGCAACGGGCGTCGAGAGCGGCCACGCGTCCGCGCGTCTCTTCGAGCTGTTCCTCGAAGGTCTTGGCGAAGCTGATGCTGTTCCAGATATCGGCATGGCGCGCGGTGTGCCGCAGCATGACCGGCCCCATCGCGGCAATCATGATCGGAGGACGCGGCGACTGGACGGGGCGCGGCCGGAGCGCCGCGCCATCGACCTGGTAGAAGCGCCCCTTGAACGTCGTCTCCTCCTGCGACATCAGCCGGTCGACGATCTCGACATACTCACCGAAGCGGGCGACCCGCTCCCTGGTGCTCCAGTTCTCGATGCCCATCATCCGATACGAGGGATCGATCATCAGGCCGGTGCCAAGGCCCACGTCGAGCCGACCGCCGGAAATGTGATCGACGGTTAGCGCCTGCTGCGCAAAGTGGGCGGGATTGCGCAGGGGAATCTGGGCGACCAGGGTCGTCAGGCGGATGCGGGTGGT
>CAMARK010000189.1 GCA_945860205.1 Reyranella massiliensis 521 | reverse complement strand
TCCGCCCGGTCGAGCGCCTCGTCGGACAGCTCGTCGGTGAAGTCTTCCACTTCGGCTTCGGTCGTCATTACCAGTTCCGTCATGTCGTTCTCCTGTGATTGCACAGTTGAAGAAAGCAGAGCTGCTGCTCCCGGCCCTCCCGCCGCATGCAACCGCATGAAGCAGGAGGGCGCAGAAGCGTCAGCGGTCAGCTACCGAAAACCGAAGCGCATCAGCCAAACGCACGAAGCCAGCCCCGTTCAGTTCCAACCCACCAATCAACCACCAACCTAGCCCACCAACAGCCGACCACGCGATCAAGGACCACCAAGAGGTCGCGAGGAAACCTAGAAAATAACGAGAAAACATTTCTTCAGTTTCAAGTCGGACATGAAGTCCTGTTGCGCATTGTAGCGTTGACGGAAAACAGACCATTGCCGCGCTGTCAGCCATCCCGCCGCATGCAACCGCCTCAAGCTAGATAGCACAGCACCGGCGTCCGCCAGCATAGCACTGTTGACAGGAAAAGCAGCCCCGTGTGGCCAAATAATTGGTCTGGCCGTTGGGCCATCACGCCGCCTCACGATAATAGTAGCGCAGAAGCCCGCCCAATCGTTCGCGACACTGCACCGCGGCCCCTCGCGATGGCGGTCCGTGTTCCGAGGAATCAGCAGGATGTTGCCCTTGCCCTGGTGGTTCCGCTCGGTGTGGAAATGGTCGACGTATTCGCTCAGCGCCCGCCGCAACGAGCGCTCGCCGAACAGGATCACCTTCGACAGGCATTCCTCCTTGACCGACCTCACCCAGCGCTCCGCGTAGGCATTCAGGTTCGGGCTGCGTGCCGGCAGGGCCAGCGGCTTAACCCGACCTGATACAAGGATGGCCCGGAATGACCGCGTGAACTTGGTGTCGCGGTCGTGCAGGAGATAACGACAATCCCCGTGAGGTCAAAAAATAGAAACGGCCGAGAAACCAATGAGTTGGGTGGGTCGGATAGCTGTGTCTGAGGCGGTCCGGTACAATTTCGCGGACGGCTCTTGATGCCGTCGCCGGGGTCAAGACAGAGCAGGGGGCGGTTATGGATTGGGCGCGTATCCTGGCCTACGTGACGGGGACGGTGGACCAGGAGCTGCCGGCGCGGAACGAGTATTTGGCCGCCGAGAACCGCATCCTCAAGGCGCAACTGAAGGGTCGGCCGGATCTCTCGGACGCCGAGCGAGGCGCGCTCGGCGAGATCGGTCAACGCCTGGGCCGCAAGGTTCTGGCCGACGTCGCCACCGTAGTCCAGCCTGACACCATCCTGGGCTGGTATCGCAAACCGGCGCCTCAACCCTTCGCCAGACCTTCCAGCAGTGTCGCGACGGCCTCTGCTCCTGGATCGGGAATGCCATCGAGGTGCGAAGCCGAGACATAACTCGAGCGGCCGGCACGGGCCGACTGCATCCTGGCGGTGGCGTCGGCGCCGGCGCGCGCGGCTTTCGCTGCTTCGTCGAGGCCCTTCGACAATGCCTCGAGGGCCGGCGCGATGGCATCGATCATAGTGCGATCGCCGGGTTTGGCGCCGCCGTAGGCCATCATCTTCGCAAGCCCGGCCGCCAGGGAATTTTGCCAGCTTGCGCCACCCGATGCGGACTGGCTCGCGGCCGAGAAGAAGATGGCCAGCAACACACCCGACGATCCACCCATGGAGCGGGAGAGGGCATCGCTCGTTGCGGCGAAGAAGCGGTCGAGCCTGGCAAGCGGCATCAAGGGCAGCGCTGTCTGCAGGTGACGGGCTGCCGTGGCTACGGTTGAGCCGGTGTCTCCGTCGCCCACCTTGGCATCGAGCGCGTTGAGTCTTCCCTCGGCAGCAATGAGGATGTCGCAGGCCCGGCTCACCAGGGCGCTCAGCGTTCGGTTCCTGCTCGCCTTGGCAGGCTTGCTCTTCATCTCCCGGGGCAGCTTCACGAGCTTCGGTTTTACGTGGGTGCGGATCGGCGGCCAGACCAGTGGGCTTGCCGGCGAAAGCAGCGCTTTCTCGAAATCAGGCGTCAGCGGCAGAAGGCTCAAGGAGAAGCCGTGCATGTCGAGAGAGGACACAAGCATCGCAGGGCCCAGCACCAGTTTCACTTTCGCGCCTCGCCTGCTTGCCAGCACTTCATTGGTGAGCAGGTTCATCTCCAGCGCCGTAGTGGAGCCGAGGTTGTTGACCAGAAGTGCATAGGAGCGCGCCGGCTTTACAGTGGCAAAGAGGCGATCGACGACCACGAGTGCCGCTTGGCGCGCGCCTTCAAAATTCACCAGATCAACGCCCGGCTCGCCATGGAGGCCGAGGCCGAGTTCGGCCTTGCCATCCGGAACACGGTCTTCGCGGCCAACGCCAGGAAGCGTGCACGAGGACAGCGAAATGCCGAGCGAGACCAGGTCATCAGCAGCCTTCTGGGCCATGGCCGCGACGGTTTTCAGGTTCGCCCCCTTCTCGGCGTAGTGGCCTGCAATCTTTTCCACGAACATTACGCCAGCGATGCCGCGCGGTTGGGGAATATCCGGCAGCGCTATGTCGTCCTTCACGATCACGACCTCGACCTTCTTGCCGAGCGCGCGGGCGCGTTCCACGGCGAGGCCGAAGTTCAGGCGGTCGCCGGTGTAGTTCTTGAATATGACGAGGCAGCCGCCCTTGCCCGTCACCGCCATGATCGCGGCGAACACGGCGTCGATCGACGGCGAGGCAAAGACCTCGCCGCAGACAGCGGCGGTTAACATGCCCTTGCCGACAAAGGAGGCATGCGCCGGTTCGTGACCGGAACCACCGCCCGCCACGATGGCGACGCGACTGGGCTTGTGGTCGGTGCGGAGAACGACCTTGATGCCGGGATAGCCATCGAGACGCGCCAGATTGGCGCCGCCGCTGCTGCGCAAGAGCCCGTCGAGCGCGTCGACGACGAGGCTCTCCTTGCCGTTTATGAATTGCATGGCAGTTCTCATTTCGTCGGGTTGCAGCGAGTTGGGGCGCAGCCATCTCAGCCGACGACGGCCGCGCGGGCTGTCACCCTGTTGCCCGATCGTATACACGCTGGCTGGCGGCAGGCGGAAGCCATCACTTCCGGCGTGCAAGCTCGCTGTCTAACGTGGCGCTCGAAAGCGGAAGAGGGAAAAGTCATGGGCGAAGAGATCAGGCTGACGGCATCCGACGGCGGACAGTTCGCGGCATACCTGGCATTGCCCGCGCGGTTGCCGGCGCCGGCGCTGGTTGTGCTGCCGGAGGTGTTCAATACCAACCCGCACATCCGCTCGGTGGCCGACAGCTACGCCGCCGACGGGTTCGTCGCCCTGGCGCCGGATGTCTTCTGGCGGCAGGAGGCGGCCTGCTACCTTCCTTACACCGACGAGGGCCGCGCTAAGGCACGGGCGCTGTGGGCAGAGCTCGACACCGCCCAGTTCGCACGCGACCTGGGCGACATCGTCGCGTCCCTGCGCGCCCGCCCGGACTGCACCGGCAAGGTCGGCGTTATGGGCTTCTGTCTCGGCGGCAAGTTTGCCTACCTGGCCAGCACCCGCCTGCCTGTCGATGCCGCGGTGAGCTACTACGGCGTCCAGATCGACCAGCACCTCGACGAGGCCGGCAAGCGTGGCTGCCCGATCCTGATGCATTTCGCCAGCGACGATCCCCACGTCCCCGAGGCCACGGTGGCGGCGATCCGGGCGCGCATGGGCTGCGAGGCGGGGGCGGATTGCCAAGCCCCTGCATGCCTCGGTCCGCAAGGTGCTGCGTCAGGCGTGGGAGCTGAGCGACCCGGCGAAGGCGGAAAGACTGATCCGCAATCTGGCCCGCCGCCTCGAGTACGAGGCCCCCGGCGTCTCCGGCAGCATCCTGGAGGGCATCGACGAAATCCTCACCGTCACCCGTCTCGGCCTTCCTGCCGAGCTGCGCCGATCGCTCGCCTGCACAAACATCATCGAGAATATGAACGGCACCATTCGCCGCGTCTGCCGCAACGTCAAACGATGGCGCAATGCCGGGATGGCTTTGCGTTGGACGGCCGCCGGCATGATGGAAGCGGCCAAGGGCTTCCGCCGGTTGAAGGCCCACAAGCAACTGCCAATCCTGCGGGCGGCTCTACTGGCCCATCAGGCCAGGCACGCCATCAGCCCAAACCTTGAACTGCACGCCAAGGCCGCATAGGCTCAGAAACTGAGCACGCCCGCTGAGCGACTTACAACAAAGAGCGGGACATCCCCCAGGCTCCGTAAAACGCTGATAAACCGAGGGGAAAATAACTAAACCGGATTGGAGGTCGGTTTAGTTGCAGCGGAGAGAATGAGCCCGAAGAGAGAGAAACGCGGCTTTTCCGCCGGCTGCCGACCGCAAGTCGGTTTAGCTATTTCTCGCCCACCCTTGCGGCATATGGGCTTTATCGGCGGGGTGAATTCCAGGGGAGAAAGTCACACGCGGCGGTAATGGCCCCCCCCCTACCAGAACTCCCTGCCCCGCTCTCGGCGACGGCGTCACGGACAGTCATTGAATTGGAGAGATGGTGAATTCCGTTACCGGATGGATTTTGAGCAAGGACAGTCAAAATATAATTGGCTCTTCCGGGAATCGAGTGGGTGATTTTGGGGGATCATAGGGCGGGCAGCATGCAGGTGAGGACCTTGAGACGGAGATATTCTTCGTTACGCAA
>CAMARK010000188.1 GCA_945860205.1 Reyranella massiliensis 521 | reverse complement strand
TCGATCTGCACCACGCGCATGGTGGCCGGCGTCGGCGTGCCGCAGCTCACCGCGATCATGGAGGCGGTCGAGGCCTGCCACGCCGCCGGCGTGCCGGCGATCGGCGACGGCGGCATCAAATATTCCGGCGACCTCGCCAAGGCGATCGCCGCCGGAGCCGATTGCGCCATGATCGGCTCGCTGCTGGCCGGCACCGACGAGGCGCCGGGCGAAGTGCTGCTCTACCAGGGCCGCTCCTACAAATCGTACCGCGGCATGGGCTCGATCGGCGCCATGGCGCGCGGTTCGGCCGACCGCTACTTCCAGGCCGAGGTGCAGAGCACGCTGAAGCTGGTGCCCGAGGGCATCGAAGGCCGCGTGCCCTACAAGGGCCCGGTCGGCAACATCATCCACCAGCTGGTCGGGGGCCTGCGCGCCGCGATGGGCTACACCGGCAACGCCACCATCGCCGAGATGCAGAAGAACTGCCAGTTCCTGCGCATCACCGGCGCCGGCCTGCGCGAAAGCCATGTGCACGACGTCGAGATCATGCGCGAGGCCCCGAACTACCGCGAAGGCGGGATGTGAAGCCGGCCTAGTTCGGCGGCGATCTGCAGGGCTTCCAGTCGGTGAATGACCGGGCCGGGGTGCGACGAGCGATACGCGTCGGCAAATCCCAGCGTCGAGACGGCGAGACCGATCGTGTCGAACAGATCGAACGTGCCGAAGCCCGCTTCCTTGGCGCACGCCAGCACCATGGCTGACAGGCGGCGTTGCTCCTCGGCGTAGCCCGCGTCCCGCCAGACATTCGGGTCGTAGGACGCCACGACCAGCGTCGGCAGGCCAAGGCGCTTCAACCGCTGGAGCAGCGGGCAGGCGAGTTTCTCGCCATCGCCCCGCGGCAGAACCCGTTCATGGTCGATCGCCCATTCGTATTGCCAGCCTTTGTGTCGGAGCACGGTGTCGACCAGCACCGACCAGCCGAACAGGTGTTGCCACAAATCCAGGGTGGATTCTGGTTCGGGCGAGGAGGGTACCGGCACGTTGCGCAGCACGGGCACTTCGCCGTTCGGCTCGAAGTAGGGCTTCCCCGCGCCCCAGACACGCTTCATCTCGCTGCGCCGCAGGTCCTCGGCGATGAACATGAGCACGATCGCCGCCGGCTTCACGTCGCGTGCAGCCTGCTCGGTGCGCAGCACGATCTGGTCGAGCCCATAGCCGCTGACGCCGGCATTGACGGTGCGCCGATGCGTGAGGGCTTGCAGAAGGGCGGCCCAGGTCTCTTCGTCGCTTACTTCGTCGCCATGGGCATAGGAATCGCCCACCACCAGGATCGGCGGTTCGGCCAGCGCGAGGCCCGCCGGCGTCGGCATCGGTGTAGGCGTGGGGCGATAGCCCTGTGTCGGCACGAAGCCGAGCTCGGCATCGTACGTCAGGCGGCCCACGCCGGCCGCCCGCGTCGCGCGGCGCTCCTCCAGCACGAGGTTGGACCAGTTGAGAAGGGAGTCCGGACCGCGCCACAGGCGGCAGCCGATTTCCAGAGCCGCAAACGTGAACAGGATCGAGCCAACAAGCAAAGCGATCCTGCCGGTCATCTCAGTTGTTCTTGTCGCCGAGTGTCTTCGCCACGAGGCCGGCGATCAGTCTGTTGCCCGCGTCGTTCATGTGCCACAGGACGTAGAGCGCGCGCGGCTTCGCGGTGCTGACCATGGCGTCGTAGCTGTCGAGCGTGGCCAGCCCTTGCTTCTGCGCGCACCCGAGAAGCGCGCCGGTCATCTCTCGCTGCTTGGTGGCAAATGCCGGATCGTCCCAGACGACGGGATCGTATTCGGCCACCATGAGCACGCGTGCACCGGTCGAGCGTTGCAGCTGGGCCAGGCGCTCGGTCAGAAGACAGGAGATGCGCTCGCCGGTGCCCGCGGGATGGACGCGGATATGGTCGCCGAACCAGTCGTGCAGAAGGTCGAGGCGGCGCAGGATGAAGTCGAACAGGAGCGAATAACCTAGGGTCTGCTGCCAGAAGGTGAGCGTGGTCCGCGGATCGGCGCGCGGCGGCACCGGCACATTGCGCAACACCGGCTTTCCCGTGTCGATGTCGAAGTAGGGCTTGTCGGCGCTCCAGAGCCGGCGCATCTCGGTGCGGCGAATGTCGTCGGCGATGAAGGCGACCACGATCGCGCCGGGCTTGTAGACCGGCGCCAGCGCCTCGGCGCGCAGCACGATCTGGTCGAAGCCGTAGCCGTTCACGCCGCCGTTGAGCACGCGCCGGCCGGTGATCCGCTGGAGCAGGCTCGGCCATGTCTCCTGGTCGGCGACTTCGGCGCCGAAGGTGAAGGAGTCGCCCACGGCCAGGATCGGTGCACCGGACGTTGCGGGCAGCGCCCCGGTGCTGCGTCGGCCGTCGGCCTCGATGGTGACGCCGGGGGCGGCATGGCCGGCGCGCGGAACATGGCCCAGCCGGTCGTCGTGGACGTAGCGGCCGGCGTCGCCATCGGTCAGAACGGTGCGCGCATCGAGCACGAAGTTCGGCCAGGTGAACAGATAGCCCCAGAACCAGGTGCGCAGCCCCAGTTCGAGCACGCCAAGGCTCACCAGGACGGAGGCCAGAACCAGCAGGATGCGCCGGGGAAGTTCAGGGCGGGGACGTTGCGCGTCGGGCATATTCATCGTAGCGGCATGCTTTGAAACGGAGATCGACGTGACACCGGGCGCGCGGGTAGCTGCCACCATAGAACTCCTGGACGAAATCGTCAGCCGTTCCCTCATGAACGAAAGAGGGCGGCCGGCCGATCTCGTGGCCAATGCCTATTTCCGCAGCCGCCGCTTCATCGGCGGCGGCGATCGCCGCGCCGTGTCGGAACGGGTCTGGAGCCTGCTGCGCCGCTATGGCCAGCTCACCTGGTGGCTGGAGCGCACGCGCCACCCCGATAGATCCGCCCGCGCCGTCGTCGCCGCCGACTTGATCCTGGTCGAGAGCAACAACCTCGCGCAGCTCGCTGCCATGTTCGACGGCGGCCGCTATCGCCCGGCGCCGCTCGACGAGGCCGAGCTCCGCGCGCTCCGCCAGATGGAAGGCCATTCGCTGCCGCATCCGGAACAGCCGGACTGGGTCCGCCTCAACGTGCAGGAGTGGGTGGCGCCGCATCTGATCGAGGCCTATGGCGAGGGCTGGGGCCGCGAGATCGCCGCCCTCGAGACGCCGCCGCCGGTCGATCTCCGCGTCAACCAGTTGAAGGCCACGGTCGAGCAGGCGCAGGCAGCACTTGCCAAGGAGGGCATCGACACGGAGCCCATGCGCTACGCCCCGCAGGGCCTCAGGCTCACGCGGCGCCTCTCGGTCGTCTCGGGCGAGGCCTTCCAGAACGGCCTGGTCGAAATCCAGGACGAGGGCTCGCAGCTTGTGGCGGCGCTGGTCGACGCCAAGCCCGGCATGCAGATCGCCGACTATTGCGCCGGTGCCGGCGGCAAGACCTTGGCGATGGCTGCGGGCATGAACAACAAGGGCCGCGTCGTGGCCATGGACGTCTACGAATCGCGCCTCGACCGCTCGGCCCAGCGCCTGCGGCGCGCCGGCGCCCACAATGTCGAGCGCCGCGCCCTGGATATCGACAATCGCAAATGGCTGAAACGGCAGGCCAAGGCCTTCGACCGCGTGCTGGTCGACGCGCCGTGCACCGGCACGGGCACATGGCGGCGCAATCCCGACGGCCGCTGGACGCTGCAGCCCAAGGACCTGGCCGAACTGGTGCCCAAGCAGGCCGAGATCCTCGACGCTGCGGCGCGCCTGGTGAAGCCGGGCGGCGGCCTCATCTACGCCACCTGCTCTGTGCTGCCGGCGGAGAACGAGCACCAGATCGCGGCTTTCCTCGAGCGGCATCCCGATTTCGAGACCGTGCCGGCGGGCGACATCTGGCGCGATGTGCTCGCGAGTGAGCCGCCGCCGGAGATGGCGGCCTCGCCGTACCTTCGCCTGTCGCCGCTCAAGCATGGCACCGATGGCTTCTTTGCCGCGACGCTCGTGCGCAAGCAGGAGGAGAAGAAGGAGGAAGCGGCCGAATGATCCGCATCCGCCGCGCCAAACCGGGCGATGCCTCGGCGATCGGCCGGGTGCATGTCGAGACCTGGCAATCGACCTACGCTGGCATGCTGCCCGACGCCATGCTGGTGGCGATGTCGGATGTCCGCCAGTCGGCCTGGTGGTCGCGCGCGCTGGCCGACCCCGGCGAGGCGCGCGGCGTGTTCGTGGCCGACGACGAGGAGATGGGTGTGGTGGGCTTCGGCAGCTGCGGCCCGGCGCGCGATCTTCCCGAAGGACTTGATGGCCGCGAGGTCCGGGTCGGCGAGGTCTATACGCTCTACGTCGAGCCCGATTTCCAGAACCGCGGCCTCGGCCGCCGCCTGCTCGATGCGCTCTTCCGCCAGCTGAAGGCCGACCGCTGCGACACTGCCGTGCTGTGGATGCTGGCCGAAAATCCCACCCGGTTCTTCTACGAGGGACTGGGCGGCGAGCGGGTGGGCGAGCGGACCGACACCATGTCCGGCGTCGACGTCGAAGAAATCGCCTTCGCCTGGCGCAGCCTGTCGGTCCCCCTGATCCGCCGCCGCCTGGCCGTCGAGGACTGACTTTCTCCCGGACCGCGAGCCTCCGGCTCGCTCAGATCAAA
>CAMARK010000187.1 GCA_945860205.1 Reyranella massiliensis 521 | reverse complement strand
GCCAGCAGGTCGGTGCCGCCCCGCGTGTCCCGCCACTGCCCCGAGGCGCCGTCGAAGGCATAGTGCCGGGCGCCGCTCCTGGGTGAACTCAGCCAGATTTGCCGGGTGGGCGCATGTTTGTTCACGAGCCAGATGCCCCCACCGGATTTGGCGTCGCCTTCGACCGTGAGCACCCCGCCCTGCAGCTCGGCATCGGCATGCTGGCCGATTCCCTCTTCCAGGGCGGCGAGCAGGCTGTCGGCGAGGCTTTCGAAGGGAATATCGGCCATGAGCCCGGTCGGTCTACAGGCCCGCCGGGGCCCGGACAACCGGCTTGTCGGAGGTGCCCCGGAACGCTATACACCGCGCCCTATTGCGCCGGCCGGTCGGAAATCGGCCTCGAAGCGCTGGAGAAGGTTCATGAAAGACAAGATCCACCCGGACTATCACAAGATCACCGTGGTGATGACCGACGGCACGTCCTTCGAGACGAAGTCGACCTGGGGCAAGGAAGGCGCGAGCCTCCGCCTCGACATCGACCCCAAGACCCATCCGGCCTGGACCGGCGTGCGCCAGAGCATCGATCGCGGCGGCCGCGTGCAGCGCTTCAAGGATCGCTTCGGCATGACCGGCAGCGCGGAAGCCGCCATGGGCGCCGGCACCAAGTCCTCGGGCGCCAAGCCCGACGACAAGCCGGCTAAGGGCTCCGCCAAGAAGAAGTAAGGCCGAGCTTTTCTAAAGGCTCTGTTACACTCGCCGCCGCGATACCTTTCCTGGGAGGCGGCGTGGTGAAGTCCGTTCGAGTTGTTTGCGCTCACGATTGTCCCGACATGTGCTCGCTCATCGCGCATGTCGACAACGGCAAGGTGGTGCGCGTCGAGGGCGACCCCGACCACCCCTACACGGCGGGTTTCGCCTGCGGCAAGGTGAACCGCGACGCCGACCTGGTGAACTCGCCCGAGCGCGTCCTGGCACCGCTCAAGCGAAGCGGGCCGAAAGGCTCCGGCCAGTTCACGCCGATCACCTGGGACGAAGCGCTCGACGAGATCACCACCAGGTGGAAGGCGATCATCCAGGAGAGCGGACCGCTCGCGCTGCTCGGCTACGCCTACTCCGCCCATCAGGGCCTGATGAACCGCGGCCTGGTGAGCGGCCTCTTCCATCGACTCGGCGGCACGCGCCTGCTCGCCGGCACGGTATGCGACACGTGCTGTGAGGAAGCGTGGAACTTCACGCTCGGCCCGGTCGGCGGCGCCGACCCCGAGGACGTCGTTCATTCCGACCTCGTGATCTCGTGGGGCGCCGACCTCGCCGCCACCAACCTGCATTTCTACTCGCTGGTCGAGCATGCCAAGAAATCGCGCGGCCTGCCGCTGGTCGTCATCGATCCGCGCCGCACGCGCAGCGCCAAGAACGCCGATCTCTATCTGCCGATCAGGATCGGCACCGACGCAGCGCTGGCGCTGGGCGTCATGCACATCCTGGTGCGCGACAAGCTCGTCGATCGCGACTACGTCGCCCGCCACACGCTGGGTTTCGACGAGGTCGAGCGCGACATCCTGCCGAAGTTCCCGCCCGAGAAGGTCGCGGAGATCACCGGGCTGCCGGTTGCCGACATCGAGAAGTTCGCGTCGATGTACGGCAAGGCGAAGGCTGCGATGATCCGTCTGGGCGAAGGCATGACGCGTCTTGCCGCCGGCGGCCAGGCGCTGCGCGCGGTCGCCCTGCTGCCGGGCGTGACGGGCCACTTCGCGGTGAAGGGCGGCGGCGCGATGCTGCTGACGGCCGCCTCGTGCGATCTCAACTACGCGGCTGTGCGCCGGCCGGGCGGCGGCGCGCCGGTGACCCGCACCGTCAATCACCTGCGGCTGGGCGAAGACCTCCTCAACATGAAGGACCCGCCGATCCGCGCGCTCTTCATCTCGGCCAACAACCCGGCCGTCACCTGCCCCGAGGTTCACAAGGTGCAGAAGGGCCTCTCGCGCGAGGACCTGTTCACCGTCGTGCACGATCCCTTCATGACCGACACGGCGAAGTACGCCGACATCGTGCTGCCGGCCGCGCTCTACCTCGAGACCGACGACCTCTACCGCGCCTACGGCGCCTACTGGATGCAGTGGGGCCCAGCGGCGGCCAAGCCCGCGGGCGAGGCGCGTTCCAACTTCGACGTGGCGCAGGCGCTGGCCGGGCGCATGGGCCTCACCGACAGGATCTTCACGCTGACGCCGCAAGACGCCGCGAAGGAGCTGTTCAAGGGCGCGACCGGCCCCGCCGCCGAGGCCGATCCGGCAAAGGTATTCGCGGGCGAGTCGATCCACATCAAGCACGACTGGGATGGCCAGCCCTTCAAGACCCCGTCCGGCAAGCTCGAGTTCTATTCCGAGCAGCTCGCCAAGATAGGCGTGTCGCCGGTGCCGGATTGGCAGCCCGACGCCATCGACGAGGCGGAGGCGAAGAAGTGGCCGCTGCGCCTGCTGACCGCGCCCGGCTACTTCCAGGCGCACACCGCCTATTCCGGCGTCGGCTTCCTGCGCAACCGCGAGGGCAAGCCGTTCTGCATCCTCCATCCCGAGGACGCGCAGAAGCGCGGCCTCAAGGACGGCGACGAGGTCCGCGTCTTCAACGACCGCGGCGAGATCGGCCTGATGCTGAAGGTCGTCGACGAGGTCCAGCCCGGCGTCCTGCTGGTCCCCGGCCAGCGGCCGACCGGCGAGGCCCTCTCCGGCACGATCAACATGCTCTGCTCGGACCGCTTCACCGACATCGGCGAAGGCGCGACCTACCAGAGCACCTGGCTCGACATAGGCCCCTGGAAGGCGGCAAGCCGGGTCGCCGCCGAGTGAGTCAGTGGGACAGGGGTTCACGTCGCCCGTGCCATTCCCGACGGCCGTCAAACCATTGATCCGCCACAAAAATCACCGCCCGTCGACGCCGGGACA
The DNA here is from genome assembly GCA_945860205.1 of Reyranella massiliensis 521. Taxonomy (GTDB): domain Bacteria; phylum Pseudomonadota; class Alphaproteobacteria; order Reyranellales; family Reyranellaceae; genus Reyranella; species Reyranella massiliensis_B. The sequence goes on along the minus strand of CAMARK010000187.1, from coordinate 1,732 downwards.
TGGGACGCCGAATGACTCGTTTCACGTCGCCTGTCCAACATACAGGCCGGTCGTACCGGGAGCCGAAGGTCGGGCGTGCGGATGGGGCGAGAAGTCATAGGTATATTCCTATCCTCTCCTGCCAACGGTGTCAAGCGCTACCCTACAGCGCCAGCGTAACGTCGCTATTCGATCAGGTCGTCGGCCTGGGCCAGCAAGGCCTGTGGAACGACGATTCCCAGCGCCTTTGCCGTCTTGAGATTGATCACCAGTTCGTACCTGGTCGGCAGTTCGACCGGGAGATCGGCAGGCTTGGCACCCTTCAGCACCTTGTCGACGATCGCGGCGGTGCGGCGATAGAGGTCGCGTTGCTCGTACCAATAGCTGATCAGCCCACCCTCTTCGGCAAAGGCGCGCAAGGTGGACACCGACGGAATGCGGTGCTTCAGCGCGAGAGCAGCGACCCGCGCCACCGGCAGGCTGGGCTGTGAGATCAGGGCGTCCGGCCGATTCTGGTCGAACGCCATGAAGACGCCGTCCAGCTCGGCCGGCTCGCGGATCATCACGGGCTCGATGGTCATGCCGCCGGCGCTGCCGGCGCTCTCAATACCTGCGAGGAAGGGTTTCGAAAAGGGATCGGGTGCATTGACCAGCGCCGCGACACGGCGGGCGGCCGGTATCATGTCGCGGATGAACTGGAGGCCCTTGCCGGTAAAACCGCTACCGCCAGCGCCGGTCATGCCGGTGATTTTGCCGCCGGGCCGCGACAGGCTCTCGATCAGACCAGTGGCGACGGGATCACCGACCAGCGCCATGACGATCGGAATGGCGCTGGTCGCGCGCTTGGCAGCCGTCGCGGCTGGCGTGAACCAGACCACGATCGCATCGACGTTGAGACGCACCAGCTCGCTGGCCAATTCTGGCAAGCGGCCGGTCTGTCCGCCGTCCGAGCGGAATTCGTAGCGGACCGTGCGGCCTTCGACATAGCCTAGATCACGCATGCTCTCGCGAAAAAACCGCCAGAATGCATCCGACCCAGGTGAGCCCACGACCAGGACGCCAATCGTCGGAACCTTCGACTGCTGCTGGGCGCCGGCTGCAAGCGGCCATGCTCCGGCGCCGACGACAAGTCGCGCAAAATCGCTTCGCCTCATCGCCCATCCTCCTAAAAGAATGTATCGGCAAGCCGCGACGTCTTAACCGACATTCCCCGGATGAACCCTTGGAACGGTGCGAATGCTATCGTTCTGTCGGGTTCCAGAAAAGCCATGGGCGATCCCAGTCCTATGCTGGACCGTCGCAGCCCGTCGATCAAGCAAACCGTCCGAGGTTAGGTAGTGTCAGCTTTGTGCCACCAGCCGACATGAGCGCGCGACGTCAGTCGTCTCATTGCCCGGCCGGCTAAGCCCTTTTACGATCCGAGGTCGGAGGTGAGGGAATTCCATTGGCCCGTAAGCAGCGCCGGTTAGCGGCAATCGTTGCAGCCGATGTGGTCGGCTAACCCGGAGGCAATCGTGGACATAACGCGCAACGACGGAACCGCCGGACTTTTGCGCGAACGCGAAGCGCGAAGCCTTACTTTGTTGATTGGCATCGGGTTGGTTTGCTTCGTGACCTTGGCCGCTTATATGACCATTCAGTATTTTGGGTCTTCCGGGAATCGAGTGGGTGATTGGGGAGATCATAGGGCGCGAAAAGCTTGTGGATAGCGGTCTTTCTGCGCTTTGAGGCTCGCAGTAATTTGGCACAGTGA
>CAMARK010000186.1 GCA_945860205.1 Reyranella massiliensis 521 | reverse complement strand
CTCCGCATGGTTCTCCTGATAGCGGCAGCTGCGAAAGTCAGGGCAGAGATGCTCGGTCCTGGTCTTGTTCCCTTCGGCGTCGGTGGTGGTGACAACGCGCCGACACACATGGCCCTGGATGTCGCTGATCCCAGCCGCCTGCACCTCGCGCACGATGTCGATCTGCGAGCACATCAACGCCACGCCATCGCCGTCCGGGTCGATGCTGTCTCGCCCGATCTGCATCGCAATCCGCGCCGCGCTGTTGCGCGCCTTGCCCATTGCCCGCACGCGGTCGCGAACTTCTTTGTTGAGCTTGTGCGTCGGTGCGGCCAACGCCAACGGCATTACGCCCGGGTCGAACAGGTCGAGCGCCGTCTGTCCGCCCGCCTCGGTCTTACCGAATCCCAGAGATGCGTTGACCAGTGCAGCTGGTGGCGGTTCCTCATCGAGATCGGGATTCCAGCCGACCGCTACCAGCGCATCCGCCGCCGCTCCGACCATCTCGCGCAGCGCCTTGCGCCCTTCCTCGAGTGGCAGCCGTGGCCGAGTGTCGGGGATGATCTCCGCGATCCTGGTCGCCTCGCCTGCGCGCTGTTGATCCAGCGTCCAATCGAACAAGCCGTCGAGCCCGTCGATGTAGCCCTGCACGGTCGCCGCGCTACGATTGCCGGGATCTGCATTCGCCAGCGCCTCGGCAACACGCCCGAGGATTTCGCCCCGCCGTTGCTCGGCACGCTCTGCACCATGCTGGGCGATGAACGCGCCGATTGCCGCTTTCGCCGGTTCGCGCAGTCCGCGTCCGCCGTTGCCGTCGATGGCCGCAATGTGAGCCTCGACGCCGCCACCGAAATGTACTTGCACACCGTCGCCTGTGCGCGTGTAGATCTTGCGCGGCGTCACCGCGTCGATCTGCAACTCGACACTATCGGCATATCCTTCGATCACCGCATAGCGCCGCGCGCCTGGCAGCGGATCCGGCATTCCTTCAAACGATGGCCGCGCGACATAGATCAGCTGCACCGCCTGATAGAGCGAGAGGTCTATCAGCTTGTATTTAGCCCGCGCGTTGACCTGCTCGGCCCATCGCTTCAGGTCGGCCAGCGGATACGGTCGCGCCAGCCAATACCAGAGGCGAAGCTTTGCGGTGGTCGTGTCCTTCACGCCCGCGCTGGATGAAAAGATCGCCAAGCATGACGCGCCCTCGAGCTCGGGGGCGTGCTCGGCTACTTCGTCGATGGCGTACTGGATCGCGCCGCCAGGGTCACCAATGACATCGAGATGATCGGCGCGAGTGTTGTCGAGATCGATCGGCAGCACGCGCACCAGCGCGTCAGTGAACGCCGCGCCCACACCGCGTTTCTTTCTCCGCACCGGCTGCGACAGATCCACACCGTCTTTCGTCTTCCCGAGGATGACGACTGAGTGCTGCTGTTCCTGTAGCGGCACCACCTTTGCGACCATGTCGTCAAACGACACCAGCGGGATCCATGCTGCCCGCCACCACGTCTCGCTATCGTAATCGGCACTTTCGAAGCCGCCGCTTGATAGACGGCGATGGATCTTCGCGCCGCGTCTTCTGCTCGCGCTGGTGAGGACGGTAAACCCGGGGCCGTCGCCCACCGGGTCAGCTGAGGCGGGCATGGCAGCGGCGTCCGATCTCGGCGGCCTCGGCCAGTGTCTGGCCTTGGTTGAGGGCTTCCCGGCAGGCCCGCCACATGAAGTGACGCCCGCCGATCCGCACGCCTAGATCAGGCTCGCGCTGCACATATCTCCAGAAGGTTATCCGGGAAAACTTGCGCTTCCCTTGCTTTACCGTCCGCCCTGCGGCGGTGGGTAGGGATTCAAGATCGTTCAGCATTTACAGGCCCTTTTCGCGCTCAGACGCCCCCGAGGAAGGGGGGCTTGGGCGATCAGGGCTGTCGATATACCGGGTTGATTCGCAGCGCGTGCTGCGGCAAGCTCCGGGGCATCGAACAGGGGGTGAAGGATTTTCCCTGATCGCATCACAAATCGAGGGCTCCAGTTTTGCCACTGGGGCCCTTATTTTGTTTAAGGGCCCCGCCTTCGATCTGTAACCGTTGGATCATCAGGGTCTATCATGTGGACTGTCTAGGGCTAGAATCCGCCCTTGGCTGTGAATCTCAAGTTTCGCCCCATAACCCGCTGTTTTCGAACTTTATAAAAAAACACGGGCCCCAGATTTAGTTGATGTCCGACGATCCGCTCCTCCCTCTCGACGAAGCCGCGCGCCGCCTGGGCGTCTCGGTCGAAACCGTGCTGCGTTATGCGCGGCGCAAGCGGTGGCGGAAGATCAAAGGCAACGATGGCGTGCTGGTCGCCGTGCCTGCCGAGATGCTCGACAACAGCGAAAAAGCACCGCAGGGACAAGCTTATCCGTCACCGCCTGCGGTGCAGGCGCCTGACCTGGCCGCGATTGTGCAGGCCACGATTGCGCCGATACAGGCACTCCTCGAGCGCGAGACCAACGACCGCCGCACATTGCAGGCGCAAGCCGACCAGGTGCGCGCCGAGCTCGCCGCTGCCCAGGTAGAACGGGCCGAGGCGGTTGGTGTGGCGAATGCCGAGAAGGCACGCCGCGGGGAGATCGAGAAGCGCCTGTCCGATCTCCAGAACCAACTCGAGGAGATGCGCCAGCAGGCCGAGAGTCGCCGCTGGTGGTGGCCGTTCTAGCTAGTGCTCGGTCGGCTCAGTTGAGCGGGGCCGCGCTGCCAGCGCCTTGATCGCCGCGAGGTGCGACTGCGCCGTATCCACCGTCTCCAGCTTCACATCGCTGGTGGTGTGCGGTCGGCCCCATCCTCTGTCGAGGACCGCGCTGGCCGCCGTTGCCCTCGCAGCTGGCGGGGCCTCCTGGCTCCGCATGATCTCGACCAGGCTCTCGATGGCCTCGACCGTGTACTCCTGCGCCAGGTCGCGCACCGCGCCGATCTCTCGGGGGCGTCCGCCCGCGTTGCCCGAGAAGCCCTTTTGAAACTTGCCACTGCTGTCGCGCATGGTGGTTACCTCTTGGTAACCTAATATCATTTTTTCGCACCAAAGTCCTCCGGTCGAGGGTAGGAGCGGGGGTGGTCGTCCCCAGCACCGCCCCTCGAGGTAGTCCCGGGATAGGGGGGTCTTTAGGGTCGCCGCCAGCCCCGGAAATCTGCCCGCCTGGTGCCTTCGTGCCGATCCGCTAGCCCCGCTCCCCTCCTCCGCTTCGTCCGCGGCCAGCGCCCCGGATCGAGGGCGGATTGGAAGGGCGGACAAGTCGGATTATCCGGGCGGATGTCCGGGCGGATTGACGATCCGTTGCCGGATTTGCTGGGCGGACTGTCCGCCCGGATTGTCCGCTTGACCTGTCCGCCCTACAGGATTAACAAGATGAAACGTTCGTTTCAGATTGTTAACTCCTCCAGGTGACGCCATGAATGCCAGCAAGCCGACCCGCTTCGTGACCTACCTCCGAGTCTCCACCGCCCGCCAAGGCGAGAGCGGTTTAGGGATCGACGCGCAGCAAGCCGCCGTCGATGCGTTCATCCGCCAGCACAATGGCGAGATCGTCGGGCAGCATCTCGAGGTCGAGTCAGGCAAGCGGTCGGATCGCCCCGAGCTCGCCAAGGCACTGCACGCCGCCAGGAAGGCCAAGGCCACGCTGCTGGTCGCCAAGCTCGACAGGTTGTCGAGGAACGTCGCCTTTATCGCCGCCGTGATGGATGCCGGGGTGGATTTCATCGCCTGCGATCAGCCGTTCGCCTCGAGGCTGACGTTGCACATTTTGGCCGCCGTCGCCGAGGACGAAGCCGCCCGCATATCGGCGCGCACTAAGGCCGCGCTGGCCGCTGCGAAGGCGAGGGGACAGAAGCTCGGCTCGCCGGTCGCCCGGGAGACCATCGCCGCTGCACGCGCATCGCTGGTCGCAAAGGCCGAGGCGCGCAGTGCCGGAACCCGTCAGATCGTGTCCGACATCAAGGCAAGCGGTGTCGAGACGCTGACGGGGATTGCCGCTGCACTCTCGGCCCGTGGCGTGAAGACGCCGCGCGGCTCGGCTGTTTGGTATCCCGCCCAGGTCGCCCGCCTGCTGGCCGCATAACAGCGGGAGTGGCTTGCCTGCCGGTCCTGCGCTCGTAAAGATATGCGCCGAGGGTCCGGGGGGCAGAGACAGCCTCGCGGATAGCCACCGGCCGCCCTGTCCACCCCAATCCCATGCGGCCGGTGGCACCTCTTTTGGCGGGCGCGGCGAGTAGTAGCCGGTGCAGGTGTCGAGGTTGCTGGCGGCGTAGTCACGGCCATGACAGTCTGCCGCGCTGACGCTTCTGTGCCCTCCTGCTTCATGCGGTTGCATGAGGCGGGAGGGCCGGGAGCAGCGGCTCTGCTTTCTTCAACTGTGCAATCACAGGAGAACGACATGACGGAACTGTTAATGACGACCGAAGCCGAAGTGGAAGACTTCACCGACGAGCTCAGCGACGAGGCGCTCGATCGGGCCGAGGGGGGATACCCCGGTGCGTCTGCAACTGTCTCTGTCTCCTATGCGCTGTCCTCCGGTAGCTGACCGCTGACGCTTCTGCGCCCTCCTGCTTCATGCGGTTGCATGCGGCGGGAGGGCCGGGAGCAGCAGCTCTGCTTTCTTCAACTGTGCAATCACAGGAGAACGACATGACGGAACTGAAAATGACGAC
>CAMARK010000185.1 GCA_945860205.1 Reyranella massiliensis 521 | reverse complement strand
CAGTATCGCTACCACCCGCAATGGCAGGAGGTGCGCGAAGCGGCGAAGGCCGAGCGGCTGGCCGATCTTGCCCGGGCACTGCCCGAGATCCAGCGGGCGGTCCGCCGCAGACTCGCACGGCGCGACGAGAGCCTCGACTATGCGAGTGCCGTCGTCATTCATCTGGTGGCCGCCACCGCACTGCGGGCCGGCAGTGAGAGCTACGCACGCGAACGCGGTACGCGAGGCGCAACCACGCTGCTGAAATCCAACATCCAGATCGAGGGGCGAACGCTCAGCCTGCGGTTCCGTGCCAAGGGCAGCAAGCTTGTCGCCCGCGCAGTCGACGACCGGCGGCTGGTAACGGCAATCCAGCAACTGTTCGCCCTGCCGGGACGGCGCCTGTTTCAGCATCGCAAGGAAGACGGCATCGTGCGGTCCGTCCGGGCCGGCGATGTGAACACATTTCTGCGCCAGATTTCGGGCCGACAGATCTCGCTGAAGGATTTTCGCACCATGGTGGCATCGGTCGGCGTTCTGGGCACCTTGGCCACGGCGAAGCCCGCTGCCAGCGAGCGGCTGCGACGATCCCAGGTGCGCTCCGCTGTGGCGGTGGCCGCCGAGGAGCTGACGAATACGTCCGCGGTCTGCCGCACGAGCTACGTGCACGACTCTGTCGTCGTCGCCTTCGAAAGGGGCACTCTGCCGCGTCTGATCAAGCAGGACAGTTCGCCCGCAGAGCGGGTCGCAGCGCTCGCCAAGATCCTGACGCGGCACGGCTAACGGGAACGAACTCGCGAATGGTCCGTTATGCCTTCATTGGAGGTCTGCCATGGACGGTTCAGTCGTCAACTTTCAGCTTGGCATCAGCGCCGACGGCACCAACTGCATGATAGTGTTCGTCGATGAGGAACAGCGCATGACGACCTGCTCCGTCAACTTCATCGAATTCAACCAGTTCATCACGAGTCTCAGCCAAGCCGCTGGAGAGATGGCGCGGCGTCGCACGGACTTTCTCGAGGACGAACCGGCCTCGGCCCTTGCGCTCAACGTCTCCTCCGCCGCCTTCAAGCTCTGCGCCCATGACGGCTATCTACTGGGAGCCCTCGCAAGCGACGCCGGCGAAGTGGTGGGCATCCGTATGTGCCCCGACGTCGCCAACCAGATGACGCGCGCCATGCTGCTCACCCTGCCAGCAATGAGCACGAGCTGAGGAAACGTCAGGAGGAGCCCGTTCCACGCGGCGACAAGGCGAAGTACACCGACAAGCAGGATCGCAAGGCCGACCACATCGCCGAGGGTTACGAGAAGAGCGGCTCCGCGGTCCTGGCAACAAGGAAAGCACGCCTCGTCACGAAAGGGGGCAAGATGGGTGGCGCCGTGTCCGCACGGCGCCGCGTTGCGGTAAAATCGGCATCTGCCCGCAAGCCGGGGAGGACACGCGCCCGCGGCTGACGGCGCGTCGTTTGCCATGGATAATGAGGGAATGTCGCAGCCCCCTTCCCTCATCCGCCTCACGACCGTCCGCCATGTCGGCTGGCTCGAATTCAACCGGCCGCCGGTCAACGCCTTCACGCGCGAGATGGTCGAGGAGGTACATCATGGCATCGCCGCCTCTCTCGCCGATTCCGACGTACGGGTGCTGGTGCTGGCGAGCGCCGTCGAAGGCTATTTGAGCGCCGGCGCCGATCTCAATGTCTTCAAGGGCATGAACCCGGACGGCATGCGCGACTGGGCGACGCGCTGCCATCAGATCGTGCGGCTGCTGCGCGGTTCGCCCAAGCCGCTGCTGGCGGCGATCAACGGCACCGCGGTCGGCGGCGGGCTCGAGATGACCTTGCATTGCGACCTGCGCTTCGCCGCCGCCAACGCCAGGCTGGGCCAGCCCGAGATCCGCATCGGCTTCATCCCGCCGATCGCCACCACCCAGGCGCTGGCCCATCTGATCGGCCGGTCGCGCGCCATCCGCTATCTCTACGAGGGCCGCATGGTGGCGGCCGAGGAAGCGCGCAGCTGGGGCCTGGTCGACGAGCTGGTGGCACCGGACGATTTGCGCGCGCGGGTGCAGGTCTATGCCGAAGAGCTGGCGGAAAAATCGCCGGCAGCGCTGGCCGCCATCCGCCGCACGGTGACCCTGGGCGGCGGCCTCGCCTTCGAGGAGGGCATGGCGTTCGAGCTCGAAGCCGTGGTCGCGCTCGCCGGCACGCCGGACTTCGCCGAAGGCGTCGAGGCGTTCCTCGCCAAGCGCCCGCCGGCGTGGCCGCGCGGCTAGAGCGGGATCCTCCAAGGTCAGCTCCCCGCACGCCGAGGAGCCGTTGTCCTGATCGCGTGTCACAACCGCTCGTGTCACACCAAGTTGTGACATTTTCTGTGACACACACTTGCCCGGACTCCGGGCCGAGCCTGGATTCACAGGCTTTTTCAGACGTCGTTTCTTCTTCTTGTGTCACAAGCCCGGTACGCCTGTGACAGGCGCGCCATGCGTCCGTTCCGACCTTGTTCGGACTTCGGTAGGGGACGGGCTCAAAACCGGACTCAGACGGCCTGGCGTGACGTACCATCCGTGGCAAGCTCCACCCTCACGCTCCAGGCGTCGTACCCGCGGCGTGCGCGGGCGGGTCATGCTCATGTAGGAGAACTGGCGCGGTCCAACCGTCAGTCTGCCAGAAGACATAGCATATTCCTGCTGAACCTGCAACTTTTGTCCGCTCACATCCGCGTGATCAAGTGCTGGCAGTGCAAGCACCCGGCCCGCTCTAGGAACAGGCGAAAGCCAACAGCGCCTCGTCCTCACCCGGCCCGGCAATCACCGAAAGACCGAGCGGACAGCCGCCGAACATGGCGATCGGCAGGGTGACCACGGGAAGCCCGCCGAGACCTGCCACTGAGCAGAGCGTGAGTGCCGCCTGATAGAACCGCTCGGCATGGGCATCACGCAGGAAGCGCAGCGGCGCGATGCCGGGAGTCGTCGGCAGTAGCATTAGCGCACCCGGCGGCAGCAGCGCGCGCATCCGCGCCGCCATCGCCTTGCGCCAGGCCCGCCACCGAGGCTCGACGGCGGGATCGAGCGCACGTACACCGGCGAAGCGCGGCGCGATGGTGGCGCCGAAGCGCGGCTCTGACTCGAGGAAGGTACCCAGCGCCCCCAAGACGTCGAAGCCCTGCAAAGTCGCATAGGCTTCGAGGTATTTGGCCGAGCGGCCGGCATAGACGTCGATCTCCTCCGCACTGCCGAGCGTTGCTGCCGCATCGTGCAAAGGGCCGACCGCCTCCGCCTCGACAAGCGCAAAGGCATCGGCGGCAAGCAACAGCCGCATCGCGCGCTTTTCCGCGGGAGGCACATGCAAGAGCGCGACCCCGCCGGCCAAAAGATGCGCCGGCGTGCGGGCAAAGAGTCCCACCGTATCGAAAGTCGGCGCGAAGGGGATCACGCCCTCCAACGACACGCGGCCGTGCGTCGGCCGGAAGCCATAGAGGCCACAGAAGCTTGCCGGCACCCGCACCGAGCCGCCGGTGTCGGTGCCGAGTCCGAGATCGGCCAGACCGGCCGCAACGGCCACCGCCGAGCCGCTCGACGAGCCGCCGGGCAGGCGCTCGGGACAGCGCGGGTTGATGGGCGTGCCGTAATGCTCGTTCTCGCCTTCGAGGCTGAAAGCCAGTTCGTCGGTGACGGTCTTGCCGACCATCGCGGCGCCTGCCTGCAGCAGGCGTTGCACGACCACGGCCGACGTCGCGGCTGGCGTCTGCTGCCCATGCCAGTCGGGGTTGCCGCCGCCCGTCACCGAGCCCGCGATATCGATCAAATCCTTTGCGACGAAGGTGAGCCCGTCGAGCGGCCCGGAGCCCGTGGGCTCGAGCCGTGTCCGCGGCCCGGGAACAAAGGCGCCGAAGTCGGTGACGGTCACCGCAAGGCTTTGACGATCGTGTCCGTCGGCGCCGTCCAGCCGACGATGCCGCCCTGGGCGCGGATCATGGCGAGCGTGGCCGCCTTGAATTCAGGGAAGTAGCTTTCAGTGGCATCCTCGGCCAAAAGGCATTCGTAGCCGCGGTCGTTGGCCTCGCGCATCGTGGTTTGAACGCAGACCTCGGTGGTGACGCCGGCGAACACGAGATGGCTGATGCCCTGCGTCTCCAACAAATGGCCGAGCCGCGTCGCATAGAAGGCGCCCTTGCCCGGCTTCACGATCACCGTCTCGCCCGGGAGCGCCACAAGCGCGGGCACGAGATCGTTGCCCGGTTCACCGTCGATCAAAATGCGACCCATCGGGCCCTTGTCCCCGATGCCGAGAGCGCCTTTGCCGCGCGCGCGCTTGCTCGGCGGACAATCCGTGAGGTCGGGCCGATGGCCCTCACGCGTATGGATGATGGGAAGCTTGGCCGCCCGAAAACCATCGAGCAGACGGCGCACTGTCGGCACGATGGCGGCGAGCGGGCGGACATCGTTGCCGAGCACGGAGCCGAAACCGCCCTCCTCGACGAAGTCGCGCTGCATGTCGATCACGACCAGCGCGATCTTGCCGGTCGGGAAACTGTACTCGTAGGGCTGGGCGGTGATCACGGGCATGGAATCGTCTTACTACTTGCCGCGCTGGAAGGGCAGGATGCCGGCCAGCAGCGGCAGGAGAACGGCAAGACCGAGCGGCAGATCGGCAACGGGCGACCAGAGCGCCATGGCCGTGGCCGCGATGCCGCCGACGGCGATCTGGCCCTCACCACCCACGTTGGT
>CAMARK010000184.1 GCA_945860205.1 Reyranella massiliensis 521 | reverse complement strand
TTCGGAGGGCAGCGCTGGAAAGCCAGAAGTGCAAGCACTGCCAGCACTTGTGAAAGTTTCAACATAATTTGACAAGTTCAGTAGGTTTTTGCTAAGAAAAAACCTATCATGGCGGACCGCTTGTCCGCTGCTTCCAAGCCCGCCCGGCCCCCTGATCGCAGGAGCACGGCGGGCTTTTTCCTGTCCAATCGAGGTCCAGATGCCCAAGCCGGAAAGCCGGCGGTCTCGGCTGCGCGCCCCTGCCCAAGGCCAGGGTCAACGCCTTCTTCCATCATCTCGGCCGCACCCGCTCGGTCACGGTCGCCGCCAACCGCGCCCGCGACGGCACCGAGCACGCTGACGAATTTTCAGACACCGGCAATCGGGCCTGCATTGAAAAGAATCGTTCGGTTCAAGCGGGCCTGCGACTTGCGATTTTCCGGACAGACACATTCCGGACAACTCGTGTCCGGAAAATCGGCTGCCGATGGTCCACCGAAGGCGAACACCACGAACAATCCGAACACGCGCGGACAACACCGAACATCTGGTGTCCTTTTTGGCGTGCCCGAAAGGCCCGGTTTACCTGCGCTTTTTCAGGGGCTACTTTCGAAAAAACGCGATGCGGGCGGATTGAACGCGAAAAGCCGTTCATTCCGCCCGTTCCGCGATCGCTACTGCATGAACCAGCCGTGGCTGACCACGGCCGACTGGCCGCTGTGCACGGTGTTCCTGGCGGCGGCATAGAACAGCACCGCATCGGCCACGTCGTCGGTGGTGGTGAACTGGCCGTCGATCGTGTCCTTGAGCATGACGTTCTTGATCACGTCCGCTTCGGAGATCTTCAGTTCCGCGGCCTGCTCGGGGATCTGCTTTTCCACGAGCGGCGTGCGCACGAAGCCCGGGCACACGACGTTCGACGAGACGTTGAACTCCGCGCCTTCCTTGGCCAGCACCTTGCTGAGGCCGATCAGCCCGTGCTTGGCGGTGACGTAGGGCGCCTTCAGCTTGGAAGCTTCCTTGGAATGGACCGAGCCCATGTAGATCACGCGGCCGTACTTGGCCTTGTACATGTGCTTCAGGCAGGCCTTGGTGGTGAGGAAGGCGCCGTCGAGATGGATCGACAGCAGCTTCTTCCAGTCGGCGAAGGGGAAATCCACGATCGGCTTCACAATCTGGATGCCGGCGTTGCTCACCAGGATGTCGATCTTACCGTACTTGGCGATGGTGTCGGCGACGCCCTTCTCGACCTGGGCCTCGTCGGTCACGTTCATGGCGACGGCGAAGGCGTCGCCGCTCCCCCCCTTGCTCGTACCGAGTGCTTTGATTTCAGCCGCCGTCTTGTTGGCGGCATCGAGGTTGAGGTCGGCGATCACCGGGATGCCGCCTTCGGCCGCGAGGCGCAGCGCGATTTCCTTGCCGATGCCGCTCGCGGCGCCGGTGACGATGGCAACTCTTCCTGTGAAACGTGACATGAACGGCTCCTGTTATTTGGCGAGATAATCGAACACGACTTCACCCAGACCCAGCGTCAGGTCGGTGACGAAATGGCTGGCCGACACGACTTCGCGCACCGGCAGGCGGGCGACGTCGCACTGGGCATGGTCGAAGAGCTGGAGCGCGGCGGGGCCGGTCCAGGCGCCCTTCACGGTCACGTCCTCGCAGTAGTAGCGCACCAGCTCGCAGATGCGCGGCTTGCAATCGACGTGCGGGATGATCTTGATCATGAAGGCGGGCTTGGCCAGGCTCTTGAGCAGCGGCGCCTGGTCGATCTCGCGGTGCTTGTAGCCCATGGTGGCGTTGACGCAGAGCACCGAGCCGTAGTGCAGCGTGCAGAGCAGCGTCTCGCTCTCGTGGCTGATCTTCGGTGTCGCGAGCTTCTTGGGGAAACCCCAGATCTCGCGGCCGCCGGCGATCGGCGAATTGTCGTCGAGGTACATGGCGTGCACGTAGCCGCCTTCCTGCACCTGGCCGTCCTTGTCCTTGAAGCGGACCGGGATCACCTGGCCGGTCTCGGTATAGTCGCCGAAGCCGGTCGAATCGGGCATGCGGATGAACTCGTAGTTCACCGTGTCGCCCACCGGCTCGAGCGGCTCCGGCACGATGGCGCGCAGCAGCTCGGGGTCGGTGCGGTAGGTGATGATGACGAATTCGCGATTGTAGAATTTGTAGGGCCCGCGCGGATAAGCCGGATTGTTGAGCGGCATCGCGAAGGCGTTCTTGCGGACATCGGCTATTTTCATCGTTTGATTTCCTCACGGCCCTGTTTGGCAAGATCGAAGGTGAACACGCCATCGGCGCTTTGCGGGCGCTGCAGCACCTCGGGGTGGTGCAGCGTGCGGATCATGTCGTCGTAGCCGGTCTTCCAGTGTTCTTCCATCGTGCGGCGCGAGAACTCGTAGTCCTTCGACGCGCCTTCGTATTTCCTGGCGTGATAGATCAGGTGGATGATGTTGTAGACCTTGGTGTCGGCCTCCTGCGCCAGCAGCTCGGCCTCCGGCGACTGACGAAGCTCGGGCCGCATGTTGGTGAGCAGCATGGCGGCAGCGCGCCGCACCGCCTGCATCTTGCGGAACTGGTCGGTGCCGGCGCGGGTGCGGCTCGAATAGCGGATGTCCTTCTGGCGCACATCGACTTCGATCATGTCGCGCGGCAGCTCGCCGCTGGCGCTCCACAGGTCGATCTGGAAGGCGAGCGTGTCGTTGCGCGGCCTTGCGTCGAGCACCCATTGCAGCGGCGTATTGGAGACGATGCCGCCATCCCAGTAGAACTCGCCATCGACCTCGGTGGCGGGAAAGCCCGGCGGCAGCGAGCCGCTGGCCATGACGTGCGCGGCGCCGACCTTGTGCGTGGTGTTGTCGAAGTAGGTGAGGTTGCCGGTCTTGACGTTGGTGGCGCCGACGCTGAAGCGGGTTTCGCGGGCATTGATCCGGTCGAAGTCGACCAGGCTCTCGAGCAGGGCTTTTAGCGGCCCGATATCGTAGAAGCTGAGGCTCCCGGGATTGCCCGCCGGTGTGAAGATCGGCGGCGGCACGCGCGGCTTGAAGAAGCTCGGCGCCCCGAACAGCATGGTGCCCATGGCGCGCCACTGGTTCACCATCTGGCGCTGCATGTCGTTCTTGATCTCGAGACCCGAGAGAAAGGGGATGCCCATCGGTGGCGTGGTGATGGTCTCCCAGAAGGCGCGCAGCTTCTCGACGCGCTTCTCCGGCGCATTGCCGGCGATCAGCGCCGAGTTGATGGCGCCGATCGAGATGCCGGCCACCCAGTCGGGGTGAAGGTTGGCCTCGGCCAGCGCCTGGTAGGCGCCCGCCTGGTAGGAGCCCAGCGCGCCACCGCCCTGAAGGAGGAGCGCGATGCGCTCGAAGTCGGGACGCATTACAGGCTTGGAACTCATAGTGCGTCTCCCTCGCGGCTGGAGCGCCGCGGCGATGACTTCTGACCTGCTGTCTACACGACGGCAATGACGATTCCGCCGCGGACGAGACGGGGTCGGGCATTACGCCGCAAGTCGTTGATTCAGTGCAAAAATCGGGCCCTCAGACGACCTGTAGCGCCCGCAGCGTCGGCAGCTCCCCGTCGGCGAAGGCGCGGGCCTGATCGATCAGGCTGGCAAGGGGCTCGGCCGGGAGGATTTTTGCGACCTCTCTTGCCCACCGGTCCGGCCGCTTCTTGCCAGCGCGGAGCTCGGCCAGGAAAAGCTGCTGCGCCCGGCCGACGGGAATGCCCCCGCCGGTGACGGGGCTGGCGAGGGCGTGAACATCACCCGCGGTGCGGGCGCTGGCGATCAGATGGGCGTTGAGCCTGTCGGTCCGCGGCCGCGCCTGGGCGGTGACCTGCTCGTCCTGCGCCGCCTGGATCAGGTCGCAACTGGCGATCAGGATTGCGGCCTCGGCGATCTGGCCGAGCGAAATACCCTTGGGCTGCAGCGCCTGCTCGATCCGGCCGAGCGACCAGACCTTGCCGTCGCCCAGCACCTCGAGCACCGCGCCATACACGGCCTCGCCCGGGCCGCTCTGGCTCAGCGCCAGGGCGGCGCGCAGCTTGAGCGGCAATTCCAGTGGACGCACTACCGCGATCACCTGCTCGCGGCGGAGCGCTTCGGTCCGGTCGTTGGTGGAGAGCCGTTCGGTGCCCTTGACCCAATAGTCGCGGCGGAAGCGCGGGTTGACGATCAGGTCCTTGACTGTCTCGCGCAAGCCGACGTCGGCGACGTCCGCGAGCAGGCTGCGCTGTGCGGCGGACAAGCCCATCGCATCGATGTGATCGGCATAGTCGGCCGAGCAGGCGTAGCCCACGTCCGGCGCCAGCCAGCGGGCGATGGTCGCGAAGTGCATCGGCTGCCAGTCGCGGTTGAAGAATTCGTGCGCCAGGTAATGACGATCGTCCTCCCGCATGGCCTTGAAACTCTCGACGATCCCGGGATTGTCGCGGGCAAAGCCGGGATTGGCCGCCAGCAGCCGGTCCAGGAAACGGATCGCCTCATCGATGCGCCCGGCAATCGGCACGCCCTCGCTGCCAGCCCGGTTCGCATGTTCGACGAGCAGGTGGCGCAGCGGCGAAAACGCCGCCCAGCCGGGGAGCGCGTTGTAGCCCATGTAGACGACGCCGCCCGGCTTCAGGCGGCGGCGGATGAGCGCTTGGAGGAACTCGGTGATCTCGCGGTTCACGCGCGTGCCGGCCTCGGAGACGATATCGCCAAGGCGCCGGCTTTCGACCAGCCGGCGCCGTAAACCCCACGCCAGGCAGAGGCCGAGGGCGATGGCCAGGGCCGAGAAGGCG
>CAMARK010000183.1 GCA_945860205.1 Reyranella massiliensis 521 | reverse complement strand
ACAGCCAGGATCGGGCAGTTGTTGTGCATGATCGACAGTAGCTCAGGACGCCACGTGCTACACAACAGGCAAAGGGGAGTTGGGATGGCGGCTGCAGCGAGGGGGCTGATCTTTATCGTCTGCGCAGCTCTGCTGGTGCCCGGCCTGTTCGGCAAGACTTTCAGCGAGGCCGAGCGCTATAGCTACCTCGCCGACATCATGCCGGGCGACTGGGCCGCCACCAACGTGTGGCTCTACAGCACCGACTGCACGCTGGCCCGCGGTACCTGGCTGGCGCTGTGCGAGGACGGAAAGCTGGTGCCGATCTCCGAGCGGGCGCTGGCCGACGATCCCGGCCATGCGCTGCTGCTCAATGGCTGGTCGGCAGCCACCGGCCGGCGCGCCACTCTCCCCGACGTGGCGCGGCTCAACACCCTCCTCAACACGCTGGGCCTGGTCACGCTCGCAGGCCTGCTGGTGGCGCTCCGCGTTTGGGGCGCGGCAGCGGCGCTCCTCGTGCTGGGGCCGGCGGAGTATCTCTTCTGGATGGGCACCTCGCCGCACTGGAGCTACATCGGCGTGGTGAGCCTGGCCGCCGTGTTGCCGCTCGCGCTGCTGGCGCGGGCCGAGGGACTGCTGGGGCGGCGGGCCTCCGTCGCCTGGATCGGCGCCGGACTCGTGTTCCTCGCCGGCGTCGCGCTGGTGCGCGAATCGATCGGCATCATGGGGTTGTTGATCTCGCTCGCCGCACTTTTCTGGTCGGGCGTGAGGGGCTGGTCGGGCGTGAAGGCGCCGCGCTCGCTGGCGAAGATCGCCGGGCTGCTCGTCGTTGCGTCGCTGTCGTTCATGGCGTTCGCAGCACCTCGCCTCGCGGTCGCGGCGCGCGATGCCTCATTCGACATGGCGGCGGCCGAACGGCTGGAACGCCACGGGCTTTCGCACACGCTCAATCTCGGCCTGGGCTTCGTCGAGAACAAGTTCGGTCTCATCTACGACGACGATTTCGGCTACGAGAGCGCGCGCAAGATCGTGCCGGACATCGTGCCCCTCTCGCCCGAGTATTTCCGGCTGATGTGGAAGCTTTACTTCGGATATATCGCCCAGGATCCACTCGAAGTGGCGCGCATCTATGCCGTCAAGGCGGGGCTGATGCTGGAGCGGCCGACGATCTATCCCGGCCCGCCCCTCGGTATCGTGATCGCCGTCGCGGTGCTGCATTTCCTCGTCCTGACCGCGTTCGGCTGGTGGCGGCGCATCGGCTTCAGCCAGGGCCTGGTCGCCTCGGCGGTGTCGCTCGCCTTCCTCGGCCTGTTCATCGCGCAAGGCATGGTGGCGCTGCCCAGCCACATGTACGTCGTGCCGGCCAATGCCTTCGTGCTGGTGCTGGCGGGCGTGATCACCGAATCAATCCTGCGCGCGCTGCTGTCTTGCAGTAGCCTTGTCCTCAACAGAGGGATGCGATCATGAAGACCGTCAGCCGCATCTACGACACCCATGCCGATGCCCGCGCGGCCGTGAGCGCGCTGGAAGCAGCCGGCGTGCCGGAGAAGGACATCAGCCTGGTCGCCAACAAGTGCGTCAGTGCCGAGTACGACGACGTCGATGCGGTCGACAGGTTCCCCGACGCGGCCACCGGCATCGGCCTCGGCACGGCGCTGGGCGGCGGCGCCGGACTGCTGGCCGGCCTCGGCATCCTGACCATTCCCGGCCTCGGGCTGGTGGTGGCGGCGGGCTGGCTGGCCAGCATCGCGGTCGGCGCGGCGGCCGGCGCAGCAGCCGGCGGCATAGTGGGCGCGCTGATCGACGCCGGCCTGTCGCGGGAGAACGCCGATGTCTATTCGGAGGCCGTGCGGCGCGGCTGCACCTTGGTGAGCGCGCGCGTGGCCGATCATGAGGTCGCCAGAATCCAGGCGACCCTCGACCACCACGGGCCGGTCGATCCGGTGCAGCGGGCCAGCGACTACCGCAAGGAGGGCTGGACCTGCTTCGATCCCAAGGCGCCGGCCTACACGCCGAGCGAGACCGAGATCGAGCATATCCGCCGCGGCGGGACGGCATGACCAAGAGGAGAAGGAGCCTGCTGCGACTCCTGGGCTATGCCTGGATCGTGGGCCTGACGACGCTGATCCTCGTGATCGCCGGCGTCGACTGGCTCTCCGACTTCCGCAATGGGCCGCGCATCGACTTCAGCCGATGGACCTACCTCGAACTGATCGCGTGCTTCGTGCCCGGCGTCGTGGCCATCGTGCTCGCGGGCCGGAGCGGCAAGCCCTCGCCTTGACGCTACGAACCCCCGCTGCCAGCATGGTTTTGACCCGCCTGTCGCGCGGCTGACACAGGCACCGGCTACAGGCTCGCGGTGACGAACGAGATGCGCCGCGAGATGCCATGATAAAGAATCCCTTCGTTCTGGCCGCCGTCCTGGTCTTCGCCGCCGGAGCGGTCGCGTGGGCGGCGGGCGGCGCCCATATCGTGGATGATTCCGAGGTCGTCGATCCCGGCACCTGCCAGCTCGAGACCTGGGTGGCGGGCTTCGACGGCGGCGGCGGCTACGCCGACGCCACCAAGACCTGCACGCTGTCCTCCCTGCCCCGGCTCGAGTTCGGCCTGCAGTTCCAGCATTACTGGTATGGCAACACGATCGGCTCGGACCAGCTCCTCGGTCCGGCGCTGAAGGTCAACCTGGTCCCGCAGGACACCGGCGTCGGGCTCGGCCTCGGCTTCACTGGCGGCGTCAATCTGGCGACCGGCGAGTTCGTGTTGGGCTCGCTGATCGTGCCGGTGTCGATCCCGCTCGACGACAAGACGCGGATCAACCTCAACGCCGGCTGGCAGTTCTTCCGCGTCCTCGAGCCTCAGAACGGCCTCTTCTACGGCGCTCAGATCGAAACCAAGATCGGGTGGGAGGAAATCAGCCTGATGCTGGAAGTGTTCGGCCGGCAGCCGGGATTCACCGGCACGCAGATGGGCGTGCGCTGGCGGCCGAACGACGGGCCGCTCGAGTTCGATCTCCTGGCCGGCAGCTTCTTCGACACGGTGAACGCCAAATTCTTCACCGTCGGCGTCACCTTCCGCTACTAGCGGCAGCAGCCCGCGAGCGCGGTGCCGTCGGGCAGCGAAAGGAAGACGCGGAAGGGATCGTCCGCGCCGCTGGGTGCGGGACAGGCCTGGCGCGTGATCACCGCCACCAGTTCCGACGCACCGCCCGCGGCCCGGCCGCGCCATACGATCGTGCCCGGGCGCTGGTTGGCGATGGGCGTCGCCTTGCCGGCGAAGTCGCTGCCGCCTTTCAGCAAGGCGGGTTCGGGCGCGTCGAGGCGGGCCTTGCCGGGCCCGAGCGCCAGACTCCAGAACGGCTCGCTGCCGCCGCAGGCCAGCGTCGCTGGCACGGGCTGCGCCGACGCGGCCGTGCCGAGACTTGCCGCAACGACAAACGAAGCGACGCGCAGCATCAGGTGCCGCAGAAGGTCTTGTAGCCGCTCTGGTCGCCGACCGGCGGCTCGGCATAGGCCTTGAACTCAGGCCGCTCCTCGAAGGGGCGCGCCAGCACCGTCATCATCTCCTCGAACGGCGCATAGTCGTCGCGCTCGATGGCGGCGGCGAGCACCGCCTCGACCCGGTGGTTGCGGGGAATATAGATCGGGTTCGTCGCATGCATCGCGGCCCGGCGGGTGGCCCCGTCCTGCGGTTCGGTTGCCAGGCGCTTGCGCCAGCGCACCGCCCAGGCATCGAAGACGGCGGGATCGAGGAACTGGTCGCGCACACCGGTGTCTGCGGCGGCATCGGCCGCCGCATCGCCGAGGCGACGGAAGGTGAGCGTGAAGTCGGCCTGGTTCTCAGCCATCGCCTTCAGCAGATCCTCGGCCAGGGCCGCATCGCCGTCGTCCTCGGTGAAGAGACCGAGCTTGCGGCGGAGCCCGCTCAGCAAAGCGGCGGCATAGCGCGGCTGGAAGGTCGCCAGCACCTCGTTGGCGATGGCGAGAGCCGCCTCGCTGTCGTCGGCCAGCAGCGGCAACAGCGTCTCGCCGAAGCGCGCCAGGTTCCATGGCGCGATGCGCGGCTGGTTGGCGTAGGCGTAGCGGCCCTGGGTGTCGATCGAGCTGTAGACGGTGGCCGGATCGTAGGCGTTCATAAAGGCGCAGGGACCGTAGTCGATGGTTTCGCCCGCGATCGAGGTATTGTCGGTGTTCATGACGCCGTGGATGAAGCCGACCAGCAGCCATTGCGCGATGAGCCTGGCCTGGCGGTCGATCACCCGCTCGTAGAGCGCGCGATAGGGCTGGGCCTCGGCGCGGGCCTCGGAATAATGGCGGTCGATCACATGGTCGGCCAGCAGGCGGAGCGCCTCGACGTCGTCGCGGGCGGCGAAGAACTGAAACGTGCCGACGCGGATATGGCTCGACGCCACGCGCGTGAGCACCGCGCCCGGCAGCTCGGCCTCGCGCCACACCGGCTCGCCGGTACTGACGGCGGCCAGCGACCGCGTGGTGGGAATGCCCAGCACGAACATCGCCTCGCTGACGAGGTATTCGCGCAGCACCGGACCGAGGGCCGCCCGGCCATCGCCACGACGCGAGAACGGCGTCGGGCCGGAGCCCTTCAACTGGATATCGCGGCGCACGCCGTCGCGGTCGACCACCTCGCCCAGCAGGAGGGCACGACCGTCGCCCAGTTGCGGCGAGAAGCCGCCGAACTGGTGGCCGGCATAGGCGAGTGCGATCGGCGTCGAGCCTGAGGCCACGCGGTTGCCGGCCAGGATCTCCACGCCCTCGGGCGAGGCCAGCACGTCGGGATCGAGCCCGAGCTGGCGGGCCAGCGCGACGTTGAGTTTGAGCAACCTTGGCGCTGCGACGGGCGTCGGCGCGAGGCGCGCGTAGAAGCGCTCGGGCAGGCGGGCGTAACTGTTGTCGAACGGAAGGG
>CAMARK010000182.1 GCA_945860205.1 Reyranella massiliensis 521 | reverse complement strand
AATACGGCTTCGACCAGCCTCTGCATACGCAGTTCTTCATCTATGTCGGCCAGGTGCTCACCGGAGACCTCGGCAACTCGGTGTTCTCGAATCGCCCGGTTTCGGCCGATGTCCGGCGTACCCTGCCGGCCACCATCGAACTCACCTTCACGGCACTGCTGTTCGCCACGATGATCGGCATCCCACTCGGCACCATGGCGGCAGTCCGGCACAATGGGCTGCTCGATCATGCAGTGCGGGTGGTCACGGTGGGTGGCCTTGCGGTGGCATCGTTCTGGTTTGCGATCATGCTGCAGCTCTTCTTCTCCATGGAACTGGAATGGTTGCCGCTGCGGGGGCGCATTGGCGTCAATGTCGGTGCACCAGCCACCGTGACCGGCTTCTTCCTGATCGACAGCGTCATCGCCGGGCGTTGGGACCAATTCGTCAGTGCGCTGCGCCACATCGCCCTGCCGGCGCTAACCTTGTCGTTGCCGGCGCTGGCCACCATCGCGCGCTTCGCGCGCGCCGGCGTGCTCGACACCCTTCAGCGTGATTTCGTGCACTATGAAACGGCGATCGGATATCCGCGCCGACGCATCATCTGGGTCTACGTGTTGCGCAACTCGGTCATTGCGGCGGTGACGCAAATTGGGCTTCTGTTCGGTGCCTTGATATCGAGCGCCGTTGCTGTCGAGGCCATATTCGACTGGCCTGGGATCGGCAGCTATGCCGTGCAGGCCATCCTTGCCGCTGACTACAAGGCGGTGCTGGCGGTCACCCTGGTGATCGGCGTGATCTATGCTGCGGTCAACATCTTGGTCGATCTGGTACACGGCCTGCTCGATCCACGAGTGGCGGAACAGCTGTGAAGATCATCATCGGCAAGTTCTTGCGCGACCTGCCGGCGGTTCTGGGCCTTGGAATCGTGATCTTCGGGCTCTTCGTGGCGCTGTTTGCGACCGAGCTCGCGCCACGCCCTGAGGCTGCTTTCCAATCGGACCTGCTGATGCGCTTCAAGCCTCCTTCTGCCGAATTCTGGTTCGGAACCGATAATCTCGGCCGTGACATTTTCAGCCGGGTGATCCTCGGCACCAGAAGCGCCTTCATGATCGCCCTTGTCGTGGTGCTGTCGGCGATGCTGGTCGGCGTGCCGTTGGGCCTGGCGGCGGGCTATCTCGGAGGGTGGCGCAGCGAAGCGATCATGCGCGTCACCGACGTGGTGTTGGCGGTGCCGCAGCTCATCCTCGCATTGGCGTTGGCGCAACTGATGAAGCCCGGCCTGTGGACCGCAATGCTGGCGCTCAGCCTGACCTATTGGCCGTTCTTCACCCGTACGGTCTATGCCGAGACACGCCGGCTGAAAGGGTCGTTGTTTGTCGAGGCGCTGCAGGGCATCGGCGCCTCGACGCCGCGTATCCTTTTTCTGCATATCCTGCCCAATGCCGCGTCGCCGATCATCGTGCGCGCCACGATCGGCATGGGATTCACCATCCTGACCGCCGCTGTCCTGGGTTTCCTCGGTGTCGGCGCCACGCCGCCGGACCCCGATTGGGGGTTGGCGATCGCGGAAAGCCGCAAGTTCCTGCCGGAGACCTGGTGGTTCGCCACCTTTCCGGGTCTTGCCATCTTCGTCGCCGTGCTGGGCTTCAACCTGTTGGGCGACGGGCTGCGCGACCTGGTGGATCCCAGATTACGGCGGTCGCGATGAGCGAAGCCTTGCTGCGTGTATCCGGACTTGCGATATCGGTTGCCGGTGATGACGGCGTGGCCGGCATTCTCGAACACGTGGATCTGGCCATTCCCAAGGGCCACATCGTCGGCGTCGTGGGCGAGTCCGGTTGCGGCAAGTCGACCCTGGTGAAGGCCATCCTCGGCATCCTGCCGCCGCGGGCACGGGTCGATGCCGGCACCATCGTGTTCGACGGCCGAGACCTTGCCCGCCTCGACGAGGAGGCCATGCAACGCGAGATCCGCGGCTCTGCCATCGGCTTCATTCCCCAGGATCCATTTCTGGCGCTCAATCCCGTGTTTCGCGTCGGCACGCAGATGCTGGAAACCATGCGCTGGCATGCGCCGCCGCAATGGAAGGGCCAGCATCGGCAGCGGCTGGTGCAGTTGCTGCGCGCGGTGCAGGTTCCCGATCCGGAGCGTGCCCTCGAGCGCTACCCGCACGAATTCTCAGGCGGCCAGCGGCAACGACTGCTGATTGCGGCGGCGCTGTCGTGTCAGCCGCGGTTGTTGATCGCCGACGAGCCGACGACCGCACTGGATGTCACGACTCAGCGGCAGGTCCTGAAGCTCCTGCGGGACTTGGTCGCCGAGTTCGACCTTTCGATGTTGTTCGTAACCCACGATTTCGGGGTGGTGGCGCAGCTTTGCGATTCGGTGAGCGTGATCTACGCCGGCCAGACCGTCGAGGCGGCTCCGACCCGCAGCCTGATCGACAATCCCGCGCATCCCTATGCCCGGCTGCTTCTGGCCTGCCATCCCGACCGTGCTGTCGATCTGGCTGGCATACCGGGCAGTGTACCGTCGCTGATCGAACCGCCGAGCGGATGCCGGTTTCATCCGCGATGCCCGATCGCCGTGACGGCATGCGCCGTGACGAGGCCGCCGATCGTTGAATTGGCGGGGGCGCACGCGGTCGCGTGCCCACGACACGAGCTGGCATTCCCGGGAGCCGGCGATGCCTGACCTCCTGGTCGTGCGCGAACTGGTGACGGTGCTGGGGCGGCGGCAAGGCTTGTTCCGCGGGAAGGAGGTCGGCGTCCGCGCCGTCGACGGCGTCGACCTGTCGATTGCGGCTGGCGAAATCGTCGGCCTGGTCGGTGAGAGTGGCTGCGGCAAGTCAACTCTGGCGCGGACGCTTCTCGGCGTGCAACGCGAGGCCTCGGGCCATATCGAACTCGACGGAAGAATCGTCAGTGGGCTGGGCTCTGCCGAGGCCAGACGCGTCCGACGGGACATCCAATACGTGCACCAGGATCCGGGAGCGGCGCTGGATCCCTGGTGGTCGATCGGGCGTTCGCTGGAGGAAGGCCTGATCATTCAGGGCAACCGCTCGACCTCGGACCGCGCCGCCCGCATACGCCGCGCGCTGAGCGAGGTCGGCCTCGATCCGGCCGTGGCGGGCCGCTATCCGCACGAGCTTTCCGGCGGCCAGCTCCGCCGAATCGGCATGGCTCGCATCCTGGTGCTGGAGCCGCGCGTGGTAATCCTCGACGAGCCGACGGCTGGGCTCGATCTTTCGGTGCAGGCGACCGTGCTGCGCCTGCTGCGCGACCTGCGCGGCAGACTGGGGCTGACCTACCTCTTCATCAGCCACGATCTTGCCGTTGTGCGCCGTCTTTGCGACCGGGTCGCCATCATGTACCTGGGGCGTATCGTCGAGACGGCCCCCACCGTCGATCTGTTCGAGCACCCACGGCATCCGTATACACGCGCGCTGCTCGCTGCGTCGCCGCGCTTGGAAAGCGCCATGGTCGGCGAGATTCCCGTACTCGGCGAGCCGCCGCGGCCAAGCGAAATTCCATCAGGCTGCGCTTTTCATCCGCGCTGCAGCCATGTCGGGCCGGAATGCTCGCGCCGCGTGCCCGATCCCGAGCCGGTGGGCGATAGGCACATGGTGCGGTGCCTGCGATGGCGCGATTTGGCGGCATGAAACAAATGGGAGGCTGAAATGAATGATGTCGGCCATGTCGCCGCAGAGGTGACCTGCGATCCGGTGACGCTCGAGATCGTGCGTGGTGCGTTACGCGCGGCGCAAGGCGAGATGGAAGCGTTGATCGAGCGCACGGCGATGTCGCCTTTCATCCGCGAGAAGAAGGACTTCTTCGCCGCCCTGTTCGACGGCAAGGGCAAGTTGGTGGTGGGCAGCAACCTGCCTGCGTTCGGCGACATCGTCGCCCCGATTACGGAATTCTATCCGCTGGCATCGATGCAGGCCGGCGATCTTTATTGGTACAATGACTGCTACCAGTCCAAGGGCGCGGTATCGCACACGCCGGACCAGGTCTTCGTGGCGCCGGTCTTCGCCGAGGGAGAGCTGGTGGCATTCGCCCATTCCTGGGCGCATTTCAACGACGTCGGTGGCCTGCGGCCAGGATCCCTGTCGCCTGACTGCGTCGATATTTTCCAGGAAGGCATCATGGTGCCCCCAGTGCTGCTGATGCGCGACGGCGTGTTCAACGAAGAGACACTGCGGATATTCTATCGCAACTCCCGCTTTCCGGAGATGATCAAGGGCGACACGCGCGCCGCCGTGGCCGCGGTGCGGCTGGGCGAGAGGCGCCTGGGGGAACTCTTCGAGCGCTTCGGCAAGGGCAGGATGGTCGACGCCTTGCGCCAGCTCATAGAGCGCAGCGAGAAGACCATGCGCGAACGGCTTCGCGCATTGGTGAATCCGGGTGAATATCGTTTCACCGACATGATCGATTCCGACGGCCAGGGCAATGGCCCGATCCGGATGCGCTACAAGCTCACGGTCGACGCCGACAGGATCGTCCTGGATTGCAGCGATAGCGACGACCAGACGCCTGGCCCGGTGAATTTTCTGATGGCGCCGCAGGTGCCGAGTACCGTTTTCGGTCTCTATCTGCTGGGTGGCGACCCGGAGCATCTCCTGAACGATGGCGCCGTGCGCGTGATCGACGAGGTCATTCTGCGCCCGGGTTCCATCCTGCAGCCGCGCTTTCCGGCGCCGCTGGGCCTGCGCGGCGTCACCCTGATGCGCAACGTGGCGGCCTGTCTCGGCTTGATCAATGTTGCCACCGGCGGTCAGGCGCCGGCGGCACACGCGGCCTATGTGATCTGGTACCTGCGCGGCCTCAAGGCCGACGGCTCGCTATTCCTGATGTCGGATGGAATAGGTGTCGGCTACGGCGCGCGCCCCACCGCCGATGGCATCGATGCGGTCTATCTCGTGGCCCAGG
>CAMARK010000181.1 GCA_945860205.1 Reyranella massiliensis 521 | reverse complement strand
TCGCGCGCCTTGACCGACAGCACGACCCGGCGCGAGGCCTTGTCGATGTTGGTGATCTTGGCGTCGAGCTTGTCACCAATGGCGTAGCGGTCGGGACGCTGCTCGGAGCGGTCGCGGCTGAGCTCGGACTTGCGGATGAAGCCCGGGATGCCGTCCTGCACCGTGACGTCGATGCCGTTGTCCTGGATGCCGGCCACGATGACGGTGACCACGTCACCTTTCTTGGCGACCATGCCGACGGTCTCGAACGGATCGTTGGCAAGCTGCTTGATGCCGAGCGAGATGCGCTCCTTGTCGATGTCGACGTCGAGAACCTTGACCTTGACCTGGTCGCCCTTCTTGAAGTCGCGGATCGCCTCGTCCCCGGCCTTGTCCCAGCTCAGGTCGCTGAGATGGACCATGCCGTCGATGTCGCCGGGCAGGCCGACGAACAGGCCGAACTCGGTGATGTTGCGGACCTCGCCTTCCAGCTCGGTGCCCGCCGGATACTTCTCGGCGAAGCTCTCCCACGGGTTGGCCATGCACTGCTTGAGGCCGAGCGAGATGCGGCGCTTGGACATGTCGACGTCCAGCACCATCACTTCGACTTCCTGCGAAGTCGCGACGATCTTGCCCGGATGCACGTTCTTCTTGGTCCAGCTCATTTCGCTGACATGGACCAGGCCTTCGACGCCCGGCTCCAGCTCGACGAACGCGCCGTAGTCGGTGATGTTGGTGACGCGGCCCTTGAGCTTGAAGCCCACCGGGTACTTGGCGCCGGCACCGTCCCAGGGATCGCTCATCAGCTGCTTCATGCCGAGCGAGATACGCTGCGTCTCGGCGTTGAAGCGGATGACCTGCACCTTGACCTGCTGGCCGATCGTCAGCGCCTCGGACGGATGGTTGATCCGCTTCCAGGCGATGTCGGTGACATGCAGGAGGCCGTCGACGCCGCCCAGATCCACGAACGCGCCGTAGTCGGTGATGTTCTTCACGACACCGTCGAGCACCTGGCCCTCCGACAGCGCGCCCATCAGGCGCGTGCGGTCCTCGGCGCGGGTCTCTTCCATGACGGCGCGGCGCGATACCACGATGTTGCCGCGGCGACGATCCATCTTGAGGATCTGGAACTGCTGGGCCTGGCCCATCAGCGGGCCGACATCGCGGACCGGACGGACGTCGACCTGGCTGCCCGGCAGGAACGCCACGGCGCCGCTCAGATCGACGGTGAAGCCACCCTTAACGCGGCCGAAGATCGTGCCCATGACACGTTCCTGGTCGGTGAAAGCCTTTTCGAGAACGGTCCAGGCTTCCTCGCGGCGCGCCTTGTCGCGCGACAGGACAGCCTCGCCCTCCTTGTTTTCCATGCGATCGACGAAGATGTCGATCAGGTCGCCTTCCTTGATCTCCGGCGCGCCCGTCCCGTTGGCGAACTCGCGCAGAGCAACACGGCCCTCGGACTTGAGGCCGACGTCGATGGTGACGAAATCGTTGGCAATGCGAATGACGCGGCCCTTGACGACCGAGCCTTCAAAACTCGTCGAACCGCCCAGCGATTCGTCGAGGAGTGCTGCGAACTCGTCGCTAGACGTGTCGTTCGCAGGCTTACGAAGGGCGCTGCCCTTTGCCATCTAGTACTCTCCTTCATCGATCCCGGGCGGCACTGCGCCCGTCGGCCAACCGGTTAAGTCCGGCGGATCCACTGCCTTTGAAACACCGACGCCCGGACGACACGCCCGTTCGCAATCGCCGCTTGTTGTCTTCGATCCGCCGGCGGCGACTTACGGCCCGGAGGATCGAAAGCCCTTGCGCTCGATGAACGCCAATGCGGCAGCAAACGCTGCGTCGGCATCCATATCGCTGGTATCGAGAAGGAAAGCATCGGGTGCGGCCCTAAGTGGTGCAGCCGCCCGTTCGCTGTCGCGACGGTCCCGCTCCGCCATCTCGGCAAGAACGCGCGGTTTTATAGTGTCGAGCCCTCGTTCGCGCAACTCCTGGTACCGGCGCTCGGCCCGGGCGTCTGCACTCGCCGTCACGAACAGTTTCACCGGCGCCTCGGGGCAAATGACCGTGCCGATGTCGCGCCCATCGAGCACCGCGCCCGACCCTTGGGATGCGAATTTTCTCTGGAAATTCAACAGGTTGTCGCGAACCTCCGGGAGCGCCGCCGCCTTCGACGCGGCCTGCCCGGCACGGTCGGTACGGAGTTCGGGGTGGGCCAAGTCCGAGGGTTTGAGGTCGGTCGCGACCGCGCCGGCCGGCCGGCCGCTTTTCTCGGCCAGGAGCCCGACCGCCCGGTAGAGCAGGCCGGTATCGAGATGGGGCAGCCGGAAATGGGCGGCGAGCCGGCGGGCGAGCGTGCCCTTGCCCGCAGCCGAGGGCCCGTCGATGGCAATGACCAGCGGCCCTTTCATGTCGCCCCGCTCACGCCGCGCCGCTCATGCCGGTTCGATCTTGGCGCCGAGGCCGTTCATCAGGGCCGCGAAGCCGGGAAAGCTGGTGTCGATCGGCGAGCCGTCGTCGACCGCGACCGGCTCGCGCGCGGCCAGGCCCAGCACCAGGAACGACATGGCGATGCGGTGGTCGAGGTGCGTCTTGACCAGCCCGCCGCCGTCCGGCGCCAAACCGGTGCCGTGCACGGTGAGCGTGTCGGTGCCCATTTCATGGCGCACGCCGTTCACGGCGAGACCCGCGGCCACACTGGCCAGCCGGTCGCTTTCCTTGGCGCGCAGTTCCGCGAGGCCCAGCATGCGCGTGGTGCCGACGGCGCAGGACGCAGCGACGGCGAGGATGGGATATTCGTCGATCATCGTCGGCGCGCGATCGGCCGGCACCTCGATGCCTTTCAGCTCGCCGCCTTTGACATGGAGGTCGGCCACCGGCTCGCCGCCGACCTCGCGCGTATTCTCGAAGGCGATGTCGGCACCCATCTCCTGCAGCGTTTG
Organism: Reyranella massiliensis 521; assembly: GCA_945860205.1. GTDB lineage: Bacteria > Pseudomonadota > Alphaproteobacteria > Reyranellales > Reyranellaceae > Reyranella > Reyranella massiliensis_B. Next base: position 1,996 of record CAMARK010000181.1, on the reverse strand, counting down.
ATAGAGACCAGCCCGCAACGGATTGACGCCGACATTCTCGACCGTGACGTCGCTGCCCGGTCGGATCGCGGCAGCAACCACGGCGAAAGCCGCGGATGAAGGATCGCCCGGCACCACGATGTCGCGGGCTTTCAATTCCGGCCAACCGACGACTGTGATGCGCTTGCCGCCGCCCTCGGCAGCACTCACCCGCACCTCGGCGCCGAAATGGCGCAGCATGCGTTCGGTGTGATCGCGCGTGGCCTCCGGCTCGATCACCGTGGTTTCGCCCGCGGTGTTGAGGCCGGCCAGCAGGATCGCGCTCTTCACCTGCGCCGAGGCGACGGGCAGGCGGTACTCGATCGGCACCATCTCGTCGGTGCCGATGATGGCGAGCGGCATGCGACCGCCTTCGCGGCCCTGGAAGCGCGCGCCCATGCGGGACAGCGGCTCGATGACGCGCTGCATCGGCCGCGACCGGAGCGAGGCGTCGCCGGTCATGAAACTGGTGAAGGGATGGCTGGCGAGAATGCCCGACAGCAGCCGCGCCGAGGTGCCGGAGTTGCCGAGGTTGAGCACGTCGTCCGGCTCGCGACCGCCGCCGACGCCGAAGCCGCGGATCCGCCACAGGCCAACGCCAACATGCTCGACGACGGCGCCCAGCGCGCGGAGCGCGGCGGCGGTCGCCAGTACGTCCTCGCCCTCGAGGAGACCGCTGACGTTGGTTTCGCCCAGCGCCAGGGCACCGAACATCAGGGCGCGGTGCGACACCGATTTGTCGCCGGGCGCGCGGACCCGGCCGTGCAATCGGGCGACGGGGCGAGCGATCAGTTTGGCCGTTGTGGCTGTCCCGGACAGGGCACTCTCCATGAGGGATGGCGTAAATGCGGCGAGGCGCCCTCGTAGCATGCCGGAATTTGGTTTTGACAGGGTGAAAGACGCGTGACATACGCGCTCCCTCACGGCCGATTCGGCCGATTTCAGCGGAATTCCGGGAGATTCAGCGTGGTCAAGGCGACCTGGGGTACCAAGCGCACCTGCCAGAGCTGTGCAGCGCGCTTCTACGACCTGAACAAGAGTCCGATCAAATGCCCCAAGTGCGGCCGGGATCACGATCGCGAGGACTTCGTGAAGGTGCGTCGTGGCCGCGGTGCGGCAGCAGCGGCGGCAGCGACTGCCGCGGCGGCAACTGCGGCAGCGGCGGCTTTGGTCAAGGCGGCGGCCAAGAAGAAGGCTGACGACGCGGCCCTGTCCGGCGACGAGATACCCGACGTGGAGGGTGACGACGCGCTCGAGGCGGACGATCTCGCCGACGAGACCGACGATATCGAAGTCGAGGTCGAAGTAGAGGACGACAAGGGCGAAGGCGACCGCTAGGTCTATTGCCAGTCCCCTGTTGCTAGTTGGGGGGGCAGGAATTATACCTCGCGCCGCGACCCAGGAATTCGGGGCCATAGCTCAGCTGGGAGAGCGCTACGATGGCATTGTAGAGGTCAACGGTTCGATCCCGTTTGGCTCCACCAACTAAATCAAGGGCCTAGCCGGCAACGGCTGGGCCCTTGTCTTTTGCGGGGACACACCGGGGACACACGCGGCGTGGTTTCGTCTGGTCCGTACACCTGCAACGCAGGTACAACCGGGGGCAGCTCAGGGCGTGCCGCAGGACTACGCGACGGCGCACATGTGGTGGAACCTCGCGGCCGCCAAGGGTCATGCCCCTGCCATCAAGAACCGCGATATCGTTGCCGCGAAAATGACGCCCGCGCAGCTCGCGGAGTCCCAAAAGCTGGCGAGAGAGTGGAAGCAGAAGTAGCCGGCGCAGGTGTCGAGGTTGCTTTCGGCAGCGCTCTCCGCCGAGATCGATGCAGTGCCGCGACATTTTTTTAGCCGGCAAGTTCTCAGGCCGCCTGAGGCGTTTTAACACAGCGCGTGCTGGAGCCGCGTCCTAAGCAGCCCTACCGTAAAGCTGCCACTGCCAACCAACCGGCCTCGTCCGGCGTGCTGCCCCCCCCTTCAA
>CAMARK010000180.1 GCA_945860205.1 Reyranella massiliensis 521 | reverse complement strand
CAATGCCGCCCGTGAGGGCGGCCTGTCGTTCTGATCGGGAGTTAGCACATGGCTCGTTCACCCGGCGGTTCCGGCCGTTCCCCGCGCGATCGCGATCGGGGCCGTGACCGCGACGAGGACAATGAACTGACCGACAAGCTGGTCACCATCAATCGCGTCGCGAAGGTGGTGAAGGGCGGTCGTCGCTTCGCCTTTGCCGCCATCGTCGTCGTCGGCGATCAGCGCGGCCGCGTCGGCCACGGCGCCGGCAAGGCCCGAGAAGTTCCTGAGGCCATCCGCAAGGCGACGGAAGCCGCCAAGCGCGCTCTGATCCGCGTGCCGCTGCGCGACGGCCGTACGCTGCATCACGACGTCAAGGGCCGGTTCGGCGCTGGCAAGGTGACGCTGCGCTCGGCTCCGGCCGGTACCGGCATCATCGCCGGCGGCCCGATGCGCGCGGTGTTCGAGACGCTCGGTCTCAAGGACATCGTTGCCAAGTCGGTCGGCACGTCCAACCCGCACAACATGATCAAGGCGACGTTCCAGGCGCTCGAGCAGCTCAACTCGCCGCGCATGGTCGCCACCCGCCGCGGCAAGAAGGTCGGTGACCTGCTCGGCCGTCGCGACGAGACCGTCGTCGAGGCGGCGTAAGGAATACGACCATGGCCGACAGCAAGAAGATCAAGATCACCCAGACGGGCAGCCACATCGGCCGCACGGCAGACCAGCGCGGCACGCTGATCGGACTGGGCCTGAACAAGCTTCACCGCACGCGCGAACTCGTGGACTCGCCCGAGGTGCGCGGCATGATCAACAAGGTGCGCCATCTCGTGCGTATCGAAGACGAAAAGCGCTAAGCGTTACGCAACGGCAGCGCAGGGGACTGAACGATGAGACTGAACGAAATTGCCGACAATCCCGGCTCCCGCAAGGGCCGCATGCGTGTCGGCCGTGGCATCGGCTCCGGCAAGGGCAAGACCGCTGGTCGTGGCGTCAAGGGCCAGAAGTCGCGGACCGGCGTCGCCATCAAGGGCTTCGAGGGCGGCCAGATGCCGCTCTATCGTCGCATCCCCAAGCGCGGCTTCCGTCCGCCGCACCAGAAGAGCTTCCAGGTCGTGAACCTCGGCACGCTGCAGAAGGCGATCGACGACAAGAAGCTCGACGCTGGCAAGCTGATCGACGCCGCCGCGATGGTGGCCGCCGGCCTGTTCAAGAATGCGTCAGATGGCGTCCGCCTCCTTGGCAAAGGCGAGCTCAAGGCCAAGATCGAAGTGAAGGTCGCGGGCGCCTCGGCGTCGGCGATCGCCGCGGTCGAGAAGGCCGGCGGCAAGATCGAACTGCCGCCCAAGCCCGTCGCCGAGGCGGTCTGAGCCAAACGGCGTCAATGGGGGCGTCGTCTCCCCCTTGTGTCGTTCACGCGTGAGGTTTCATGGCATCCGCCGCCGAGCAACTTGCATCCAACCTGAACTGGGGCGCGATCGGTAAGGCGGCCGAGCTGAAGAAGCGCCTGTGGTTCACCGTGGGTGCGCTCGTCGTCTTCCGTCTCGGCGCCTACATTCCGGTGCCCGGTGTCGATCCGGCCGCCCTGGCCGAGATCTTCGCCCAGAACGCCGGCGGCATCGCCGGCCTCCTCGACGTGTTCTCGGGCGGCTCGATCGGCCGCATGTCGGTGCTCGCGCTCTCGATCATGCCGTACATCTCGGCCTCCATCATCATGCAGATCCTGACGACGGTCGTGCCGTCGCTCGAGGCGCTGAAGAAGGAAGGCGAAGCCGGCCGCAAGAAGATCAACCAGTACACGCGCTACGGCACAGTGGTCCTGGCGGCCTTTCAGGCCTATGCCATCTCCGCCGGCCTGGAAAGCCAGGTCGCCACGGCCGGGCCGGTCGTGATCGATCCCGGCGTGTTCTTCCGTTTCGTCACCGTCGTCACCCTGGTCGGCGGGACACTCTTCCTGATGTGGCTGGGCGAGCAGATTACCGCCCGCGGCGTCGGCAACGGCGTGTCGCTGATCATCTTCGCCGGCATCGTGGCGGCCCTTCCCGGCGCCCTGATCCAGACCCTCGAACTCGGCCGCACCGGCGCCCTGTCGGCGCTGTTCATCATCGCCCTCATCGTCGGCGTGGTGGTGGTGGTGGCGGTCGTCGTGTTCGTCGAAACGGCGCAGCGACGGATCGTGGTGCAGTATCCCAAGCGCCAGGTCGGCAACCGCATGTACGGCGGCGAGGCCTCGCATCTGCCGCTCAAGATCAACACCTCGGGCGTCATCCCGCCGATCTTCGCATCATCGCTGCTGCTCTTCCCGGCGACCATCGCCTCGTTCCAGGGCAACACCGGCGAGGCTGGCTGGGTGCAGTGGATCGCGACCTGGCTCGGCCACGGACAGCCGCTCTACCTGCTGTCCTATGTCGGCCTGATCGTCTTCTTCTGCTTCTTCTACACCACCGTCGTCTTCAATCCGGCCGACACCGCCGAGAACCTCAAGAAGAACGGCGGCTTCGTGCCCGGCATCCGGCCGGGCAAGAACACGGCCGAATACCTGGAATACATCCTCAACCGTCTGACGGTGATCGGCGCCCTCTATCTCTCGGCGGTCTGCATCCTGCCGGAACTGCTGATCGCCCGCGGCGGCGTGCCGTTCTACTTCGGCGGCACCAGCCTGCTCATCGTGGTTTCGGTCACGCTCGACACCGTGACCCAGGTGCAGTCGCACCTGCTTGCCCACCAGTACGAGGGCCTCATCAAGAAGGCCCGGCTGCGCGGAAAGGCCCGATGAACATCATCCTTCTCGGACCACCCGGCGCGGGCAAGGGCACCCAGGCCCAGCGACTCCAGCAGGAGCAGGGCCTAGTTCAGCTCTCGACCGGCGACATGCTGCGCGCTGCCGTCGCGTCGGGCAGCGAGCTCGGCAAGAAGGCCAAGGGTATCATGGAGCGCGGCGAGCTGGTCCCGGATGAGCTGATGGTGGGCCTGATCGAGGACCGCATTGCCCAGCCGGACTGCGCCAAGGGCTTCATCCTGGATGGTTTCCCGCGGACCAAGGCCCAGGCCGAGGCGCTCGACCGCATGCTGACGGCCAGTGGCGCCAAGCTCGACCGGGTGGTCGAGATGGAGGTCGACGAGGCGGCGCTGACCGAGCGGATCGTCGGCCGGTTCAGCTGTGCCAAGTGCGGTGCGGGCTATCACGACAAATTCAAGCGGCCCAAGGCCGAGGGCGTCTGCGACGTCTGCGGCAACAAGGAATTCACCCGGCGCAAGGACGATAATGCCGAGACGGTGAAGACCCGCATGGCCGCCTACCGGGCCCAAACGGAGCCGCTGTTGCCCTATTACGGCACCCGGGGGGTGCTGCGGAAGGTCGACGGGATGGCCCCGATGGACGCTGTTTACCGTCAAATCTCCACCGTCTTGGCTGGGGCTTGACAAGAGTGAGTTCCGTTGACTCGGGGGCGCAGGTACCTATAATCGCGCGCTTTTCCGGGGCCAGCGGAACATCTGACGGGCGCGCGCTTGCGCGCCGTAAGTCTTTGAAGGAGTTGGGATTTTGGCTCGTATAGCCGGTGTGAACATTCCGACCGCCAAGCGGGTGGAAATCGGACTGCAATACATCCACGGGATCGGTGCGGCGAAAGCCAAGGAGATCTGTGGAAAAGTGGGGATCGACCTTGCGCGCCGCGTGAACACGCTGAGCGACGATGAGGTCATCCGCATCCGCGAAGCGATCGACCGCGACTACACGGTCGAAGGCGACCTGCGTCGTGAGGTGGCGATGAACATCAAGCGATTGATGGACCTCGCCTGCTACCGGGGCTTGCGGCATCGCCGCGGCCTGCCGGTCCACGGGCAGCGCACGCATACCAATGCGCGCACCCGCAAGGGCCCGGCCAAGCCGATCGCCGGCAAGAAAAAAGTGACAAAGTAAGTCGAGGGAAATCGGATCATGGCCAAGCCTGCAGCCGCTGCGAGTGGCACCACTGCCGCCGCGCGTCCCCGTCGCAAGGAACGCAAGAACATCATCGCGGGCGTCGCGCACGTGAACGCCTCGTTCAACAACACGATCGTCACCATCACCGACGCGCAGGGCAATACCATCGCCTGGTCGTCGTCGGGCCAGCAGGGTTTCAAGGGATCGCGCAAGTCGACGCCGTTCGCCGCCCAGATGGCGGCCGAGGGTGCCGGTCGCAAGGCCATGGAGCACGGCATGCGTACCCTGGAGATCCAGGTGCGCGGTCCGGGTTCGGGACGCGAGTCGGCGCTGCGCGCGCTGCAGGCCGTCGGCCTCGCCGTCACCTCGATCCGTGACGTGACGCCGATCCCGCACAACGGCTGCCGCCCGCCGAAACGTCGTCGCGTATGAGCCGTCGGCGAGTCTGATTTGGATACCGGGCAGCCGGCTCCCTCGCGGGAGACGGACCGTCCAGCGAACCGCGGCATTCGTCGCCGGTTCCGAAAGATACAGTCGCGGGCCCCCGGCATGAGTGGGTTGGTCCGCAGAACACCGGTCTAGAGAGGTAGCCCCCGTGCTTCAGAAGAACTGGCAGGATCTGATCAAGCCGGAGAAGCTTGTCACCGAGACCGGCGTGGATCCCGGCCGCACCGCGACCATCGTCGCCGAGCCGCTCGAGCGCGGCTTTGGCCTCACGCTCGGCAATGCGCTGCGCCGGGTGCTGCTGTCGTCGCTCCAGGGTGCCGCCGTCACGTCGATCAAGATCGACAACGTGCTGCACGAGTTCTCGTCGATTCCCGGCGCCCGTGAAGACGTGGTCGACATCGTCCTCAACATCAAGGCGATGGCCGTAAAGATGCAGGGCGACCGCCCGCAGCGTCTCTACCTGCGCGCCGTCGGCCCTGGCGAAGTCACCGCCGGCATGATCGAACTGCCGGGCGACGTCCAGATCATGGATCCGAAGCACCTGATCTGCACGCTCGACGACGGCGCCTCGATCTCGATGGAGCTG
>CAMARK010000179.1 GCA_945860205.1 Reyranella massiliensis 521 | reverse complement strand
GCATGCTCCCGCTTCTGTCCGCCCTCGGTTCCCTTCTCTTGTTCTGCGGTCGCGGATCGCTGGAGCTCGAACTCGTCGCCCTGCGACATCAGGTGACCGTCCTGCGCCGGCAACACCCTGGCCTGCACCATCGCTACGAGCGTCGCGCGGCCTGAACTGTTTGCGCGGACCGAACCCCACCGCCGTCGCGGTGCCGGGCGTATCGCCGCCTGCTATTGCATGGCTCGGATGCCGGCGCGCTCAGAGCCCATGCGCAGAGACCGTGTCGCACGGGAGCGGAATCCTCTTCAATCAGCGCACATCGTCAACCATGGCCTTTAACGATAAACCGAGCCGATGGCCGGATGGAATTTTGAGCAAGGACAGGGTGTCATGGTCTGGTGGAGCAAAGTCATTGACACGTTCCGGACGGTCGGGGGATTATCTGCCGGGAAATAAAACCAGCGGTGGGGGCTGTCGATGCGACATTGGATTGCTTGGTTCGCGGCGGCCTGCGCCGTCTTCATGGTGCCCATCTCCGGACAGGCGCAGACACCGAAGACGCTGCGCGTCGTCATGCATTCGGACATCAAGGTGCTCGATCCGGTGTGGAGCGGCGCCTACATCGTGCGCAACCACGGCTATCTCATCTACGACACGCTGTTCGCGCTCGACGAAAAGTTCCAGCCCAAGCCGCAGATGGTCGAAACCTGGTCGGCGAGCGACGACCGCAAGACCTGGACCTTCACCCTGCGCGACGGGCTGGAATGGCACGACGGCAAGCCGGTCACGGCCGACGACTGCATCGCCTCGATCCGCCGCTGGGGCGCCCGCGACCCGATGGGCCAGAAGATGCTGCCGCTCGTCGAGGACATTAAGGCGGCCGACGCGCGGACCTTCACCATCACCATGAAGCAGCCCTACGGCCTGGTGGTCGAATCGCTCGCCAAGCCCAGCGTCGTGACGCCCTTCATGATGCCGCGCCGCGTCGCCGAAACCGATCCTTTCAAGCAGCTCAACGAGTACGTCGGCTCGGGGCCGTTCATCCTCAAGCAGGACGAGTGGAAGCCGGGCGAGAAGATCGTCTATGTCCGCAATCCCCGTTACAAGCCGCGCCCCGAGCCGGCCTCGGGGCTGGCCGGCGGCAAGGTGGCCAAGGTCGACCGCGTCGAATGGGTGTGGATCCCGGACTCGCAGACCGCGGTCAACGCGCTGAAGGCGGGCGAGATCGACATCATGGAGCAGGTGCCCTACGACCTGCTGCCGCTGGTCGAGAAGGACCGCAACGTCGCCCTCGTGCGGGCGAGCACGGGCAACCAGTACGTCTTCCGGCCGAACTGGCTGCAACCGCCGTTCAACAACGAGAAAGCGCGCCAGGCGGTGATGGTCGGGCTGAACCAGCAGGACTTCCTGCACGCCATCGTCGGCGACCCCCGCTATTACCGCCTCTGCAAGTCGATGTTCCCGTGCGGCTCTCCCTTGGAGTCGACCGTTGGCTTCGAGGGCCTGATCGAGGGCAACATTGAGCGCGCCCGCGCGCTGCTGAAGGAATCGGGCTATGACGGCACGCCGATCGTGGTGCTGCAGGCCAGCGACACCGCCGCCCTGTCCAACCTGGCGCCGGTGGCGAAGTCGATCCTGGAGCGCATCGGCTTCAAGGTCGACCTGCAGCCGATGGACTGGCAGTCCCTGGTCACGCGCCTGCTGACCAAGAAGGGCCCGCCCGCGGAGGGCGGATGGAATGTGTTCCTGACCTATTGGTCGATGGCCGACCTGTTCGATCCGCTGATGACGCCCTTCCTCCAGGCCAACTGCGAGAAGAGCCGCGCCGGCTGGCCGTGCGACGCCGCGATGGAGACGCTGCGTGAGCGCTTTGCGCTTGCGGCCAGCGCCGACGAACGCAAGGCGATTGCGCTCGAGGTCCAGAAACACCAGGCCAAGATCGTGACCCACGTCCATCTCGGGGAAAGCTTCAACGTCGCCGGCATGCGCAAGAACGTCACCGGCTGGATCGACTCGCCGGTCGTGGTGTTCTGGGGCATAGACAAGCAGTAAGCTCGGCTGTCCTTGCTCAAAACTCCAAAAAGCCGAGAAAGCATAGAGTTTTTGACGCTCCAGTCATACCGTCATCGGCATGCTCACGCTTCTGTCCGCCCTCGGTTCGCTGCTCTCGTTTCGGGTGCGTAGTCGCCTCACCCTGGAACTCGAACTCGTCGCCCCGCGACATCAGGTGACCTTCAACGGCACAACGATGTCAGGGCCACATCGATTTTTGAGCAAGGACAGGTGCCGCTCAAAAAGGGTGCCACCGGCCGCATGCAACCGCATGAAGCAGGAGGGCGCAGAAGCGTCACTGACGCATGCAACCGCATGAAGCAAAGCAGAGCCGCAGAGCCCGGCCCTCCCGCCGCATGCAACCGCATGAAGCAGGAGGGCGCAGAAGCGTCAGCGGTCAGCTGCTACCGGAGGATGATCGACGACCCTGATGTCGCCGGGGCGCCAGTTGTCAGCAGTAATCCCCCCCGCAACACCGTCGAGTTCGGCGTCAGTGAGTACCTTGCCGGCGGCCTTGGCCTTCGCCGTGGCATGCGCCTTCGCCTCGTCGGCGGTGAAGGCGTAGCCCTTGCTCGCGCCAAAGGCGACGGCCCGATCCATCGGGTTGGCATGCGACTTGTCGGCCTGGGCCTTCTCGGCTTCGCCGCGCAGGGCTTCATTGGATTGCAGGTCGGCGGCGAAGCGTTCGATCTCGGCGATGCTCATGATGGTGATCTTTCTGATGAAGCCGGAGGGCGCAGAAGCGTCAGCGCGGCAGCCTGTCATGGCCGTGACTACGCCGCCAGCAACCGCGCCACCTGCACCGGCTACTTCGGCTTCCACTCCCGCGCCAGCTTCTGCACCTCTGCGATCTGTGCGGGCGTCATCTTCTTGGCGACGATATCGCGGCTCTTGATGGCGTCGGCATCACCATTGGCGGCCGCGAGGTTCCACCACTTGTGCGCCTGCACGTAGTCCTGCGGCACGCCTTGGCCCTTGTCGTACATGACGCCGAGGTTGAACTGGGCTGCGGCATAGCCCTGCTCGGCGGCCTTGCGATACCAGGAAATCGCCGCCGCGTAGTCCCGCGGCACGCCCCGGCCGTTGGCGTACATGAAGCCGAGGTTGGTCTGGGCGTAGGCATCGTCCTGTTCGGCGGCCTTCCGGTACCAGGACATCGCTGCCGCGTAGTCCTGCGGCACGCCCTGGCCGTTTTCGTACATGACGCCGAGGTTGTACTGGGCGTCGGCGTTGCCCTGTTCGGCGATTGGACGCCACAGTCGCAGCGCGGTCGCATAGTCGCCCTTGCCGTGTGCGGCGACCCCATCCTCAAACAGCATCTTCCCCAAGTTCAGCATGGCAACCTCCGGGCGGCAGCCTGTCATACGGCGATCAGGCCGCCAACAACCTCGACACCTGCACCGGCTACTACTCGCCGCGCCCGCCAAAAGAGGTGCCACCGGCCGCATGGGATTGGGGTGGACAGGGCGGCCGGTGGCTATCCGCGAGGCTGTCTCTGCCCCCCGGACCCTCGGCGCATATCTTTACGAGTCGGGCGCAGGCGGTCAAGCCACTCCCGCCGTTATGCGGCCACCAGCCGCGCGACCTGGGCGGGATACCAAACAGCCGAGCCGCGCGGCGTCTTCACGCCACGGGCCGAGAGTGCAGCGGCAATGCCCTGCAGAAAGGCGTGCTAACGCACAAACTCCGACGGTAAGTCGCCTGTCCTTGCTCAAAACTCCGAAACGCCAAGAAAGCATAGAGTTTCGGGCGCCGCAGTCATACCGTCATCGGCATGCTCACGCTTCTGTCCGCCTTCGGTTCGCTGCTCTCGTTCCAGGTTCGAAGCCGCGCCACGCTGGCACTCGAACTCGTCGCACTGCAACATCAGTTGACCGTCCTGCGCCGGCAACGCCCCGGCTTGCACCATCGCTACGAGCGTCGAGCGGCCTGAACCGTTTACGGCGACCGAAACTGTACCGCCCTGACACTGCCGGGCGTCGTAGCGATCCGCTATTGCGTCGCTCGGAGACGGGGGCGCTCAGAGCCCATGCAGGGAGACTGGACCGCAAGAGCGCACCGCTCTATTCGAGAGCTGAATATCGTCGGTCGCGGTCTTCATCGGCAAAGCGATTCCGTGGACAGGTGGCTTATTGAGCAGATGGGACAGCCTTATCGGGCCTGCCGGCGCGCCCGTCCAGTCACCCTCTCCTCCGCCTTCTGGGTGTTCCTCAGCCGAGCGTTACGCCCTCGTAGCCGCGCGCGGCAATGTCGTTCGCCCAGGCGCGGTAGGTCGGCGCGCTGCCGGTGTAGCGCGCGACGATACGGGTCTGCTTGCCTGCCACGTTGATGTTCACGCCGGTCATCCAGGAATCGACCTCCATGGAGAGCAGCCCTTTGGCTACCTCCATGACGTGTTCCATCCACTTGTCGCGCGCGTCCCGCTTTGCCTCGAGGCGGGTCGTTCCTGTCCGCTGCGCGTGGCGCAGCAGGTCGGTCACCCATTCGACGTTGAACTCGATCGAACGCGGGATGTTGCCAAGCGCCGTGTGCGGCCCTAGCAGCATAAACATGTTGGGGAAGCCGTCCTGCAGCATGCCGACCAGCGAGGTCGCGCCGTCCTTCCACATCTCCTTCAGGGTGACGCCGTCCTTGCCCCGAAAATCGATGTGGTCGAAGGCGCCGCGCAGCGCGTCGAAGCCGGTGGCGTAAATGATGATGTCAAACTCGTACTCGGCATCGCTGGTCCTGATCCCGGTCGACGTGATGCGCTCGAACGGTGTCGCCTTGCTGTCGACCAGCGTGACGTTAGGCTGGTTGTAGCACTCGTAGTACTTGGTCTCGAGCGGCACCCGGCGCGTGCCAAAACCGTGATTCTTCGGGATCAGCATCTCCGCCACCTTCGGATCCTTCACCCGCTGGCGGATCTTGTTGGCGACGAAGCGCGAGACCTCCTCGTTGGCGGCGCGGTTGGTCAGCAGGTCCTTGAAGTTGCCGACCCAGATGCCGAAGCCGCGCTCGCCATAGAGCTTCTCCAGGAACGCCTCGCGCTCCTCGGCCGAGACGTCGAAGGTGTTGCGCGG
>CAMARK010000178.1 GCA_945860205.1 Reyranella massiliensis 521 | reverse complement strand
CGATCCGGTGGAGAGCGCGATCCGGCTGCCCAGCCGCTGTTTTAGCAGCCAGGCGCCGGTCACATGATCGGCATGGACATGGGTGTCGAGTGTCCAGGCGAGTCTTAGCCCCAGCTCGGTCACCAGCGCGGCATCGCGGCGCGCCTGCTCGAACACCGGGTCGATCAGCAGCGCCTCCTTCGTCGCACTACACCCCAAAAGATAGGTGTAGGTCGACGAAGTCGGGTCGAAGAGCTGGCGAAAGACGAGCATCAGGCCCTTGCCCCGGAACCTAGGGCGCGCTCGCCTTGTCGATGGCGGCAAGTGACTCCGGATCGAGCTTGATCGACGCTGACTTCACGATGTCGTCGAGCTGCTTCAGGCTGGTGGCGCTCACGATCGGCGCGGTGATCGACTTCCGCTGCATCAGCCAGGCGAGCGCCACCTGCGCCGGGTTGGAGCCGGTCTTCTTCGCTGCATCATCGAGCGCCTTCAGCACCGCCATGCCCTTGGGGTTGATGTATTTCTTGACGCCCGCGCTGCGCTTGGCGTCGCCGACATCGGCCTCGGAACGGTACTTGCCCGAGAGGAATCCCGAGGCCAGCGAATAGTACGGGATCACGCCGATCCCCTCCTTCAGGCACTCGTTCTCGAGTTCGCCCTCGAACAGGCCGCGCTCCATCAGGTTATAATGCGGCTGCAGGCTCTCGTAGCGCGGCAGGCCCTTGGCCTTGGAGATCGCCGAGGCCTCGGCCAGCCGCTTGGCGTCGAAGTTCGACGCGCCGATGGCGCCGATCTTGCCGGCCTTCACCAGCTCGCCATAGGTCGAGAGCGTCTCTTCCTGCGGCGTCGCGGCGTCGTCCTTGTGCGACTGGAAGAGGTCGATGCGGTCGGTGTTGAGGCGCTTCAGGGAAGCATCGACCGATTTCACGATGTGGGCGCGTGACAGGCCTTGGCCTTCGGACGGCATCTCCATGCCGCACTTGGTGGCGATCTGGACCTTGCGGCGCTTGGACGGATCCTTCTTCAGCCAGCTGCCGATGATCGCCTCGGACTCGCCGCCTTTATGGCCAGGCACCCAGCGCGAATAGACATCGGCGGTGTCGACGAAGGTGAAGCCCGCATCGACGAAGGCGTCGAGCAGTCTGTGCGAGGTGGCCTCATCGGCGGTCCAGCCGAAGACATTGCCGCCGAAGGCGATGGGGGCGAATTCGATGCCCGACTTGCCGAGTTTACGCTTTTCCATAAGTCCTCCTTCATATTGCGGGATCCGCTATTCGGCGGCCTTGGCCGGGGCCGGCGCGGGGACCGGCGCAGGTGCAGGCGCCGTCGGCGTCGGTTGCGGTGGAGCGTACGCCATCGGCATCTGGAACGTCGATGCCTGGGCAAACTGGATGCCGAGCCCCGGGAACGTATCGTACATGCGGCGGACGGCGACGCGCTGAACGATGCCGGGATTGTTCGGTCGCGCCATGTACTTGAAGCGGATGATGACGCTGCTGTCCTTGATGTCGACGACGCCCTGCATCTTGAGCGGCTGCATCAGGACGGACTTGAACGCCGGCTCGGCCATCATGTCGAGGCCCATCTTCTTCACCGTCTTGCGCAGCAGCTCGATGTCCGTTCCCTGCGTGAAGGCCAGCGTGAACTTCACCACCGTCCAGTCGCGGCTGAAGTTGGTGATGTGGCCGACCTGGCCGAACGGCACGATGTGGAGCTGGCCGTTCTGGTGGCGCAGCCGGAGCGAGCGGACGCTGAAGCCCTCGACCGTGCCCTTGACCTTGCTGCAGTCGAGATATTCGCCGATGCGGAACGCATCCTCGGCGAGGAAGAACACGCCGGAGACGACGTCGCGCACCAGCGACTGGCTGCCGAACGACACCGCCAGGCCCAGCACCGAGGCGCCGGCGATCAGCGGCGTGATGTTGACGCCGAGCTCCGACAGCACCAGCAGCGTGCCGATGATGGCGATGACGCCGCCGGAGACGGCACGCAGCAGCGGCATCATGGTGCGCAGCCGCGACGCCGACACCTGGCCATCGTCCTCGGTCTCGCCCGTCGAATCGGCCGACGGCAGCGGGTTGGCGGCGATGTAGGAGTCCATGCGGTAGCGCAGGAAGCGCCACAGCGCGTAGATCGCCACCGCGCTCAGCGCGGCGATCTTGGCGCCGCGATCGTGGACTGCCCAATCCGCCGCGGTCGAGGCCGCCAGGACCTGCACCATCAGGGCCTGGACAATGACGATGATGGCAAAGAGCCTGACGGCCAGGCGCACACAGTCGGCCACGACGTCGCCAGCCATCGGCAGCTCAGACACGATATGCCGGGTAACCCGGTACATCAGGGTCTCGAACAGCAGGAGCGCGATCAGCGCGCCTTCGATCACGTCGAGGCCGCGCGGCGCGGCATCGTTTCCGGTCAGTTCGCCGTAGAGTTCGGCGGCCCCCATGAGACCGTAGAAGACCAGCCCGCCGATCCACCAGTTGCGGGCGACATCGAGCTTGAGCAGCCGGGCGAACCCGTCCTGCGGAACCATCGCCGTCAGCCAGACCGCCATCTCGCGGCGCCAGTACCAGACGACGGCCATCATCGCGACGGCGGTGACCGCGATATAGAAGAATTCGGCGACGTTGACGGCCTCGGCTGTGGCGCCGGTCGCCAGCAGGAAATCCTCCAGCTTTTCGGCGCTGAGCGGCAACAGGATCATGAGGTTGAGGCCGACCAGCAGGCTGCGCGCGGTGGCGTCGTCGACCGGGGCGATGCGGCCGGCCGCCGCGTTGGGCCGCAGCCAGGCGAGAAACACCAGGTTGAACACCCGCCAGTAGATCAGGGTCATCAGGAATATCTGGCCGACCTTGGCGCCGACACTCGCGCTGTCGCCGATCTGGCCCCCAACAAGCTGGCCGAGCACCAGCCGGCCGGCCACCCAGAAGGCAGCCACGGCCAGGGCATCGAACAGAACGGCGCGCCAGAAGCCGTGCAGCGCCGAATCGGCGGTGAGGCGTCCGAAGCCCCTGACCCGGACGCCCTTGAGCAGCCACCGCACGAGGTATTCCGCCGCCAGGCCGGCGACCAGCATGCCAACCAGCAGCAGGACCGTCCGGCCGCCGATCATCTCGGGCAGCCGCGCCAGATGGGCAGCGAGCGCCGGAAAATGCGAAATTGTGAGTTCCAGGCGGCTCGTGACGACGTCAAGCACCGTTCCGCCGCTGCTGGTCTTGGCCTCCGCCACTTCCGCTACCGCCGTCAGATCCAGGACGGCAAACAGGCCGCCGATTGCTAATCCAACACCCCGTATTGACCGCATTGTCGTTCCCCCCCCCAAGGATAACGGGAAGCGTAAGGCAAATGTCCAGCCGTCGCCAGACGACCCGCCATCAGACGGCTCATTTTGGGCACTTGGAATGTCACCGATGTTCGGCCTCCTGCAGGATCGGCCACTGCTGATCGTGCATCGCAAGCCCGAAGCCGGCGTGACCAGGCAGAAGTTGATCGACTTCCTCGGCACCAAGGTCGCCAAATGGTGGCTGCCCGACGCCGTGCAGTTCGTCGAGTCGATCCCTCACACCGCCACCGGCAAGATCCTGAAGACCCGGCTGTGCGAGGACTTCAAGGATTGCAAGCTGCCGACGGCCTAGCACCCCCTTGAACGATCCACGCCATCTCCCTATCGATGGCGGCTTCACGGTTGTCGGAGCATATAGCTATCTGCTATAGTTACGGTCGTGTGGCGCATTGTCGTCGATCGCGAAGCGGCCAAGGCTCTGGATCGTGCCCCGACCAATATCCAGCGACGGGTGCTTCACAAGTTGAGAGACCTTTCAGCCGACCCTTATGCCCGCAACAACAATGTCAAACGGCTGACAGGGCGGCCCGGCTTCAGGCTTCGCGTTGGTGATTGGCGCATTATCTATGAGCTTCTCGACAATGAGCTAGTGGTATTGGTCGTAAAGTTTGGAGCTCGGAGTTCGATCGATGACTGATCATTCGAATCCGGTTCGGCACGACATCGTTATCCGCGACGGACGGCCCGCCTATGTACGCGTGCCCGTCCGCGAATGGCGTCGTCTCGTTCGCCGTCTTGAGCGCGCCGAGGATCGTGCCGATGTCCAGGCTTACGATCATGCCAAGGCGCGCGGCGGTGAAGCCTACCCGATCGAAATATTTGAACGGTCTCTGAGTGGTGAGAGCCGGCTCAAACTGTTCCGCGAACATCGCCGGCTGACCCAGGCTCAATTGGCACGACGTGCAGGCTTGTCGGCGCTGTATATTTCCCAGTTGGAGACCAAGCGGCGGTCAGGCTCTGTGCGGACACTGCGCAGGATCGCCGATATACTGTCAGTCGATCTCGACCTGATCGCGCCGCACTAGCTCAACGCCGCCCACAGGAAGAGCACGGTGGCGAGCACGCCCAGCATCGTGCGTCGCGCATGCAGGCCGCCCCAGCGCACGATCAGCGCGCGGCTCGCAAGCCCGGCGTTCTCCGGCGCGATGGCCCCGAGCTCACGGTTCACCGGCATCATGATCAGCATCGTGTAGGGCCAGTTGGCCACCAGCACGACGGCGCCGGCCAGCCACAGCACCTCGCCGGTCATCCACCATGCCGCGGCGCCGAGCAGAAATCCGGCAACGGCGAGACTGGCCTGCATGACGAAGCCGCGCGGATAGGCCCGCGTCCACTGCGCCAGCAACGCCCGGTCTTCGAGCCCGAGCCTGGCCGGCTGCTCGGCGACGTTGATGTAGAATGCGGCGCCGGTGAACAGCGCGGCCACGACCAGCGCCGAAAGACCGAAGATCATGTGTCGCCCCTACTCCATCTTGATGTCGGCGGCCTTGACGATCGGTGCCCACCGCGCCGCCTCGGCGCCGACGAAAGCCACCGTCGAGGCGGGAGTCGAGTCCGTGACCGGCACGATGCCCTGTTCGGCAAGCGCCTTCAGCAGCGTTGGATCGTTCATCGTCTCGCGCGTCGCCGCCGCAAGGCGCGCCACTACCTCGGGCGGCAACCCCGCCGGTCCGGCGAGGCAATGCCACAGCACGGCCTCGAAGGGCATGCCACCCAGCGTCTCCGACACCGTCGGCACCTGTGGCGCCAGCGCCGTGCGCTGGGCCGTGGCGACCGCGAGCAGCCGCGCCTTGCCCGAATTGTGGAAGGGCAGCGCGCTGCCCAGCGTGGTCGTCACCATGGCGATCTGGCCGCTCAGCAGGTCGTTCATCGCCGGCCCGCTGCCGCGGTAGGGCACATGCGTGATCTGGACGCCGCCAGCCGCGGCCTTCAGGCGCTCCGTCGTCAGGTGCAGCAGCGTGCCGGTGCCGGGCGA
>CAMARK010000177.1 GCA_945860205.1 Reyranella massiliensis 521 | reverse complement strand
CCGAAAGGCGGCGACATGAACGAGGTCTGCAGGTTGACGGCCACCAGGGTGGCGAACCACGGCATGAACCAGGCCTTGTCGCCGATGTGGGCCCCGAAATCCATCTTGGCCAGGATCGGCGCGAACACCGGCAGCACGATCAGGCAGATCTCGATCCACTCGAAGGGAAACCCGAGCAGGAAGATCAGGATCATGACAAAGATCAGCATCTCCCACGGCGTGTCGACGCCGAGGCCGGCCAGCACGCTCAGCATCAGCTCGTCGCCGCCCAGCTCGCGGAAGATCAGCGAAAAGCCGGTGGCGCCCAGCACCACCATGAAGACCAGGCCGTTGGCGCGGCAGCCGTCGCGCAGCGACTCCTTCAGCATCTTCATGTTGAGGCGGTTGTTCATCCAGGCGATCAGGACGGCGCCGGCGCAGCCCACGCCCGCGCTCTCGGTGGCGGTCGCGAAGCCCGCGAAGATCGACCCGAGCACGACGACCATCAGCACGGTCATCGGCAGGAGGCCGTGCAGGACGACCTTGAAGTACTCGCCGACGCTCTGCGGCCCCGACTCTTTCGGCAGCTTGGGCGCCCAGTCCGGCTTGGCGATGGCGATGCCCCAGATGTAGATCAGGTAAAGCCCCGACAGCAGGAAACCGGGAATCGTCGCCGCCGCGAACAGGGCGCCGACCGAGGTGTTCAGCATCTCGCCCATGACCACGAGCATGATCGACGGTGGAATGAGAATACCCAGCGTCCCCGCCGAGGCGATGACGCCCACCGACAATCGCTTGTCGTAGCCGGCCTGGAGCATGGGCGGTAGGGAGATCAGCGAGAGCAGGATCACCGAGGCGCCGACCACGCCGATCGGCGCCGCCAGGATGGTGCCCATGATCATCACCGCGACCGCGAGGCCGCCCGGCGTCCGTCGCAACATCACCTGCGTGGCATCGAGCATGTCCTTGGCGACGCCACTTCGTTCAAGCAGCGCGCCCATGAAAATGAACATCGGCAACGACACGAGCACCGGATCTACCGCCACGCCGCCCCACATGCGGAGCAGGATGCTGTTCAGCTTGACGAGATTGAATTCGCCGAGACTCCAGCCGATCAGGGCGAAGATCAATCCCGTGCCGCCCAGCACGAAGGCCACGGGAAAGCCGCAGAAGATGATGAAAAACATCGTCGCGAACATGATGAGCGCGAGATTTTCGGCGAACCAGTTGAGCACGGGGCGGCTCCGCGAAGGCGTTGTAGCTGCTGAAGGGGATTTACGTCAGACGGGGTCCGGAACCCGCTCGATGTTCATGTGGGCGCGCTCCCCAACCGGACCGCCGAACAGGAACACGATGACGCGGAGCAAGGTCGACACGATCGCGGCCACGAGCAGCCACAGACCGAGAACGAACAGGAACTTGATGACCCAGCGCTGCGGGATGCCGATCACCGCCTCCGAGCCCTCGCCGTTCGCGAACGACGTGGCGACGAAGCCGACGCCGTACCAGGCGACGATGCCGGCATAGGGCAAGGCAAAGAGCAGGCAGCCAACCAGTTCGATCCAGGCCCGCGTCCGCAGCGAACGGTGCGCGGTGACCGTGTCGACGCGCGGATGGGCATTGAGGATGTAGCAGTAGCCGAGCCACATCGAGAACAGTACGGTGTGCAGGTGCCACTCGAGTTCCTGCAGCCGGGTCGAGCCCATGCCGGGAAGCTGGAAGCCCATCTTGCGGCTCAGCACGTCGAAGCAGATCACGACCATCAGGACGATCATCAGCCAGCCCGTCCAGCCGGCGATGCGGCGCAACACGCTCTCGATCACTTCCGCGACCGCCAGTAAACCACCCATACGCTTCGCCCTTCCCCCAGTGCCTGGACTCTTGCGAAAAAGGGCCGGCGTTGCCGCCGGCCCCTTGGGTCGCAACCGCTACTTCAGATAGCCGCGATCCTTCCAGATCGCATATTCCTTGCGGAAGGCGCTGAGCGAATCCCACGCCTTCTTGAACTCGGGGCTCTTGGCCGACTGCTCGACCGCGACCTCGTCCCAAGCCTTCTGGAAGGCGGCCATGAACTCGGGCCCCCAGGTCATGAGCTTGACGCCCTTGCCCTCGATTTCGATCAGCGCCTTGGGCTGCAGCGATTCGCCGAGACTGATGCCCCGGAGCACGGTCTGGTCGCAGGCGGCCTCGACGACCGCCTTCTGGTGCGGCGACAGCGAGTCCCACTTCGCCTTGTTGACGATCAGGTCGCCGACCGTGGCCTGCTGATGCCAGCCGGGGAAGTAGTAGAACTTCGCCACCTGGTGGAAGCCGAGGCTCAAGTCCATCACCGGCATGGAGAACTCGGTGGCGTCGATCGTGCCGAGCTGCAGGGCCTGGAAGATTTCACCGGCCTGGATCAGCTGCGTCGAAACGCCGAGCTTCTGCATGACGTTGGCGCCGAGACCGAAGAAGCGCATCTTGAGCCCCTTCAGATCCTCGAGCGTCTTGATCTCCTTGCGGAACCAGCCCGACGCCTCGGGCGGGATCAGATGGCACATGACGGAGTGGATGTTGTGCTTGGCGTAGAGCGCCTGCATCATTTTCTCACCGCCGCCCTCCTTCATCCAGGCGAGGTATTCGCCCATGCCGGGGCCGAACGGGACGGTCGAGAAGACCGCGAAGGCGATGTCCTTGCCGGTCCAGAAGCCGGGCGTCGCCCAGGCGGCATCGAGCGCGCCGGAGGACACCGCATCGAAGGCCTGGTTCGGCGGCACGATGGCGCCGGGCTCCAGGAACTTGATGTCGATCGAGCCGGCCGACAGCTTCCGGATCTGCTCGACCGCGTAATTCGCGTTCGGTCCCAGCAACGACAGCGACGATGCAAAGTTTGACTGCATCTGCATCCGGACTTTCTTGTCCTGGGCCACGGCCGTGCCGGCGCCCAGTGCCACCGAAGCGGCAGCCGCGATTACTCCCAACTTGCCAAACAAGCGCATGTTTTTCCTCCCGTAGATCCACGCCACGGCGAAAGACAGTCGACTTTGTTGGTCTAGTCCTTCGCTCCCTGATCCGACAGCCGTTGATCGACCTGCCGGTTGCCGCCCCGATTCTGGATGCAACAAATTTGTCTGGGAGCAAAATTGCAGGCCGCCGACCGGAATGTCAAACGTGTATCAGCCCAGGCGATACACACGTTTGGCAGTGCCCGAAAACAGGGCAATCTTCTCGGCCGCCGAAGCGCCCGAGGCCAGCTGCGGATGATAGAGCCAGGCATCGAAGGTGAGGTCGCGCCTGGCCAGCTCAGCGAAGCCCGCGCGGAAAGTCTTGTCGCGCGTCAGCTCCGGCGTCGGATCGGTGCGCACGTTGCGGATACCGGGATCGGCGTCCCAGCCGGTCTGATGGCGGATGCCCTTGAAGCGGCCGTTGCCGGCGGCGATCTGGGCATCGAACACGGCGCCCGCCTTGCCGCCCAGGCGCAGGTCGACGTGGCTGACGATGCCGGCGCAGGCGCGGAGGTTAGCGGGTCACGAACAGGTGACCGCGCGAGTGTGCAGGCCGCAACGCGAGTGAACGCCGAGCAAGCCTCGAAAAGGACAATGTGCAGGCCGACCCGACAACCCTTTCGGGGAAGGCTGACACTGTTGGGTGAGATGAGCGAAGACTACGCCCAGCCGCTGCACCGGGGTAGTGGCGGCAGCATGTACACAAGGAAAGCGCACGAAACACGGGAAGCCCCAAAGCGTGGTCGTCGAGGATCAACCGGACGCCCGTGAGGGACAGGCCGGGCGCCTTGGGGTGGCGGAGGGGTTCGTAGTACCGCTGAAGCCGGGTAATGCCGGTGGAGGGAAGGGACTCCAGTTCAAGACAGATGCACTACGTGGTGAAGGACGCGGAGATTGGGCAACCTATCAACTCCGAAGAGTGTTCGGAAACCGCAGAAGGCGTTGCATGCGAAAGTTACAGCGTGATGTCTTGTCCGAGAGCCGGATGCGGGAGATCTGCCTGTCCGGTTCGATGAGCGGGATGTGGAAACGGAGTCATGGCTGAACCGCTAAGGCACCGCCAAACGAAAGAGGCGGCCAACGGATATGTTCAGCCTACAGCCACCGCGCCACATCTCGACTCTATCCTCGCGCCGAGGTCCGCTACCTCCCGGAGAGCCTGATAGCGGACGTGCCCAAGATCGTGGCCGGCCTTCAGGTGGGGCAATCGTTCAAAGAAATTCCGGTGCCGACACTGCCCGTGATCCGCAAGGGCGCGCACGGGTCATTCCACGACAAGGGACTCGAGGGCGCCAGCCATCACGCCGTCATCCCGAACGTCAACACCGTCGATAACCTTCGTGAGGTCTGGCCACGGCTTTCGATCGACGAGAAGAAGCTATTCGACGTGATCGCTCGAGCCTATCTCGCCGCCCTCATGCCTGATTTTCGCTATCGGCAGACGACCGCGATGCTCGATGTCAAAGGCTTCCCCTTCAAGGCGGTCGGTCGCCAGCCCATCGATATCGGATGGCGCGCGGCATTTCCGGAATGGCAGCCAGCCGACGAGAAAGGTGATGGTGGGGTTCTGCTTCCTGCGATGCGCGACGGCGAGACTGCTCGACTGCATAATCCAGTCGTCGAGACCAAGGAGACCAAGCCCCCTCCCCGCTACAACGAGGGCACGCTGATCGAGGCGATGCAGAACGCATGGCGATTTGTCGATGACGAGGTTCTGCGGGACCGACTGAAAGAAGCCAAGGGCATCGGCACGCCGGCGACCCGCGCCGAGATTATCGGCGGGTTGAAGCGACAGGATTTTCTGGTCGCCCAGGGAAAGAACATCGTTCCCACCGAGACAGGGCTAAAACTGTTCGGCGTCCTCAAACAGGCTGATCCAGCCCTGGTCGATCCGGGCGTGACGGCGCAGCTCGAATGCCTTTTGGACGATGTCGTCGTCGGCAAGCAGGAGATGGTGGGCGCCATCGACGCCGTGTGCGACGTGGCGCTGCGCATCATCGGCAAGCTGAAGGACGGCTCTTCCACCGGAGGGGCGCCGTTGCTCGGCCCGGGTTTTAGCGGCGCGGGCGGCGAACGTCCACCCACGCCCGCCATGAGGCGTTTTGTCGATAAGTGGGTGATTCCGCGCGTGAAGGTCGAGGTCGCCTATCCAAACAAGGGCGCCGACGGGCGGCTGCGGCACCCCTCGTTCAAGGGGCTACGGGATGACCTTACGAAGGTCTAGCGGCGCCTTGGCGGGCATCGGTTACGACGGCCTGTCACAATTTGGATCCAACCTTTTCAGAAGCAATCGCGCTATCCAATATGGTGATTTCGCTCTCATGCGCATCACCTAGGCATAACGGTCGCCCGCAGTCCGACCGTTAGTCT
>CAMARK010000176.1 GCA_945860205.1 Reyranella massiliensis 521 | reverse complement strand
GAGGGAAGGCCCGCATCAATCGGTACTGAGTTGTTTCCGGATCATTCATCCAGCGCCGAAGCGTTGGGATGTCTGCCCGCTCTAGGGGACGCAACAGCACGCGCTCACCTTTACGAAAGACGACGTCGCCCATTAAGTTTTTCCTTTGTATGAAGGCACCTCGAAGAATTGGCCTGTCAGCGACCTGCTGTCCATGGAAACCGATGTATCATGGTTTCGGCGCGGCTTGGCCGGCGCCAGCAGCGGCTTTTGGGCCTCTTGACGCTCAAGTCGGTGCGCAGCGGACGGACTCATTTCGTGATGCAGCGGCAGCTCGTTCCAGGATTACCAGTCGGCGGATGTTGTAGGCGAGGTTCTGAAGCCCGATCTTGATCTTCGCGCTGATCCGCAATCTGGCCCGCCGCCTCGAGTACGAGGCCCCCGGCGTCTCCGGGAGCATCCTGGAGGGCATCGACGAGATCCTCACCGTCACCCGTCTCGGCCTTCCTGCCGAGCTGCGCCGGTCGCTCGCCTGCACCAACATCATCGAGAATATGAACGGCACCATTCGCCGCGTCTGCCGCAACGTTAAACGATGGCGCAATGCCGGGATGGCTTTACGTTGGACGGCCGCCGGCATGATGGAAGCGGCCAAGGGCGTCCGCCGGCTCAAGGCACACAAGTAACTGCCAATCCTGCGAGTTGCTCTACTGGTCCATCAGGCCAGGCACGCCATCACCCCAAACTTTGAACTGGACGCCAAGGTCGCATAGCCTCAGAAACTGAGCACGCCTGCTAAGCAATTTTCAACAAAGAGTGGGACATCCCCGTTCAAGGTGCCCTTTGTGCTTTCGCGGTCTTTTTGAGTTTAAGGCACAAGCGACATGTCTCACCGTTCTCCTGCAAGAAAGCGATTCATTGATGCTTCTCGAGCGCCTCTCCGATAACGAGATCTGCGCAGCCGTCCGATGTGGCCTGCACCAGCTAGCGCCGATGCTCGCCCTGTTGATCGCGTCCGCTCTACCGGCGGGCGCCCAGACCAAGCCGTCCGAGGACGCTCCGCCGGTCGTGCTGGTGCAGGCGGCCGAGCTGCGGCCGCTGGCGCCGCAGTCGGAATATGTCGGCCGGGTCGCCGTGTTCGACAAGGTCGAGCTGCGCGCGCGGGTCAAGGGGACACTGGGCAAGCGCGAATTCACCGACGGCAGCAAGGTGGCGGAAGGCCAGCTCCTGTTCACCATCGAGCCCGCGCCCTACCGGATCGCGGTCGACCAGAAGCGGGCGCAGCGCGACGGCGCGCGCGCGGCGCTGATCAACGCCGAGGCCCAGCTCAAGCGCACGGCCGAGCTGCTGCGCTCGAACACCGCCTCGCAGGGCGTCTACGATCAGCGGCTGGCCGAGCAGCTGCAGGCCAAGGCGACGCTCGACGACGCCGAGGCGCAGCTCGAGGATGCCGAGCTGCAGCTCTCCTACACCAGGATCACGGCACCGATCGCGGGCCTCATCGGCCGCGCCACCGTGTCGCCCGGCAACATCGTCGGGCCGGAGTCAGGCACGCTGGCCACGATCGTGAACGAGCGGCAGATCCGCGTGCTGTTCTCGGTGTCGCAGGCCGAGCTGCTGAACGTGCGCCGCGACCTGCGCGCCGGCGAGCAGCTGCCCGTGCGGCTGCGCCTGGCTGACGGCAAGCTCTACCCCGAGAAGGGCAAGGTCGACTTCATCGACGTCGCGGTCGATCCCAACACCGATGGGCAGATGGCGCGCGCGGTGTTCGACAATGCCGACGAGCTGCTGACCGACGGACAGACGGTGCGGGTGATCGTCGAGGGCAACGCGCCGGCCAAGGCGCTGGTGGTGCCGCAGCCCGCGCTCGCCATCGACCAGACCGGCCCCTACGTGTACGTCGTGGACAGCAAGGGCACGGTCGAGCTGCGCCGCATCACCATCGACTTCGTGCGCGACGGCATGATCGCGGTGAAGAGCGGCCTCAAGGAGGGCGACCGGGTGATCGTCCAGGGCCAGCAGCGCGTGCGCGCCGGCATGGCGGTCGAGGCCCAGGCGGCGCCGCCCGCCGCCGGCCAGCGGAAGCTCTGATCCCATGGGCATCGCCTCCGTCTTCATCCGCCGTCCGCGGCTCGCCTTCGTCGTCTCCGCGGTCATGGTGATCGCGGGCGCGCTGGCGCTGGGCAGCCTGCCGGTCGCCCAGTTCCCCAACATCGTGCCGCCGGAAGTCACGGTCACGACCAGTTTCTCCGGCGCCTCGGCACAGGTGGTCGAGGAGAGCGTGGCGCAGATCATCGAGCGCAACGTGAACGGCGTCGAGAACATGATCTCGATGAAGTCGACGTCGGGCAGCGACGGCAGCTACAGCCTCAGCGTCTATTTCAAGGTGGGCTCCAACCCGCAGGACCACACCGTCAACGTCAACAACCGTATCAACCGCGCGATGCCGCAGCTGCCCGACGAGGTGCAGCGCAACGGCGTGCTGGTGAAGAAGCAGTCCTCGGCGCTGCTGCAGGTGGTCGCGGTCTATTCGCCCAAGGGTAGCCGCGACGCGCTGTTCCTGTCGAACTTCGCCACCATCAACGTGCTCGACGCCATGCAGCGCGTGCCGGGCGTGGGCTCGGCCGGCCTGTTCGGTGGGCTGGACTACTCCATGCGCGTGTGGCTCGACCTCGACCGCATGTCGAGCCTCGGCATCACCTCACAGGACGTGGTGAAGGCGATCGAGGCCAAGAACATGCAGGCCGCGGTCGGCCGCGTCGGCGCGGCGCCGCTGCTCGACGGCGTCGACTTCCAACTCAACATCACGGCCAAGGGCCGGCTCACCTCGGCCGAGGAGTTCGGCAACATCAGCGTGCGCGCGACGCCGGACGGGGCGCTGCTGCGCATTCGCGACATCGGCCGCGTCGAGCTGGGCTCGAACAACGCCGACGTCACCACGCGCTACAACGGCAAGCCGGCGGCGGGCATCAACATCTACCAGCTGGCCGGCGCCAATGCGCTCGCCACCGCCGAGGGCGTGCGCAAGGTGCTGAAGGACCTCGAGGACCGCCTGCCGGACGACGTGGCCTTCGACGTGATGTACGACACCACGGTGTTCGTCGAGGCGACGATCCAGAGCGTGGTGAAGACCCTGATCGAGGCCTTCGTCCTGGTGGCCATCGTGGTCTTCCTGTTCCTGGGCAGCCTGCGCGCGACGCTGATCCCCATCATCGCCGTGCCGGTGGCGCTGGTCGGCACATTCGCGGTGATGCAGGTGCTGGGCTTCTCGCTCAACACCGTGTCGCTGCTGGCGCTGGTGCTGGCCATCGGCATCGTCGTCGACGACGCCATCGTCGTGGTCGAGGCGGTCGAACACATCCTGGAGAAGGAGCCCGGCCTCACCCCGGCCGAGGCCACCGAGAAGGCCATGGCCGAGGTCACCGGACCGATCATCGCCATTACCCTGGTGCTGCTGTCGGTGTTCGTGCCGACGGCCTTCATGCCCGGCATCGCCGGCAAGCTCTACCAGCAGTTCGCGGTCACGATCTCGGTCGCCATGGTGATCTCGGCGATCAACGCCCTGTCGCTGTCGCCGGCGCTGTGCGCGCTGCTGCTCACCCATCGCGGCGCGCCGCGCGGCCTGATGGCCCGCATCCAGCGCGGCATCGACGCCACGCGCCACGGCTACCTGCGGCTCGCCGGGCCGCTCATCCGGCGCAGCGCGCTCGCGGTCGGGCTGGTCGCGCTGTTCGCGCTGGCCACCGGCGGGCTGCTGCGCGTCGTGCCCACGGGCTTCCTGCCCGAGGAGGACCAGTCGTCCTTCATGGCCGAGATCCAGCTGCCCGACGCCGCCTCGACCAGCCGCACGCTGGAGGCGGTGATGCAGGTCGAGGGCATGCTGGCGGGCCAGCCGTGGCTGCAGAACTTCTTCACTGTGAGCGGCAACAGCCTGCTCGACGGGCTTAACCTGCCCAACCGGGCGATGATGATCGTCTCGCTCAAGCCCTATGCCGACCGCCGCGGGCGCGACATGTCGGCCTTCGCCGTGCTGGAGCAGCTCAACAAGGCCTTCCAGCGCGTGGCCGTCGCCAACATCTATGCCTTCAACCCGCCGCCGATCGCCGGCCTCGGCAATTCGTCGGGCTTCGAGTTCGAGATCCAGAGTCTCACCGGCGCCCCGCCGGAGGAGATCATCGCGGTGGCGCGCGGCGTGCTGAACGCGGCGCAAAGCGCGCCGGAGCTGGCCGGGGTGTTCACCACCTACAGCGCCTCGACGCCGCAGATCCGACTCGAGCTCGACCGCGACCGCGCCGAGACGCTGGGTGTCGACATCCCCGACATCTTCTCCGCCCTGCAGACCGCGATGGGCAGCCGCAACGTCAACAACTTCAACATGTTCGGCCGCACCTGGACGGTCCGCGTGCAGGCCGACGCCGCCGACCGGCGCACCATCGAGGACGTCAACCGCGTGCGCGTGCGCTCGTCGAGCGGCAAGCTCGTGCCGCTGCAGGCGGTGGCGACCCTCGAACTCACCACGGCGCCGGCCACCATCGTGCGCTTCAACAACCTGCGTTCGGTGACGCTGAACGGCGCGCCGGCGCCGGGCTATTCGTCGGGCGAGGCGATCACGGCAATGGAGCGCGTGGCGCGCGCCAACCTGCCGCCGGGCTACACCTTCCAGTGGTCGGGCACGGCGCAGCAGGAGAAGGAAGCCGGCAGCCAGACGGGCTTCGTGCTAGGCCTCGCAGTCATGTTCGCCTACCTGTTCCTGGTCGGGCTCTACGAAAGCCTGGCGCTGCCGGTGGCCGCCCTACTGTCGGTGATCGTCGGACTGTTCGGCGCGCTGGCGGCGCTGTGGCTCACCGGCCTCGCCAACAACGTCTATGCCCAGATCGGCATCATCGTGCTGATCGCGCTCGCCGCCAAGAACGCCATCCTGGTGATCGAGGTCGCCATGCAGGAACGCGCGGGCGGCAGCGACCCGGTGACCGCGGCGATGAGCGCGGCCGGACAGCGCTTCCGCGCCGTGATGATGACCTCCTTCGCCTTCATCCTGGGCCTCGTGCCCCTGGTGATCGCCTCGGGGGCCGGCGCCGCGACGCAGCGCGCGGTCGGCACCGCCGTGTTCGGCGGCATGCTGGCGGCCGCGTGCCTCGGCATCTTCGTTATCCCGGGCCTCTACGTCGCCTTCGAGAAGATGCGCGGGGGCCTGCCGGGACTGTTCCGGCGGCCGGTCCGGAAGTCCACTCCACGCGAAAGCTGACATGGAACTACTCCGGATTGCGACGCGGCTTGCAAAGGTCGCCGCCGCAGATCTCCCGCAAAGTCAAAAAACTGGAATACCGAGAGCCAGCCAGTCAAGCAGAGTCGATATAACGCTGCCGGAGGTGTTTCGGCACCATTTTAACGGCC
>CAMARK010000175.1 GCA_945860205.1 Reyranella massiliensis 521 | reverse complement strand
CTCCAGACGACGTCAATGACGATGCCGACGGGCACCGCCAGTTGCCGGCCATTCTCTCGAGTGGATCGCCTATTCAGCCTTGGCTCCGGATTCCTTGATGATCGGCAGCCAGACTGCCTGGTCGTCCTCGATCAGCTTGCGGGCGGCTGCGGGCGAGCCCGGCGGCAGCATCTCGAAGCCCTGAACCAGGAGCCTCTCCTTCACCAGCGGCAGTTGGCCGATGCGGTTGAGCTCGGCATTGAGCCGCGAGACGATCGCGGGCGGCGCGTTCGCCGGCAGCGCGAAGCCCAGCCAAGTGGCGACGACATAGTCGGGGACGCCCGCTTCCATCATGGTCGGCACGTCGGGCAGCATGACCGAGCGGTCCTTGGTGGTGACGGCGAGTGCCTTCAGTTTGCCGGCCTTGATCTGGCCCAGCACGGTCGGCGCGTTGAAGAAGCCCATCGTGACTTCGCCGTTGATCACCGCCAGGACCGCGGCCGGCGCGCCGCGGTAGGGCACGTGCTGCAGTTTTATGCCCGTGCGCTGCTCGAGGATGACGCCCGACATGTGGAGACTGCTGCCGACGCCGCTCGAGCCGTAGGTGAGTTGATCCGGCTTGGCGCGCGCCTGCGCGATCACGTCGGCGACGGTGTTGGCCGGATTGGAGGCGGCGACGACCATCACGTTGGTGAGAATGCCGGTGATCACGACCGGCGTAAGGTCTTTCAGCGGATCATAGCCCGGCGTCTTGTAGAGCCCCATATTGAAGACCGTGGCACCCTGCGAGGTCAGCAGCAGGGTGTAACCGTCGGCTGGCGCGCGTGCGCCCTCCGCCGTTCCCAGAAGACCGCCCGCGCCGCCTTTATTGTCGACGACGACGGGTTGGCCGAGCGCCTTGGCGAGTTCCTCGGCGAAGGTGCGGCCCACGGTGTCGGCGCCGGAGCCCGCCGCGAACGGCACGATCATGCGGATCGCGCGTTCCGGCCAGTCGGCCGCCCACGCCGTCGCGGGCGTGAGCAGCGGTGACGCAAGCAGCAGGAGGCCCGCCAGCGCATGCCGTCTTGTCAGGGTCTGTCGTCGCGGCATCATGGCGGGTCTCCAATCTCAGTTCGTGGGCTGTTTCGTGAGGGCAATCACCTTTTCCAGTGCTTCCTTGCCGGGCAAGCCCTTCTTTTCCGTGTCAGCCACCCATTGGTCCCACACCGGCCGTCCGGCGGTGGCGATCAGCTTGTCGCGCATCTCGGGCGACACCTTGATGACCTCGAGCTTGCGCTTCTCGAACAACGGGAAGGACTTCTTGTCGGCTTCCTCATAGGCTTCGCGCTGCAGGCGGTAGGCCTCGGGCCTCGCGTCTTCCAGGATCTTCTTGTACTCGTCGGGCAGTGCCTTCCACGCCGTCTGGCTCAGCACCACCGAGTTATGGATGATGCCGAGATTCATGCCGACCGTGTACCATTTCGACACCTCGTGCAGCTTGTAGGCCGTGAAGCTGTAGGTGAAGGGGAACGATGCCGCCTGGAACGTGCCGCGCTCCAACGCGGTGTAGACTTCCGGTGCCGACACGGAGGTCGGCACGGCGCCTAGGAGCTTCATGGCTTCGCCCAGGCCGCCGAGTGCGCGCACCCGCATGCCTTTCCAGTCCTCGAGATTGCGTGGCGGCTTGCCCGTGCCCATGAACTCGTACTGCGGCAGCAGCAACGTCATGAAATGCATGGCATTCCATTTTGACAACTCGTCGGACACCGGCTTCCAGGCCTGGTAGGCGTCCAACACCTTCGCCTGTGCCACCAGGTCGGGGATCGGCAGGAACGGCATGTCGAGAACACCCTGCAGCGGCGTCTTCGCCGGCGCGTAGGAATAGGCGACGAAGGCGCCCTGGAAGGAGTCGACCTTGATCCCGTCGAGGAAGTCCTTCGCCTCGCCGAGCTGCTCGTTGTACCTGAGGTTGATGATGAAATTGCCGCCGCTCTTCTCCTTGGCGACCTTCGCGAGGTACTCGAAGGTCACGGTCGCCGCTCGTGGCGGCCCATAGAGCGACCAGGTCCAGGTGACCTTGTCGGCGGCATTGGCCGGGACCGTGGTCGACAGGCCGAAGCCGAGGCCGATCGACAGCAGCAACGCACGTTTCGTTACACGATTCATGATGACTTCCTCCCAGTTCAGTCTGCGGTTTCGACGATGAAAGTGACGATCTCGGGGAACGCGGTCAGCACGGCGAGGGTGATGATATCGGCGAAGATGAACGGCCAAACGCCCTTGAAGATGTCGCGCACGGGAATGTCGGGCCGCACGCCGTTGACCACGAACACCACCAGCCCGACTGGCGGCGATAGCGATGCGATGCCGGAAAGCTTGACAAGAACGATGCCGAACCAGATCGGGTCGTAGCCCAGCGACATGACCACCGGGAACACCACGGGCAGCGTCAACAGGAACATGCCGATGCCCTCGAGCACCGTGCCGAGGATGAAGTACAGAACGTAGATCGTGAGCAGGATCGCGAGCGGCGGCATGTTGAGGTCGGTGACCCAGCGCGCGACCTCCTCCGGCATGCCCGAGAAGCCGAGGAAGCGCACGAAGATCA
Source organism: Reyranella massiliensis 521 (assembly GCA_945860205.1). Lineage (GTDB taxonomy): Bacteria > Pseudomonadota > Alphaproteobacteria > Reyranellales > Reyranellaceae > Reyranella > Reyranella massiliensis_B. The sequence goes on along the minus strand of CAMARK010000175.1, from coordinate 2,844 downwards.
GCACGCCCCAGATCACCGTGAAGATCATCACGGTGAGTTTCGCCGAATCGAGCAGGCACTGGCGAAGCTCGCCGCGCTTGATGCCGTTCTTGAGCGCGAAGACCAGCACTGAAAAGGCGCCGAGAGCGCCGGCCTCGGTGGGCGTCGCCCAGCCGAAGTACATGCTGAGGAAGATGATCAAGATGACCAGGAAGATCGGCGATGTGCTGGGCAGCGACTGGAAGCGCTGCGGCCAGCTATAGCCGGTGATGCGTGGGCCGAGCTCGGGTTGCCGCCAGCATCGCCAGGTGATGATGAGGGCATAGACCAGCGCTGACACGATGCCGGGCACGAAGCCTGCAATCAGCAGCTTGCCGATCGACTGCTCGGTGATGATGCCGTAGACCACCAGCAGCGTGCTGGGCGGGATCAGCGAATCGAGCGTGGCGCCGGCGGCGCAGACGCCGGCGGCCAGCCGCTTGTCGTACTTTGCCCGCAGCATCTCCGGGATCGCCACCTTGGCGAACACGGCGGCGGCCGCACTGCTCGCGCCGGAGACCGCCGAGAAGCCCGCGACCGCAAACACGGTGCCGGTGGCGAGCCCACCCGGCAGCCAGCCGAACCATCGTCGTGCGGCCTCAAAGGCGCTCTGGGTGATGCCAGCGTAGTAGGCGAGATAGCCGATCAGGATGAACATCGGCAGGACCGACAGCGTGTAGTTGGCGCCCGACGTGTAGGGCGCGATGCCGGCGGTGCGGATGCCGGCATCCCAGCCGATCAACCAGACCAGGCCCGCCGTGCCGGTGATCGCGCCGGCGAAAGCGAAGCGGACGCCGGCGAAGCACAGCGCCAGCAGGGCGACAACGCCGATGCAGCCGACGGTGAGGGGGCTGAGCTCGATCATCGCGTGTCCTGCTTGCCGAGGACCTCGGCGATCTCGTCCTGCACCTGAGTCTCGATGGTCACGAGCTTGGGGATGGCGATGGGCTCGGCGTCAGGATGGGCGATCATGCGCAGGTAGCCGCAGATCTGCAGTGATAGCCGTAGCCACAGCACGGAAAGCGCCAGCGGCACCATCAGCTTGGCAGGCCAGGTCGGCAGGCGAATGTCCATGGTCGAATCGCCGATGGAATACGCCCGCAGGAAATTGGTGAAGCTGGCGTAGATCAGCACGGTGATGATGGCCAAGGCCATCGCGACACCGAACAGTTCGATTTTCCAGCGTGTCGCGGGCCGCCAGCCCATCGTCAGGTCCATCCCGATGTGGCTGCCCAGGCGCTGGGCGTAGGCGATCCCCAGGAAGGCAAACAGCACCGAGGCCTGCTCGATCCAGTCGATGTAGCCGTAGATGGCGAAGTCGAAGAAGGTGCGGCCGACGATTTGCACCACGCCCACGAACATCAGGAAGAAGATCGCGAGGGCCGCGATCAGATTGAGACCGTCTTCGAGGTGCGACTGGATCGCGTCAGCCCGACGCAAGAAACCTGGAGGCAATCGGACACGTCCATCAGTGGGCATTCAGCGCATGCCCCGACCGGCGCCGCGGGTGCGCGATCCCATCTCCGTTTCCTTCCCAGAGCGGCGCGAGGTCTCTAACGGACCCTCATCGATCCCGCTCCCATCCGTACGTTAGGCCAAGCCGCTGACGTCGGGCAACCCCTGTTGGCCGGTCCGATTTCGCAGACGCCTCGTGAAAGCGTGCTAGCCTGTCGCCCAAACAATGCTGGAGGAACAATGTCCAAGATCGTAACGCGCCGCCGTGCCGCCGCGATGGCTCTTGCCGCGCCGCTGATCGCTCCGTTGATGTCGAGCGGCGCTGCCGCGCAGGCGCCGTGGCCGTCCAAAACAGTACGCTTCATCGTGCCGTTCCCGCCCGGGCAGGCGGCCGACATCTTCGCCCGGCTGATGGCGGAACGGCTGGCCGACGTCTGGAAGCAGCAGGTCGTGGTCGACAACAAGGGCGGGGGTGGCGGCATTCCGGGCGTCGAGGCTGGCAAGGCGGCGGCACCCGACGGCTACACTTTTCTGATCGCCACCAGCGGTACCTTCGGCGTCAATCCCAGCCTCTACCCCGACCTGCCCTACAAGCCGCTGGTCGACTTCAAGCCGATCACCAACATCATCCGTGGACCGCTGGTGATCGTGGCCCATCCCAGTTTCCCGGCCAGCACGGTGGCCGAACTGATCGAGCTCGCCCGCAAGGAGCCGGGCAAGCACTCCTACGCATCGGCCGGCCCCGGCACGGCGCAGCATCTCAGCATGGAGTTGTTCAAGCTCCAGGCGAAGCTCGACATCGTGCACATCCCCTACAGGGGCTCCGGCCCGGCGATGGCCGACCTGCTGGGCGGCCACGTCAAGCTGATGATGGACAGCACGGCTTCGTCGCTGGGCGCAATCCGCGACGGCCGCATCAAGGCGCTGGGCGTCACGACGGCGCGGCGCGTCCCGGCGCCGCTCGACCAGGTGCCGTCGATCGGCGAGACCGTACCGGGCTACGATGCGGCCGGCTGGTCCGGGCTGGTGGCGCCGGCAAACACGCCGGACGCGATCGTCAACAAGGTGAATGCCGACCTCGTGGCCTTGATGCGTGATCCCGCGGTGCTGCGCCAGTTCGAGGAGCGGGCGACGCTCGCTGCGCCGATGACGCCGGCCGAGTTCTCCGCCTTCATCGCCAAGGACATGGCGACCTGGGCCGAAGTGGTGAAAGCCACCGGCACCAAGCCGGGCAACTAGAGAGGCGCCCGGCCTAGCCCGCCGTTAGTCCGAAGCTCGCCTTGATCGCGATGACCAGGCTGGTCACCGCGATGCTGGCCAGGATCAGGCCGAAGACGCGGCTCACGATTTCCACGCCGGGCCGGCCGAGGA
>CAMARK010000174.1 GCA_945860205.1 Reyranella massiliensis 521 | reverse complement strand
GCAATCTTGAGAATCTGGTGGTGCCGATGAACCATGTGTCCTGCGAGCATGTTAGTCCTCCCACCCGGCATTTCCCAGATGCCCCCTCGGAACGGTGGGAATGCTATCAGGTTACCTCGAAGGATGGGCCTGTCGGCGACCTGCTGTCCATGGAATCCGACGTTTCGTGGTTTCGGCGCGGCTTGGTCGGTGTCGGCAGCGCCTTTTTGGCCTCTTGACGCTCAAGTCGGTACGTAGCGGACGGACTCGTCCCGTCATGCGGGGGCTTGGGCCTGACGTGCTCAGAACCCACGCACGGGAGATCGGGTCGCAACAGAGCCGCGCGCTCTCTGATTACCGAACATCGGCAACCATGGTCTTCATTAGAATACCGATTCCATGGCCGGACGGGATTTTGACCAAGGACAACTTACCGACAAGAAAATACGCCGTGGTGTCCATCGTGACGTGACCGAACTCCAGGCCGACATCACCGCTTTCATCGATCAGCACAACGTCGATCCCAAACCCTTCCGATGGACAAAGTCCGCAGACCAAATCCTCGCTTCCATCGAACGATTCTGCCTCCACAATACTCCGGTCGCTCAATCCTGAGCTTGCGAACTTCTGACCCAGGACACTAGCCGAGTTCCTTGCGCACGATCGCGGCACCCGCTGCCAGGGACTTCAGCTTTCCAAAAGCCGTCGCGCGCGGCAGGTACTTCATCCCGCAATCGGGTGCCGGCAGCAGCTTGTCGGGCGACATGTACTTCAGGCCGGCGCGGATGCGGCCGGCGACCTTCTCTGGAGTCTCGATCTCGGGATCGTTGAGGTCGATGACGCCCAACATGACCTTTTTGGGCGCGAGGTCCTTCAGCACGCCGAGGTCGATCTTGGGCTGCGCCGATTCGATGGAGATCTGCTGGGCTATGGTGTCGGCGAGCTGCGGTAGGAACGAGTACCCAGTGGGCTTGCTGAGGCCCGGCACCACGGCGGCATAGCCGAAGCAGAGATGAACGACCGTGGGCACGGTGATACCTTGAAGCGCGCGATTGATAACCTTGACGGCGTAGCGGCTGGCTTCCTCGGGATTGTTGCGCAGCCATGGCTCGTCGAGTTGGATTACGTCGGCGCCAGCCTTCACCAGGTCGAGCGCCTCCTCGTTAACCGCCGCGGCATAGTCCATGCACATCGCCTCCGCATCCTTGTAAAACTCGTCCTTTACCTGCTGGCCCATAGTGAAGGGCCCGGGCAGGGTGATCTTGGCCGGCCGTCCGGTGTTAGCGCGCAGGAACTCCATGTCGCGCACCTCTACCGGCCGCGTGCGCCGGAGCTTGCCGACAACGCGCGGCACCGGCGTCTTCTGGCCCGATCGCGTCATCACCTCGCCTGGGTTGTCCTGGTCGATGCCGTCAAGCGCCGTGGCGAAGTGGTTGGAGTAGCTTTCTCGCCGCATCTCACCGTCGGTGATGATGTCGATGCCAGCCCGCTCCATGTCGCGGATCGCCAGCAGGGTGGCATCGTCCTGGGCCTGCTGAAGATAGGCCTCTGGCACGCGCCAGATTTCCTTCAGGCGCGTACGCGGCACAACCTTGGACAGCATCTCGCGATTGACCAGCCAGTCGGGCTGCGGGTAGCTGCCAACGACTGTGGTCTGCAAAAGGGTCTCGGCCATGGGTAAGCTCCTCAAACTAGACCGGCGCGGCGGCCGGCAGGGTAGATGGACGGACTGCCCCCACGCCGCGCTCGCGGCGGCCGGCGGTTTGCCAGACAAGAGTATGCCGCTCGACGGTACGGGCGAGCAGGTCGAACATGATCGACAGCACCAGGATCATAAGGATCGCAGCAAAGACGTGCGGGCTGTCGAGCAAGGTGCGGTAGCGCGAGACCAGGTAGCCGATGCCGGCCGATGCGGTCAGCATTTCCGAAACCACGACGCCGATAATGGTGAGCGCACCGCCCAGCCTGAGGCCGGTCAGCACGGTCGGGATGGAGGCCGGGATGATCACGCGGGTGATCTGCTGGAAGAGAGTCGCACCCATGCTGCGGGCGGCCAGCAGGTACTGCGGGTCGATGGTGCGGATGCCGGCCGCCGTCGACAGCATGACGGGGAAGAAACCGTAGATGCCGGCGAAGGCGATCTTGGATTCCGAGCCGATGCCGAACCAGGCGGTGAAGATCGGATAGAGGATAACGATCGGCACGGCATAGAGACTGGAGAAGACCGGCAGCATGATATTGCGCAGCGTGGCGATGCCGCCTACCAGCGCCCCGGTCAGGATGCCGGCGCCGCATGCGATCAACATGGCGACGCCGACCTCGTAAAGTGTGACGAGCAGCGCCTCGGCGTACTCGACGCGGTCGATCCACAGCACCGTCAGCGTCTTCGACAGCGACGGCAGGAACAGCTCGGGGATGATCTTGGTGCTGGGCATCACTTCCCAGAAGAAAAGCATCGCCACCAGGATTCCCCAGCGCACGGTCGAGGGCTTGGGCCAACGCATCATAGTTGTCAGGGCACCTTGCGAATCTGCTGCCAGATCCGCTCGCGCAGCTGCCCGAATTTATCCGTCGCCATCATCTCGTAAGTGCGAGGCCTGGGCAGCGTGACCTCGATGCGGTCGATGATGCGGCCGGGACGGGCCGACATCACCAGAACCTCGTCGGCAAGATAGACGGCCTCGGTGAGGCTGTGAGTGATGAACACGACGGTCTTGCGCGTGGTCGACCAGATGCGCAGCAACTCATGGCCCATGGTCATGCGCGTCTGTTCGTCGAGGGCAGCGAAAGGCTCGTCCATGAGCAGCACAGGTGGATCCTGAACGAGGCCGCGGGCGATCGAGACGCGCTGCTTCATTCCGCCGGACAGTTCGTGCGGATAGCGGGGGCCAAAGCCCTCTAGACCAACCAGAGACAACATCTCCTCGGACCGGCGGCGGCGTTCGTCCCGCGGCGCACCGCGCAACGCCAGCGGAAATTCGATGTTGTCGAGCGCTGTCAGCCAGGGAAACAGGCTCGCCTCCTGGAAGACGACGCCGACGCGCTCGGGGTCGGGCTCAGGGATCGGCTTGCCGGCGCACAGGATAGTGCCCTCGGTCTGGTGGCGTAGCCCCGCTAGCATCATCAGCAGCGAGGTCTTGCCGCAGCCGCTGGGCCCCACGATGACGACGAACTTGCCCGCCTCGACATCGATGGTGATGTCCTCAAGCGCCGGCACGCCGCCCTCGGCGCCGGCATAGACGTGGCTAAGCCTCTCGACGGCAATGGCGCTCAAGTGCGCCACGTCGAGAAACGGTCTTCAAGGTGGCGGATCACCTCGTTGAACAGGATGGCGACGGTGGCCAGAAGGATTACGCCCGCGAAAAGCTGCGGCATCTGGAAGTTCTCTCCCCAATTGGCAATCAGATGTCCGATGCCGGTGCGCGACGCGTACATCTCGGCGATCATCACGCCGGTGAAGTTAAAGATCATGGAAATGCGCAGCGTCTCCAGCAGCACTGGCATCATGCTGGGCACATAGATGCGCAGCAGGATCTGGGTGCGCGTTGCACCGCAGGACCGGGCGACCAGCACATGATCGGATTTCACGGATTCGACGGCGGCGGTGGCACTCATGATGACGATGAAGATGGTCGAGAAGGCGGCATAAGCTACCTTCTGCTCGAAGCCGATGCCGAAGATCAGGATGAACATCGGCAGGAAAATCGATTTCGGTACGCTGAACACATAAAACAGCATGGGCTTGAATATCTGGCCGAAATACTCGTTCTCAGCTGCCAGCACGCCGATCGCTGCGCCAAGCGGCACCGCGATTACGAACGCGAGGACTACTTCCGACGCCGTGACCAGAATTGCTTCGTGGACCTGAGGCCGGCCGAGCAACTGACCCAGCATCGCAAGCACGTCGCCGAGCGGCGGCAAAAGCCGTGCGTCAACGATGCCAGAGCTGGGCAACAGTTGCCACGCAGCTCCGGCGGCTGCAAGCAGAGCCAGCCGGAAAGCGACGATCTGGGACTGACTCAACGCCTGCTCATGCCTTGGTTGGCACCGGCTTGAAGGTATCTACGTAGATCTGATCGACCGGCGCCAGGTCCTTCATGCCGATCATCGCAGCCATGTCGAGGGCGAGTTGCATCCATTCCTTGGTGAAGAGCCCGTCCCGAGACAACTTCTTGATGTTGCCATCGAGTTCGGCCGCGGCGATCGGGTCGGGGATTTCGTCGATCTCGGCGATGATCTTGACCGCCGCATCGCGGTTTTGGTCGGCATTGAGGAAGGCCACACCGCCATAGATGGCGTTCAGCGCCTTCTGCACGACGGCCGGGCGATCCTTGATGATCTTGTCGGTCGCGATCCAGCTCCCCGTCGAGTGAGCCGGTACCTCGGCGCCGAAGTCGATGAGGGCGCGCGCTTCCTTGGCCTGCATCACCTTGAAGGTAAGGGGCGAATATAGGACCGTGGCGTCGATGTTGCCCGACAGAAGGTTGGGCACCAGGCCGCCGCCGCCTAGTGGCACGCGGGTGAACTGGACCTTCTTCGCGTTTACGGTCCAGAGCGCCAGGATGTCAGAACCGGAGCCAGCCGAGGTGATGCCGACCTTCTTACCGGCCAGATCTTCAACTTTCGTCACCTTGGAGTCCGGCTTCACAACGAGATACCAGCCGTAGTAGCCATTCGCACCGTTGGCGACGCACTTCACGTTGACACCCTTCTTGATGCCTGCGGCGACGCTGGAGGACGAATTCATGATCAGGTCGGCAGCACCTGCGGCAATAGCCTCGAAGCCCTCGGCGCCCCCGCGATAGATCGTGAGTTCGCAGTCCAAGCCTTCCTTTTCGAAAAGCTTTTGCCGTAAGGCGGTCTCGCACACGATGGTGGGCCAGTAGGTCTTGGTGGGCACGCCGATGCGGATCTTTTCTCGCGCCTGGGCGATGGCGAAGCGGGGCAAGGTCGTGCTGGCGGCGGCACCGGCCAGCAGGGTGCGGCGTGTAGTCTTGAGCATCGATTTCCTCCCGTTGTTTCTTGAGGAGATCGTAGCGCGCAATATCAGATTGCGCATCCAGCGCGCACTCAAGAAGATCGGTTAGCGAAAGGTTCTTTAAAACACAGCGAGGCGCGGCTATCCTACCATGCGTGCCGGTTGTCCTTGCTCAAAACTCCAAAAAGCCCAGCAAGTGTAGCGTTTCGGGCGCCGCAGTCATACCGTCATCGGCATGCTCACGCTTCTGTCCGCCCTCGGTTCCCTGCTCTTGTTCCGCGTTCGTAGCCGCGCCTCGCTGGCACTTGAACTCGTCGCCCTGCGACATCAGGTGACCGTCCTGCGGCGGCAACGCCCTGGCCGGCCTCGGCTCGGCAACTCAATTCCATGGCCGGACGACGTTTTGCGCAGTGCCGGCGGCCAGGTATTCGTTCCGAGCCAGCAGCTCCTGGTCCACCGTCCCCGTCACGTAGGCCAGG
>CAMARK010000173.1 GCA_945860205.1 Reyranella massiliensis 521 | reverse complement strand
CGGCGAGCGTGACGTCGCTGACGGCATGGACGTGGCGACCGCCGCCGACCGGATATTCGACCGTCAGGCCGGTGATGCTGAGGAGATCGCTCAAGCGCCCGCCCCTATTGGATGGAAGCAGGCGTAGCCGCGCCCGCCCTCGCGGGTCTCCGCCGGCTGCGCCTCGTCGCAGCGCGTGTCGCGATAGCGGCAGCGCGGCGCGAAGGAGCAGCCGCCGGTGCGCCGCGCGAGATCGGGCGGCCGGCCAGGAATGGCCGAGAGCCTCGTGTGCGTGGGATCGCTCAGCCGCGGCAGCGAGCGCAGCAGCGCCTCGGTGTAGGGCATGCGGGGCGAGCGGAAGATCTCGCGGGTCGTCGCCATTTCGACGGCGCGGCCGGCATACATCACCATGATGTCGTCGGCGCGGCCGGCGGCGACGCCGAGATCGTGGGTGATCAGGATCATCGCCATGCCGCGCTGGCGCTGCTCACGCTGCAGCAGGTCGAGGATCTGGCGCTGCACGGTGACGTCGAGCGCCGTGGTCGGCTCGTCGGCGATCAGGAGCCTGGGCTCGCAGGCGATGGCGATGGCGATGGCCACGCGCTGGCGCATGCCGCCCGACATTTCGTGCGGATACTGGCTGGCGCGCCGCTCCGGCTCGGGGATGCCGACCTCGGCCAGCAGTTCGATGGCGCGGCGGGCGGCGGCGGCGGCATCCATCCCGCGGTTGAGCCGCAGGCCCTCGCCGATCTGGCGGCCGATCTTCATCACCGGATTGAGCGAGGTCATCGGATCCTGGAACACGATGCCGATGTCGCGGCCGAGCACGCCGCGCAACTCAGCGGGCGACAGCGACCGCAGGTCCCGTCCATCCAGCAGCACCTGGCCCGCGACCTCGGCACCTGACGCGGCCCCCACCAGGCCGATCAGCGAACGCACGAGGACCGACTTGCCCGACCCCGATTCGCCCACGATGCCGAGCGTACGGCCCGCCTGGAGGTCGAATGACACGCCGTCGACGGCGCGGAGCGGCCCGCGCGCCGTGGCGAAGCCGACTCGTGCGTCACGCACGGACAGGAACGGAGCGTCGCTCACAGCGCCGACCTCCGCGGATCGACCATGTTGCGCACCATGTCGCCCACGAAATTGAGCGACAGCACGGTGGCGAACATCACCGCCGCCGGGATCAGGGCGGTGTGCGGCGCGACGTCGAGCGCTTCGCGGCCGTCGGCGATCATACCGCCCCAACTCGGCTGCGGCGCCGGGATACCGAGGCCGAGGAAGGAAAGCGCCCCCTCCGCCACGATGATGACGCTGATCGCGACCAGCCAGAAGGCGAACATGGGCGGCAGCAGGTTGGGCAGGATCTCGCGCGTCAGGATGCGCCAGTTGCTGGCGCCGATGGTGCGCGCGGCCAGCACGAAGTCGCGGTTGGCCCAGGCCAGCGTGTTGGCGCGCGACACCCGCGCTGCAGCGGGAATGGACAGGATGCCCAGCGCCAGGGTGACGTTGAACAGGCTCTGCCCGAGGTAGGCGGTGAAGGTGAGCGCCAGCACCAGCGCCGGGAAGGCCAACAGGACGTCGATGAAGCCCACAGCCAGCAGGTCGATCTTGCCGCGAAAGTAGCCGGCACTCATGCCGATCGCACCGCCGATCAGGAAACCCAGGAACGGCGCGCAGATGCCGACGATCAGCGATGTGCGCGCGCCATAGATGATGCGGGACAGCATGTCGCGACCAAGGTTGTCGGTGCCCAGCAGGTATTCCAGCGACGGCGGCTTGCGGCGCAGGATGAGCTCCTGTGCCGCGGGATCGGGCAGGCCGATCCAGTCGGCGGTGACCGCGAGGAACGCCACCAGCACGAGCCAGCCCAGCGGCAGGGCGAGTGCCCAGTGCCAGCGGCGCCGCGGCCGCACGGCGGCGATGGTGGCGCCCTTAGCTGCGGAAGCGTGCATAGCGCACCCTGGGGTCGAGCACGGCGTAGAGCATGTCGACCAGGAAGTTGATGAGCACGAAGCCCGCGGCGATGAACGACACCGTGCCCTGCACCAGGATCAGGTCGCGGTTGAAGATGCCACCCAGCAGCAGGCGGCCGACGCCGGGCAGCGCGAAGATCTGCTCGACGATCACCGCGCCGCCGATCAGCCCGCCGATGTTGAGGCCGAGCACAGTGATCAGGGTGAACGACGAGGGACGCAGTGCATGCTGCAGCAGCACGCGCCACGGCGGCAGACCCTTGGCGCGGGCGAGCAGGATGAAATCCTCCTTGAGCGTGGTCAGCAGGTCCGAGCGCAGCACGCGCATCAGCACGGTCCATTCGATCAGCCCCAGGGTCAGCGCCGGCAGGGTCATCGACACAAGATTGTCCCACAGGCCTTCCGACATCGGCGTGAAGCCGGTCGCCGGCAGCAGGTCGAAGGTCACCGAGAACAGATAGATCAGCACGATGCCGAGCATGAAGTTAGGCATCGCCAGGAAGCCGAACGCCGCCGATGCCGACATGCGGTCGAAGAAGCCACCCGGCCGGCGCACCGACAGGAGTGCCACCGGCACGGCGATGCCGAGCGCGATGATCTGTGCCATCACCATGAGCTGTAGCGACACCGGCAGCCGGTCGGCGATGGCCTGCGCCACCGGCTCGCCATTGCGGTAGGAGCGGCCGAGATCGCCCGACAGGGCCGAGCCTAGCCAGTCGAAGTAGCGCACCAGCATCGGCCGATCGAGGCCGAGGTCGGCGCGCAGGCCCGCGATGTCCTGGGGCGTGGCGAGCGATCCCAGGATCACGATCGCCACGTCGCCGGGCAGGATGTTGACGATCAGGTAGGTCAGCAGCGTGACGCAGAGCAGTACGACTGCCAGCCGCAGCACCTGGCGCGCCAGCCAATGCACGGGGCCGTCCTACGTCACGCGACTCAACGCCTGGCGGTTGGCTACTTGGCCAGCCACGCCGCTTCAACCTGCACGGCACCGCCGCGCAACGCCGGAATGCCGCGGACGTTGGCCCGGGTGATGGCGAAGTCGGTGTTGGAGCCGGTCCACAGCCAGACCACGTCGTCGTTCATGATCTTGATCAGGTCGCAGTAGGCGGCCTTGCGCTTGCTCTCGTCGAGGCTGGTACGGCCGATCAGGAGCAGCCGGTCGACTTCGGCATTGTTGTAGCCGGAGAAGTTGATCGGGCTCTTGGAGTGGAAGTTGGCGAACATCTGCGGATCGACGTCGGCCAGGTCGATGATGCGCCAGCCCGAGACCAGGAAGTCGCGGCTCAGCGTCTCCTTGACGAGCTGGGTCTGGTCGACCGGCTTGATCTCGACGTCAATGCCGATCTTCTTCATGTCGGCCTGGAAGACCTGCGCGCCCTCGCGGCCGCGCGGCGTCGCCGTCACGGTGTGCACCAGCTTGATCGGCTTGCCGTAGTCGGCCACCAGCTTCTTCGCCTTCTCCGGATCGTAGCCCAGCGAGCCGTTGTCCTTGCACTCGATGCCCGAGGCCGGGCCATACGGATCGTCATAGACAGGGCGCAGGCCTTGGCTCAGCACCGCCGCATTGCCCTTGCGGTTGAGCCCCATCGAGATCGCCTGGCGCACCCGCTTGTCGTTGAGCGGCTCCTTGACGGTGTTGAGCGGGATCACCAGCGCACCGCTGCCGACCCAGTTCAGCGTGATCAGGTTCTTATCCTTCTTGGCCTTCTGAATGTTCTCGGCGCGGTCTTCCCAGATCACCTGGACGTCGCCCTTCACCAGGCTGGCGTAGCGGGCGTCGGAATCGGGCAGCGGGCGCACGATCACCCGGTCGAGATAGGGCTTGTCCTTGTCCCAGTAGTTGGGATTGCGCTCGGCGATCAGCCGGTCGGCGGCGCGCCATTCCTTGAACACGAACGGGCCGGTGCCGATCGGATTGCGGTTGTAGTCGGCACCCTTCTCGAGGGCCTGCTTCACCGGGATGATCAGCGTCGTGACAGTGGGCTGCGCCAGCGTCTTGGGCAGGGCCGCATTGGGGCCGCGCATCTTGAACACTGCGGTCAGCTCGTCGGGCGCCTCGACCTTCTCGATCGCGAGGTAGGCGCGGCCGGCGAAGCGGCTGGCCGGGTCGAGCAGGCGGTTGAAGTGATCGGCCACCGCCTGGGCGTTGAACGGCGTGCCGTCGTGCCACTTGACGCCGGGCCGGATCTTGGCGGCCCACACGCTGCCGTCCTCGTTGGGGGTCATCGCCAGCGCCAGCCCCGGCAGGAGATTGCCCTTGTCGTCGAGCCGCATCAGCGTCTCGTAGAACAGCGACGCCGCCGTGACCGTCGAATTGGAATAGACGCCGGCCCTGACCGGATCGAAGCCCTCGAAGTCGCTTTCGACGCCGATGGTCAGCGTGCCGCCCTTCACGGGCGCGGACGCCGGCGCCTGCGCCAAGGCGGGCACCGCTGCCAGACCGGCGACCAGCGCCGCCACCAAACCGAACCTGCGAGAAATCATACCCATCGCTTCCTCCCTGATTTTCGCGCCGTTGACCGGCATCGCTCACTGGGGCGGGAGACTAGCGTGGCAGGCCGGCCGCCGCTACATGCAATAGGCCTGCGCGGCCACCACCGCGTTGAGGCCCATCATCTCGTTCTGGTTGAGGGACGAGGGATCGAGCAGGCTGCCGCTGACGGCGACGGAGGCATTCGACTTGCGCAAGCCGACGATGGCATTGGCGCGCTGGTCGGCCGGAATCCGGCCACTGATGCAGGTGCACATTTTCTGGGAGGCGGTGACCATGCACTCCTTCATGAATTCGTCGGTTTGTGCGGTAGCCGGCAGGGCGAGGGCGAGAAGCGCGAGACTGGCGGCAGCGAGGCCGCGGCAAACAATACGCATATAGTCCTCCAGGGTGGCGCGTCCGGCCAGATGATATCCAGATGATATCAGGTCAGGAGCCACTCGCGCAGCAAGCCGAACATGCCCGTGGCGAACAGGATGGCGAGCGCCACGTTGCGGTAGATCCGCTCGCTGGCAAGGCCGTGGAACAGCCGGCCGCCGGCCCAGGCGCCCAGCACCATCACGGGAAACAGCACGACGGCGCGGGCCAGCGCCTCCCAGCCGGCGACACCGGTTGCCAGCACGATCACGATCAGCAGGAACTGGGTCAGGAAATAATAGGTGACGATGTTGGCCCGGTTGACCTCGGGCGGATCGTTTCCCGAGAGCAGGTACAGCAGCACCGGCGGCCCGCCGACGGCGGTGGTGGCCATCATCGCGCCCGACACTGCGCCCACCGTCACGGTGGCCGCTGTCGAGCGCCGTCCGGTATATTTCCAGCCCGTCCACATCAGGAGCACGAAGCCCACGATCACTGCCGACACCGCCGTCACGATGGCGTTCTTGTCGACACTCGCCAGCAGCCAGACACCTAAGGGCATCGCGGCGCAGGCAGCGATGCTCATCGGAGTCAGCACCTTCCAGTCGGCATGGCGGCGGACCTGGGGGACGAGTTGCAGCGAGAC
>CAMARK010000172.1 GCA_945860205.1 Reyranella massiliensis 521 | reverse complement strand
GTGCCGCTGTCGAAATGGACAATGCGGAATTCGCACTTCGCGGCTTCCTGCACCATCAAGATGGCGAGATGATCGTCGCTCAGGATACCGGTCGTGCAGACACTTATCTTGCCCGGCGTCTTCTTGGCTGCCTCGGTCAGGTCAGCCAGCGTCTTGTAGGGGCTGTCGGCCTTCACCCAGATCAGACCGGGATCGAGCACCTGGTTGATTATCGGGATGAAGCTGTCGACGTTGAACGCAGCCTTGCGCTCGGGGTCGAGAATGATGGTGTTCACGGCGGGCAGATTGAGGAAACCCAGCGTGTAGCCATCGGGCTTGGCACGGGCGATTTCGGTGAAGCCGATCTGGCCGCCGGCACCGGGCTTGTTGACCACGGTGATCGTCTGGCCGAGGTCCTTTTCTGCGGCTGCCGCCAGGATGCGCGCGCCGACGTCGGTACTGCCGCCGGCCGCGAAGGCGACGACGAGCTGCACGGGGCGGCGTGGATAGTTCTGGGCAATTGCGGGGCTTGCGATGGTGGCGGCGGTGGCCGCCGAGGCGGCCAACAGGGTACGGCGGCGAATGATCATTATTTCCTCCCTAGAACAATGCGGTCGTTGGTTAGTCCACGTCGCTTTCCCGGAGCTTGGAGAACGTCTTCGGCCGTAGCAAGAGGGCGCCCAGCACGATCACCGGTACTGTCAGCAGCACGAGCGCCACCGGCCGCTCAAGGAAGATGGCGAAGCTGCCGCCGGAGATTTCCAGCGTCGTGCGCAGGGATTTCTCCATCATCGGTCCCAGGATCAGCGCCAGGATGGCCGGTGCGATCGGGAAGTCGAGCTTACGCAGCAGGTAGCCGATGATGCCGAAACCCAGCATCACCCAGACGTCGAACATGCTCTGCTTCAACCCGTAGGCGCCGATGATGCAGAAGATCAGCACGCCGGTGCACATGTAGCTGAAGGGAATCTTCAGCAGCTTGGCCCACAGGCCGACCAGCGGCAGGTTGAGGATCAGCAACAGCGCGTTGCCGACGAAGAAGCTCGCGATCACCGTCCAGACGAGGGTCGGCTGCTCCTGAAACAGGAAGGGCCCCGGGGTGATGCCGTTGATGATGAAGGCGCCCATCAGGACGGCGATGGTCGGCGAACTCGGGATGCCGAGCGCCAGCAGCGGCACCATCGCGGCGTTGGCGTAGGCGTTGTTGGCCGTCTCGGCCGAGGCCACGCCCTCGATCGCGCCCTTGCCGAAGCGCTCCGGCGTCTTGGAGACGCGCTTTTCGATCACGTAAGCCATGAAGGTGGGCACGATGGCGCCGACGCCGGGAATCAGTCCGAGCACGAAGCCGACCACCGTGCCGCGACCGATGGCGCCGACGGACGCGCGGCGCTCTTCCTTCGTCGGCATCCACTTGTTGAGGTTGGCCTGGATGATGCGTGCCTGGCGCTGTTCGGCGGCCAGCAGGAGTTCGGCGACGCCGAACAGTCCCATGACGACCGGCACGAAACCGATGCCGTCGTAAAGCTCCTCGACGCCGAAGGTGAAGCGCGGCGCGCCGCGCACCGGGTCGACGCCGATCATGGCGAACAGCAGGCCGATCACCGTCATGAGGAGGGCGGCCAGCATGTTCTTTCCGGCCAGCCCCACGACCAGGCAGAGGCCAGCCACCATGAGGGCGAAGAACTCGACCGGCCCGAACTTGAGCGCAAGCGTGGCCAGCGGCGTCGCCACCATGACCAGGGCGACGGTGGCGATCGTGCCGCCGACGAACGAGCCGATGGCGGCAATGGCGAGCGCCGTTCCCGCCCGGCCCTGCAACGCCATCTGGTAGCCGTCGATGCAGGTCACGACCGACGCCGCCTCGCCGGGAACGTTGAGCAGCACGGAGGTGATGGTGCCGCCATACATCGCGCCGTAGTAGATGGCGCACAGCATGATGATGGCGCCGGTCGCGTCGAGGCTGAAGGTCAGCGGGATCAGGATGGCCGTGCCCGCGGCTGGTCCCAGGCCGGGCAGCACGCCGATCAGGGTGCCCAGCACGCAGCCGACCAGCGCGAACATCAGGTATTTGAAACTCAGGGCTGCGGCAAAGCCTGCCAGCAGGTGGTTGAGCGCATCCATCGCCTAACCCCAGATCAGGCCGTCCGGCAGGAGCACGTCCAGCCAGCGGGTGAAGATGTAGTGCACGCCGAAGCTGCCACCGATGGCGAACACGCCGATCAGCCACCAGCGCCGCTCGCCGAGTGCGATCACCAGGGCAGCGTTGAAGGCCAGCATGGCGAGGCGGAAGCCTATGACCTCCATGGCCACGGCCGTGGCGGCCACCAGGACGACGATGGCGAGCCAACGCCTGACGCCCGGGCCCTGCGGCAGGATGCGAACCTCGGCGTCGGCTGGGTCGGCCGGCTCGCGGAACGTGGTGAAAAGCAGCGCGACGGCGAGCACCGTCCCGATCAACGCCAGCCAGAACGGAAAGAAGCCCGGGCCAGGGCCCAGGCGGTCCGTCAACGACAGCAGCAGAGACTGCCAGAGTGCGAACAGGCAGAACGCCAGCATCGCACCCGTCGCGATCAGCCGACCCTGGCGCATGCCTGGCGGCCCTCCCTAATCTTCTTTTCTTGTTCTGGCGGCAGCATAGCTGCAAACAGGACAGGCGCAAATCGAGAGAAATCGGGAGGAATGGATGAACAGGCTGGACGGCAAGGTCGCCTTTCTGTCAGGCGCGGCGCGTGGCATCGGAGCGGAGACGGCGAAGCTGATGGTGAGCGCCGGCGCCAAGGTGGCGATCGGTGACGTGCTCGACGAGCGCGGCAGGCAGACGGCGAAGGAGATCGGCGAGAGCGCGATTTACGTGCATCTCGATGTCACCAGCGAGGTGAGCTGGGCCGAGGCGATGGACGCCACGGCCAAGAAGTTCGGCAAGATCGACGTGCTGGTGAACAATGCCGGCATCTTCAACGGCAAGGGCGTCGAGGAGGCGAGCCTCGACGACTGGCACAAGCTGGTCGCCGTGAACCTGACCGGCGTCGTGCTGGGCACGCGCGCGGCGCTGCCGCATCTCAAGAAGACCAAGGGCAACATCGTCAATCTCGCCTCGATCGCGGGCCTGGTGGGCTCACAGCTCGATCCGCTCTATTCCCTGACCAAGGGCGGCGTGACGCTGTTCACCAAATCGACGGCGCTGGAGTTCGGCCGCAAGGGTTACGGCATCCGCGTCAACTCGATCCATCCCGACCTGATCGAGACCGACATGGGCGAGAAGACCTTCGTGATGCGCGCCCAGCAGCAGGGCACCAACGACACGGAGAAGGCGCGCCAGGCCACGCTGGGCCTCCATCCCATAGGCCGGCTGGGCGTCGCTGCCGACATCGCCAAGGGCATCGTGTTCCTGGCGTCCGACGATGCGAGCTTCATGACGGGCGCAGGTCTCGTCGTCGACGGTGGCTGGACCGCCCACTAGTCAGAAGATGCCGGCGGCGAGGCCCGCCGCCATCGCTGCCCCCAGTTCCTCGCATTGCCCGACGAAGGCCGGTTGCCAGGCGCCCTTGAAGATCAGCGGCTCCTGCACCGCGCGCCAGCGCAGGCCAGTGGTGATCGTCTCGACGCCGCGGCGCGTGCCCGTGCCGTCGCTGCCGGCGCGGATATAGAGCGCGTAGGGCAGACCCTGGGTCTTTTCCAGGCAGGGGTTGTAGCTGCGGTCGAAGAAGTCCTTCAGCGCGCCGCTCATGTAACCCAGGTTCTCGGTCGTCCCCAGGATGATCGCCTGGGCGGCCAGCACGTCGTCGGGGCCGGCCTGCAGCGGCGCCACGACCCGGACTTCGAGGCCTGTTTCGCCCAGCGCGCCGCGTTCCACGGCCGTTCGCAGGGAGAGGGTGTTCTCCGACGGGGCGTGGGCCACAATCAGCAGGCGTTTCGACATAGGTCGGTTTTACCTCGATAGTCGGTGCCATGCTCAAGAAACTCCTGATTGCCAATCGCGGCGAAATCGCCATCCGCATCGCCCAGGCCGCCGCCGAACTCGGCATCGCCACGGTCGGTATCCACTCCGAGGACGACGCCGCCTCCCTGCATGTCCGACGGGTCGACGAGGTCCAGGCGCTAAACGGCCGAGGCGCGGCAGCCTATCTCGATATCGCGGGCGTGATCGCGGCGGCCCGTGCGGCGGGCTGCGACAGTCTCCATCCGGGCTACGGTTTCCTGTCCGAGAACGCCGCCCTGGCGCGTGCCTGCGCCGACGCCGGGCTTGTCTTTGTCGGCCCGACACCGGAACAGCTCGAACTGTTTGGCGACAAGGCCCGGGCCCGGGCGCATGCCGGCAAGAACAGGGCGCCGGTGCTGTCGGGCACCGATGGCGCGACCGACGTCGCGGGCGTCAAGGCGTTCTTCGCGAAGCACGGCAAGTCGGGGCACGGCAAGTCGGGCATCGTCATCAAAGCCATCGCGGGCGGCGGCGGACGCGGCATGCGCATCGTGACTGCCGAGGGCGACATCGCGGACGCCTTCACGCGCGCCTCGGCGGAGGCCAAGGCCGCGTTCGGCAACGGCGATCTTTATGCCGAGCGGCTGGTCGCCCGGGCCCGCCACATCGAGGTCCAGATCGTGGGCGACGGCGCCGGTGGCATCGTGGCGCTCGGCGAGCGCGAATGCACGATCCAGCGCCGCAGCCAGAAGATCGTCGAACTGGCGCCCAGTCCCAACCTGGCCGACGACATGCGCCGGAAGATCGTCGAGTCGGCCGTCACCATGGCCAAGGCCGTGAACTACCGGAGCCTCGGCACCTTCGAATTCCTGGTCGACGATGCGGCAAAGGATTTCTTCTGCTTCATCGAGGCCAATCCGCGCCTGCAGGTCGAGCACACCGTGACCGAGGAAGTGTGGGGCGTCGATCTGGTCAAGGCGCAGTTACGGCTGGCGGGCGGTGCGTCGCTCGATGAGGCCGGCGTGACGGGCCTGGCGCCGCGCGGCCATGCCATCCAGCTGCGCGTCAACATGGAGACCATGACGGCGGATGGTTCGGCCAAGCCCGGCGGCGGCACGCTCACCGTGTTCGAGCCGCCCTCGGGGCCGGGCGTGCGCGTCGACACCTACGGTTACGCAGGCTATCGCACCAATCCCAATTTCGACTCGTTGCTGGCCAAGGTGATCGTGCATGCGCCATCGCCGGATTTCGGCGATGCCCTGGCGCGTGCCGAGCGGGCTCTGGCGGCGTTCCGGCTGGAGGGCGCGCCCTCCAACATCGCCTTCCTGCGGGCGCTGCTCGCCCATCCCGATTTCCGCGCCGACCGGGTGCATACGCGCTTCGTCGACGAACAGGCCGGGGGGCTGGTCGAGGCGGCGGCCCGCCCGCAATCGGGACTTTATTTCCCCGCGACCGCTGCGGCGGCGTCACCGGGCGGACGGCAGGCCGGCGCGCGCGTCGATGCCGTGGATCCGCTGGCAGTGTTGAGCTTCGGCAAGTCTTCCGGACCGCGAGCCTCTGGCTC
>CAMARK010000171.1 GCA_945860205.1 Reyranella massiliensis 521 | reverse complement strand
CAGCGCCGTCACGTTGTGGCGCATCATCGCCTCGTAGGTCGCGGCCGGTCCGCCGGGCTTCGACAGGGCGTCGCTGTAGAGGCGGGGGCCGACCACGGCGCCTGATTCACGGGCGATCTGTTCGACCATGCCGGGATTGGTCATGTTCTCGACGAACAGCGCCTTGATCTTCTGCTCACGCACCTGCCGGATCAGCGCCGCCACGTCCTTGGCCGAGGGTTCGCTCTCGGTGTTGTAGCCGCGCGGCGCCATGAACTGTACGCCATAGGCCTTCGAGAAATAGCGGAACGAGTCGTGCCCCGTGATCGCCTTGCGTTGTGCTGCCGGCACCTTCGCGATCTCGTCCTTCACCCACTGGTCGAGCGCGGCCAGCTTCTTATCGTAGGAAGCGGCGCGGTCGCGGTAGCTCGCGGCATTGGCCGGATCGGCCTCGGCAAGACCTTGCGCGATATTGGCCACGTAGCGTCGCACACAGGCGACGTCCTGCCAGCAATGCGGGTCGGGGCCATGGGCATGGCTGTGGCCGTGCGCCGGACCGGCGGCAATCGTGGGCACGCCTTTGGAGGCCACGATGGCGCGACCCTTGAAGGGGGCGGCCTTGGCGAGACGGTCGGCCCAGCTCTCGTACCCGAGGCCGTTGCTGACCAGCGCCTGGGCGACGGCCAGGGTGCGCGCATCGGCCGGTCTCGGCTGATAGGTGTGCGCGTCGGTGTCGGGACCGACGAGCGACGACAGTTCGACATGCTCGCCCCCGACCTCGCCCACGAGATCACCCAGGATCGAAAAGGTCGCCACGACCTTGATCTTGGCCGGCGTTGACGTGGATTGAGCGGAGGCGGGAAGGACGGCGAACAGCAGCGCCGCCGCCAGCAGAAAACGGCCAAGCATGCCGTTATATTATAACATCAATTTTAAACATCAAACCGGAAAGTCGAGCCAGCGCGGGGCGTGGCCGGTGGCCTCGAACAGCCGCAGCAGGTCCGCCGGGGCGATCGCCGTCGTCATGGTGTTGACCAGCGGATGGGCGTTGACCGGCCCGCCCTCGGCCACGCCGCGGTCGAGCGCCAGCCGCACCAGATGCGTCTCGTCGTTCACCAGGGCGAACGGAGTTACCGATCCGGGCTCGACCCCGAGATGGCGCCGCAGCCGGTCGGGACTGCCGAACGACAGCCGGCCGGCGCCCAGCGCCTCGCCCAGCCGTTTCAGGTCGATGGCGCGGTCCTCGAGCGCCACCACCAGCCACATCTCTTCCTTCTTGTTGCGCAGGAAGAGGTTCTTGATGTGATGGCCGGGCAGGTTGCCGCGCAGCGCCTTGGCTTCCTCGACGGTGAAGACCGGCGGATGCTCGACGGTGCGTTGCGCGATCCCGAGCGTGGCCAGTTTGGCGAATAGTTGTTGCGGGTCGTACATGGGGCCTGTCTACAGTGCGGGCATGAAAGGTATCGTTCTGGCGGGGGGCAGCGGCACGCGGCTTTACCCGATGACACGGGCTGCCAACAAGCAGCTCCTGCCCGTCTACAACAAGCCGATGGTCTACTATCCGCTGACCACCCTGATGCTGGCGGGGTGTCGCGAGATCCTGCTGGTGGTCAATCCGCAGGATGTCGAGACCTACCGCCGCTTGTTCGGCGATGGCCGCCAGTGGGGCCTCGATATCTCCTACGCGGCGCAGCCCAAGCCCGGCGGCATTGCCGAGGTCTTCCTGATCGGCCGCGATTTCATCGGCTCCAGCCGCGTCGGCCTGATCCTGGGCGACAATCTCTTCTATGGCGATTCGCTGCCGACCATGGCCGAGCGTGGCGCCACCGGCACAGGCGCCACGATCTACGCCTATTGGGTGTCCGATCCCTCGGCCTACGGCGTGGTCGGCTTCGATGCGGAGGGCCGGCCGAACAGCATCGTCGAGAAGCCCAAGGTTCCCGCCTCGAACTGGGCGGTCACCGGTCTCTACTTTTATGATTCCGACGTTTGCGACGTCGCCGCGCAACTCCCCCGCTCGGCGCGCGGCGAACTCGAGATCAGCGACGTCAACGCGCACTACCTGAAGGCGGGCCGGCTCACCGTCGAGAAGCTCGGCCGCGGCTATGCCTGGCTCGATACCGGCACGCCGTCGAGCCTGCTGAAGGCGGCCCAGTTCGTGGAGACGGTCGAGGACCGCCAGGGTCTGCAGATCGGCAGTCCGGAGGAGGTCGCCTGGCGCCGGGGCTATATCGACGATGCCGCCTTCGCGCGCCTCATCGAGCCCATCAAGGACAGCGAATACGGCAAATACTTGCAGCGTCTGCTCGCCCGCGGCTGAGTTTTTGGCGGGCTTGCCAAGGCGCGGAAAAACCCCTATCACCACCGCCTTCCGGCACCTACCCGGCCGGATCGGAGCGCGGGCGTAGCTCAGGGGTAGAGCACGACCTTGCCAAGGTCGGGGTCGAGGGTTCGAATCCCTTCGCCCGCTCCAATTTTCTTCCCGTATAGACAGTGGCTTGAGCCACATCGGCATGCCCTGCCGATTGGAGCGGCGCGCGGCTGCGCGCGCGCGTTGCCGCGCTTCCCGCGGAGTGCCAAGTCTGGTGGCAGCAGCGAAGCAAGGGAGAAACAACGTATGGCGTCTGGGCTGAAAAAGGTTGCCCTTGTCACGGGCGCGGCGCGCGGCATCGGCCTCGCGACGGCGACCCGCTTCCTGGACGACGGCTGGCACGTTGCGATGCTGGATATCTCGGGCGACACGCTGCGCTCTGCCGCCAATGCCTTGGGTCGCGCAGATGCCACCTTGGCACTCGAGGCCGATGTCTCGGACCCAGGAGCGATTCAGACCGCGGTGGAGCAGGTGCGGCGGCAGTTCGGCCGCATCGATGCCCTGGTCAACAATGCCGGCATCGCCGTGTTCAAGCCGATGCTCGACGTGACGTTGGAGGAATGGCAGCGCGTCCTGGCGGTCAACCTCACCGGTCCTTTCCTGATGACGCAGGCGGTGGCGCCGATCATGCGGGATCAGGGTGGCGGCGCCATCGTCAACGTCACCTCGATCTCGGGGCTGCGCGCCTCCACGCTTCGCGTCGCCTATGGCACCAGCAAGGCCGGGCTGGCGCATCTCACCAAGCAACAGGCGGCCGAGCTCGGCGAGTATGGCATCCGCGTCAATGCCGTGGCGCCGGGGCCCGTCGATACCGCCATGGCCAAGGCCGTGCACACGCCGGCAATCCGCGCCGATTATCACGACCATATCCCGCTCAACCGCTATGGGCTCGAGTCGGAGCTCGCCAATGCGATCTGTTTCCTGTGTGGCGACCAGGCAAGCTACATCACCGGTCAGGTGCTGGCGGTGGACGGCGGCTTCGACGCCGCCGGCGTCGGTCTGCCGACGTTACGGGGTGAGCGGAGGAATCAGTAAGTGCTACAGTCCAGAGAAAGTTGACAGTTCAGCAGGTTTTAGGCTATATTTCTGTCAGGCTGGTGCTTCCTCTGAGTTTGGGGCGCCGGCCTTTTTAATGTCCGCCAGGCCTGATTGGCGGGAGTCATTTACTGGGCACTGATCAACTGAAGTCGACGGGCGTGGTGGCACAGTCGATCGCGGGGCGATCCCTTCGGTGGATCAACGACTTGGCTATGATTTTTGGCACAGCGAGAAGGACAACGCGTGGCACAACGAGCTGTGCCAAAAATCGCTCTTAGCGCGGCACCGTCAGGGCGGCGAGGTTGGAGACGTCGGCGCTCTTCTCCAGAGCCCAGACCGCGTCGATCAGCGGCTGGATGTCGTGCCCGGGCCGCCAGCGGCCGGCCTCGGCGCGGAGCTTGTCCTCGATCTCGGTGTCCTTCATCGGGTTGGACGAGCTGCCGCGCACGGCCACGCGCCGCATCTCGGCGAGCGACAGCAGCGCGATCTCGACCGGTTCGGTCCGGCAGCCCGCGATCGCGACGGCAAAGAAGTTGAGGAGTGCGCGTTTGGCTTCGTGGCGCACAGGGTCGGGCAGCTCCTCCCGCCTCGTCTCGGCAACGAAACGGGCGAGGGTTTGGGTAGCGCCGGGTCTGGGCAACATGGATTTCTTTCGGATATCGTTTGGAGATGAAAGATGATCATGCGTGAGAAACTCGCGATCGTACGAACCGTCGCGGAATTGCGCCATGCGGTTGCGGCCTACAGGGCCACCGGCCGCACCGTCGGCCTGGTCCCGACCATGGGTGCGCTGCACGAGGGCCATGTCAGCCTGGTCGAGGGCGCGCTGGCGCGCGGCGACGTGCCGGTGGCGTCGATCTTCGTCAATCCGACGCAGTTCGGCCCCAACGAGGATTTCGCGGCCTATCCGCGCGACGAAGCGGGTGACTTCGCCATGCTGGAGACGGCGGGCTGCCGCATCGTCTTCGCGCCGGCCAAGGAGGAGATGTATCCCGCGCCGATGTTGACCACCGTCAAGGTGACAGGCGTCACCGATGGACTCTGCGGTCCTTTTAGGCCGGGACACTTCGATGGCGTGGCGACCGTCGTCACCAAGCTCCTGATGATGGCCATGCCGGACCGCGGCTATTTCGGCGAAAAGGATTTTCAGCAGCTCCAGGTGATAAAAACCATGGTGCGTGACCTCGCCATGCCCATGGAAATCGTCGGCATGCCGACGGTGCGCGAGTCTGATGGCCTCGCCATGTCGTCGCGCAATCGCTACCTCAGCGTCGCGGAGCGGATGACGGCGCGGCAGCTTTATCGCGAGATGAACGCGGTGGCACAAACTGTTCGCGATGGTCGTTCATCGTGTTCGGAAGCTACGGCAGCGGCGTCGAATTCCTTGCTGGCGGCGGGCTTCGACAAGGTCGAGTACCTGACCGTCGTCGATGCCGAGAGCCTTCAGCCGATCGAGAAGGTCGCGGGCCCGGCCCGCATCGTCGCCGCCACGCGTCTGGGGCGGACGCGCCTGATCGACAATATCGCCGTCGACTGAAAATCGCGCTCCTAGGCGGCCTGTTCCAGCGTCGAGGCGATGTCGCGTGTGGTGACGCGACGGAGGTCGCGCACCTCGGTGGTGTCGAACGGCCGCGCCCGGTGCATGGTGCAGCGATTGTCCCAGATCACCAGGTCGCCCTGTTTCCAGGTGTGGGCATGGACGAATTTCGGCTGCGTCGCGTGCTCGATCAGGTCGAGCAGCAGCAGGCGGCCGTCGGCCATCGGCCGGCCGAGGATGTGCGAGGCGTGACTGGCGACATAGAGCGTCTTGCGATGCGAGCCGGGATGGGTGCGCACGACGCGCTGCGACACCGGCGGCAGGGAGGCCAGTTCCTCCTCGCTGTATTTCACCACACCGAGTTGCTCGCGCGAGCGCCAGATCGAGTGCTCGGCCACCAGGCCCTCGAGTTCGGTCTTGGTCTTGTTCGGCAGCGCGTCGTAGGCCGCGCGCAGGTCGGCGAATTCCGTCTCACCGCCCTCCTCGGGGATGATGTGGGCATAGAGCATGGAGAGCGCACCGGGCACGCGGCGGAACGAG
>CAMARK010000170.1 GCA_945860205.1 Reyranella massiliensis 521 | reverse complement strand
CTGGCTGGCCGACGTGCTGGCCCGCATTGCCGGACATCCCGCCAGCCGAATCGACGAGCTGCTGCCCTGGAACTGGCGCAAGGCAGACGCCGTTCACGACGCGATGGCGGCGTAAAGAACATAGTCCGCGGTACTCGCCGAAGGGGTACCCTTTCGATGGGCCGCGATCAGGCGGAAGAGACGGTCGGCGCGAGCCGCAGCAATCGCCTGATGGTGTGGCGCGTGCGCCTCCAGTTGATCACCGTCCTGCTGATGCCACTGTGGTATCTCGCCAGCCGCGCCTGATACGGGGCGGGATGCAGACAAAGAAAAAGACGCCCGGGAGGGCGCCTTCATCATCGATTTCAGGGGCGGGCGATCAGATGGATGCGCCTTCGCGCTGGATCGCCACCCATGCCCTGGTTTCCCGGCCGACCTTCACCGGCAGCACCCGCCAGAACATGATGAACGGTGTCCCGTCCTTCTTGTAGTTGATGGCTTTGCCCTCGAACTTCTTGTTCGCCTTGAGCGCCGCGCCGAGCCGCGCGATCACTTTTGGGTCGGTGCCGGGACCTTGGAGAATGCGGGGGGTTTTTCCCATGACGCCGGCACGGCTGTGCCCGGTGAGCTTGGTGAATGCCTTGTTGGCATAGATGATCTTGCCGGCCTTGCTGGCGTCGGTGACCAGGACGGAATCGAAGCTGTTCTCCGCCAGCACTTTCAGCATCGACAGGCTGATGGCCTTGTCGCCGTGGACGTCGTTCATCTGAAGTACCTTTTCATTGAAGTGGTAGCCCGAAGCAGCATGTTTGCCTTGACGGGGCTGCTTGCCGTTGACCCAAGAAAGCGGAGCCGGACTTGCTGTGGTCCGGCCCCATTATCAAATCGAAGAAGTAAACCCCGATTGCCCGCGGCGCGAAGGCTAAACACAAGCCTGCCGCGTGCGGAATATACGGTCCCCGGGTTACTTCGGGATCAGGACGGTGTCGATCACGTGGATGACGCCGTTGTCGGCCGCAACGTCGGCGGTCACGACCTTGGCGCCGTTGACGGTGACGCCGCCCATCGTCGCATCGACCATGACCATCTCGCCCTGGACCGTCTTGGCATCGGTCTTCTTCCCGGCGAGGGCCGAGCTCATGACTTTTCCGGGCACCACGTGATAGGTCAGGATCTTGACCAGCTGGGCCTTGTTCTCGGGCTTCAGCAGGTTTTCGACCGTTCCGGGGGGAAGCTTCTTGAAGGCTTCGTCGGTCGGCGCAAAGACCGTGAAAGGACCGGGGCCCTTCAGCACGACGACGAGATCACCCGCTGTCAGAGCGGCGGCCAGCGTGTTGAACTGACCGGCCTTCACTGCCGTATCGACGATATCCGCCGCATTGGCGTTGACGGACGCGAGCGAGAACAGCGCGCCGGCGGCGAAGCCGACAAAAGTCTTACGTAGCATTGCATGGACCTCCAGTTGGTTGACGTGCCGCTGATACACGCGTCGTCTTCGTCTGGATCACTGCGAGGCCGGAGATTCGACGCAACCGCTGGATGTCGTGCTGCGATGAAGGTCGAGGGCCCGCGTCGATGCCTCTTGTTTGCTCCTGGTTGATGCACATCTGTAATCCGAAGGTCCGTCGGCGTGACGGCGGACCTTCCTTAAGGGAGCACCAGCATGGCCCGCGTGTTGATCATTGGCGCCAGCAAGGGCATCGGGCTCGAAACGACGCGCCAGGCGCTCGAGGCCGGGCATCGGGTGCGCGCCTTCTCGCGCTCGGCGGCGGCGGGTGGATTGTCCAACCCGAACCTGGAGAAAATTCGCGGCGACGCGCTCGACCGTCGGGACATCGCCGCGGCGCTCGACGAGATGGACGTCGTCATCCAGGCTCTGGGCGTCTCTTCCCTGGGAGATCTTTTCCGGCCGGTCAGTCTCTTCTCCGACGCGACCCGCCTCCTAGTCAGCGCCATGGAGGGCCAGGCCCTGAAGCGGCTGATCTCTGTCACCGGCTTTGGCGCCGGCGACAGCCGCAGCAGCATCGGCTGCCTGCAACGCCTGCCGTTCCTGATGGTGTTCGGCCGCGCCTATGCCGACAAGTCCGTGCAGGAACAACTGATCAAGGACAGTTCGCTCGATTGGACGATTGCCCGGCCGGGAGTTCTGACGAACGGCCGGCGAACCGGGCGCTACAGGATCCTCGACGAGCCTTCGGCGTGGCGTAACGGGATCATATCCCGCGCCGATGTCGCCGACTTCCTGGTCCGGCAGATCGAGGATCGGACATACCTGCGCAAGGCGCCTGTGCTGGTCAACTGACGGCCACGGTGTCGGGAAGCTTCTGCGCGGCCCGTCATTGACGCCGGGGTGAATGGTCCGGTGAGGAATTCAGACCACGACGAATGCCGTCCAAGACAACAACACACGCACGCATCTTGCCCGTGCCGAAGATTTGCGGGTTAGCCGTCCCATT
Organism: Reyranella massiliensis 521; assembly: GCA_945860205.1. GTDB lineage: Bacteria > Pseudomonadota > Alphaproteobacteria > Reyranellales > Reyranellaceae > Reyranella > Reyranella massiliensis_B. Next base: position 3,074 of record CAMARK010000170.1, on the reverse strand, counting down.
CGGCACTTTGGCAGGATCGCGTCCCGTCCATTCCCTGGCAGAAGGCATCATGAAGACTACCAGATTATTGTCTGCAGCATGCGCAGCTTCCCGGGGTAGACTTTCCCGATGCTGTCCGCCGACGAGGCCGCCAATCTGATCGAAGCCATCGCGTCGCGGCAGGACCGTGCTGCTTTCGCCAACCTGTTCCGCCATTTCGCGCCCCGGGTGAAGGCTTTCATCATGCGCGGCGGCACGGATGCAGAGGCCGCGCAGGAAGTCTCTCAGGAAGCCCTGATCATGGTTTGGCGGAAGGCCGCCAGCTTCGACCGGAGCCGGGCGTCGGCCGCCACCTGGATCTACACCATCGCCCGCAACAAGCGGATTGACCTGCTGCGCCGCCGCGCCCGGCCGATCGATACCGAGGACTGGCTGGTCGTCTATGCGCCCGAAGAAGAGGACGCCGGCAAATCCGTCCTCGCGGGACAGACGTATACCCGCGTGAAGGAGCTTCTGGAGGGCCTGCCGAAAGATCAATTGGTGGTGATCCAGAAAGCGTTTTTCGAGGACAAGACGCACACGGTCATCGCCGACGAAATGAAGCTGCCTCTGGGTACAGTAAAATCGCGCATTCGCCTGGCTCTTCGGCGCTTGCGGCAAGCGTTGGAGAAAGACGAGTCATGAGCCGCCATCCGGCCCCTGAAGAACTGCTGTTGGATTACGCCGCGGGTGCATTGTCCGATGGGCCGGCTTTGGCCTTGGCGCTGCATGTGGCCCTGGACCCGGCGTCCCGGCAAACGGTCGACCAGCTGAACGCGGTTGGCGGTGCACTGATCGAGGGCGAGCCCGAGGCCCTTCTTGACGATGCCGCCCTGGAGCGGGCCCTCGCTCGGGTCGGCAAGGTTATGGTCGAGCCGCGGGCGGTACCGGCCGCGCGGCGCCCTGGCTTCGAGTGGGCGCCGCCGCCGCTGGTGCCCCATCTCCGCCCCGGCATGGGCTGGCGGCGCATCCTTGGCCAATTCGACGAAATCCGGCTCGACGTGCCGGGCGATGCCTATCGAGTGTCGCTGCTGCGGCTCGAGTCAGGGCGCTGCCTGCCCGAGCACAGGCATACCGGCTACGAGTACACGGTCTGCCTGCAGGGCGGCTATACCGACGCGACCGGCAGCTACAGCGTGGGCGATTTCGCCGTCGGCCCGGGCGGCGAGCGGCACGAACCGATCGCCGATCCGGGCGAGCCATGTATCGCGCTGATCGTGGTCGAGAAGCCGATCGTGCTGACCGGGCCGTGGGGTCGCTGGCTGAACCCGCTGGTGAGCCGCGGCGTTATCTGACGCGGCGATCTGCCGGCAGTTGGTCGAACTTCTGGATTGCCGCCGTTCCGGACGTTCTTACGTCTGAAGTGTGGTCCATATCGACTTTTGGAAATGATCCGCGCGGTCACGCGCGCCGTAATATAGGCAGGGAGTTCGCTCATGCATCGTCTCGTTCTCGCCATGCTGCTGCTGGCAGCAGGTCCAACCGCAGCTTCTGCCGCGGAAGATTTGCCCTACGGCTCCTCGCTTTCCTTTGCAGCCGTTCGCAATGGCCAGACGATCGGCAATCACATCCTGACATTCCAGAAAAATGGCACGCAGCTCAAGGTATCGACCGCGATCGACCTTGCCGTGAAATTCATGGGCGTCACCGCCTATCGCTATACGCACCGCGCGGAGGAAGTCTGGAGCGGCGACACGTTCCAGGGGCTCTCGGCGCAGACCGACGACAACGGCAAGAAGTATGCGATCCGGATCCAGCGCGACGGAGCGGCCCTCGCGGTCGAGCGCAACGCCCGTCCCGACGCTCTTTCGACGGCGACCTTCGATCGCGGCCTGCAGCGGGACGACGCGGTCCGCACGACCCTGCCGCCGCAGCTCCTGCCCTCGACCCATTGGAACGTCCGGCAGGTCCGCCAGACGGCGCTGGTAAATACCCAGACTGGCACGGAAGCACGTGTCCAGGTTTCCGTTCTCGGCCGGGAGACGATCAGGACGGCGAATGCCTCGATCGATGCAACGCGATACCGCTACACGGGTGACCTGGTGATGGACCAATGGTTCGACGACGCGGGCCGCTGGGTAAAGACGTCCTTCACCGCGTCCGACGGATCGACCATCGAGTATGTGCTGAAGTAACCGGGGCTGCCGGCTGGTCGAGTGGCGTCGTTCACGGTGAGATCGGATTCTCCAGAATGTGGCAAGCAATCTCCTACTACGGCGTGCTGGCGCTTGAATCGGTGCTCGGAGTGGTCGGGATCCGTCTCTATGAGGAACCGCGGTTCGACATGGTCGGCAGCTTGAAAGACGGCATCGAGATCCGCCGCTACGGTCCGCGTCTCGCGGCAGAGGTCGAACTTGGTGAGGCCGGCGATGCGAGACGCGACGAAGCTTTCGGCCTCCTCTTCGCTTACATCGCAGGTGCCAACAGAACGCCCGCCTTGGCGAACGAACGGGTTGCCATGACCGTACCCGTCGAAGTGCGCGGCGGGGAACGGGTGGCGATGACCGTTCCGGTCCAAATCGTCGACTCGAGCGCCGCTGCCACCATGCGGTTCTACTTGCCCGCGAAATTCACACACGACACCGCGCCAACGCCGACCGACGCTCGTGTGAGGCTGGTCACAAGTCCGACCGAAACAATCGCGGTCTCACGCTATTCCGGTTCTGGCGCAGACAGCATGCAGCGCCGCCGCGAACTGGTCGCGGGTCTTGCAGGATCGCGGTGGCAACCCGTTGGGGAGCCTTACACTCTGAGCTACGACGCTCCTTTCACTTTGCCTTTTGTGCGCAGGAACGAGGCCGCAGTCTCCGTCATCGCCCGCTGACCGCTCCGAAGCGCGTCACGTTTCAAGTTGCATTCGTCGTGGCGCCTTCGAACAGCAGAGGCAGGTGCCACCCGACCTCTGCTTTCGGAGGGCAGCGCTGGAAAGCCAGAAGTGCAAGCACTGCCAGCACTTGTGAAAGTTTCAACATAATTTGACAAGTTCAGTAGGTTTTTGCTAAGAAAAAACCTATCATGGCGGACCGCTTGTCCGCTGCTTCCAAGCCCGCCCGGCC
>CAMARK010000169.1 GCA_945860205.1 Reyranella massiliensis 521 | reverse complement strand
CTCAAGATCACGAGCGCCACTGGAGTGGCGCGCTCCCCCGATCAGCGCACCTCAGCCGATTCAACCTAGTATCGACAAGCTCTGGCTCTACGCTTCAGGCTGGGCCAGAAGCCACTCGCGGGCCTCGTCGATCGAGCGGAAGGCCTTGGCCGGCCGTCCCTCCTTGCCGAGGTTCATGAGTCGGTCCGCCAGTTCGAGCGAGGCATTGTCCGCAGTGGCCATCGCCAGCGCGCCGCGCGGGCCCATCGTGGCATAGGCACTCATGCGGGCACCCATCGCCATGACATCGTTGTCGTCGTACTTGCCGGTGGCCGTGCGGCCATCGATCAGCTTGCGATAGGGCAAGCAGTTCTGACCGATGATGGCGTCGCAGAAGTCCTCGACGTCCTTCAAGGCGATGACTCCGTCGAACCGGGCATCGACGAAGCGGGCCTTGTGATCGATCGTAAAGTTAATCGGCATATTCCGCTATTATGGGCAAGAGGCCGGAACGTCAATAAGGGGTAATCACCAGCCCCCGGTTCGGCTAGTCTTTCCCCGTAGCCGGGCTCACATCGGCGGAGGGAACGCACATGATCAAGCGAGCAGGGAGCGCCGCGCTGGCGCTCGCGATCTGTTTTGGAATCCTGACGGCACCTGCGTCGGCGCAGACGCTGGTCAACATCCGCTCGCAGGACGCACCGAAGTACGACCCGCACAGCAACACTTCTAGCGGCATGGGTCATCCCATGTTCATGATGGGCGACACGCTGGTGGCGCTCGGGTGGGACCTCAAGAGCGTCCATCCGCTGCTCGCCAAATCGTGGTCGGTCTCCGACGACAAGCTCACCTACACTTTCAAGCTGCGTGACGACGTCACCTTCTGCAGCGGCAAGAAATTCACCGCCGACGATGTCATCTATTCGTTCACGCGGCTCTCGGATCCCTCGTCGAAATGGCCTTTCTTCTGGCGGTTGGGCGAGATCCAGAGCCTGACCGCGCCCGATCCCCACACGCTGGTCTACCAGCTGAAGCGGCCGCATTCGGAGTTGCTGGTCGACCTCGCGAATTTTGCCGCCACCATCATCAACAAGGAGAACGTCGACACGCTGGGTCCCGATTTCGGCGTAAAAGGTTTCGACGGCACCGGCCCGCTGTGCTGGGAGAGCTGGCAGCCGCGCAAGGAGCTCGTGCTGAAGCGGCACGATGCCTACAAGTGGGGGCCGACCGAGGTCTACAGCAACAAGGGTCCGGTGAAGTACGAGCGCATGATCTGGCGCATCGTGCCGGAGGAGACCACGCGCATCGCCACCATGCTCTCGGGCCAGGCCGATTTCTGCCACTGGAACCCGCTGCAGGCGATCGAGACTTTCCGCAAGGCGCCCAACCTCGCGATCTACGAGCCGACCGCCGACTTCGCGATGTACTACTGGGGCTTCAAGAGCACGCGCGAGAACGTCTCCGACAAGCGCGTGCGCCAGGCGCTTTCCCTCCTGGTCGACCGCGAGGAGATCAACAAGGCGATCTTCTTCGGCCAGGCCGAGACCGCGCGCTCGCTTGTGCATCCGAAGTCGCTCGACTTCGAGCCGGCGACGCTCGACGTGCTGACCAAGCGCGACCCCGAGAAAGCAAAGCGGCTGCTCGACGAGGCGGGCTGGAAGGTCGGCGAGGGCGGCTTCCGCTACAAGGACGGCAAGAAACTCGAGATGCTGATGTATTCCTACACCGTCGGGCAGAACCCGAAGCTGTCGGAGGTCCTGCAGGGCGCGGCGCGCACCGTCGGCATCGACATCAAGATCCAGACCTGGGATCCCACGGTGTTCTTCCAGAAGATCGCCCAGCAGGACTACGACATCTGGACGCTCTCGGTGCCCTACACCTCGGCCGGCGACCAGATGTACCTTTACTACCACTCCAGGAATCGGCCGGTTCCCAACCGCATGATGTGGAACGATCCGGAGACCGACCGTCTTCTCGATGCCGGCCGTACCGCGACGACGGACACTGAGCGCGAAAAGAACTTCAAGGAGGTCCAGCGCAAGGTCCACGACGAGGCGCTGATGATCCCGTCCGCCCATTCGCGGCTCTTCCTGGTGGCCAAGAAATCCATCAAGGGCGTCCGCGCCCACGGCATCTACAGCGCCGCGCTCTACAAGGGGATCGACCTGCAGCCTTGAAGATGTGAGCGGGTCTGGAGACCCGCGGTCCTCATGAGTCTGCGGACCGCGGGCCTCCAGGCCCGCTCAGTGCGCCTTCATGCTCGAGCAGCCACTGCTTGCGCGGCAGGCCGCCGCCGTAGCCGGTGAGGCTGCCATCCGAGCCGATCACGCGATGGCAGGGCACGACGATGCTGATCGGGTTCTGGCCGTTGGCCAGCCCGGCGGCGCGGACGGCCTTGGGCTTGCCGATACGGCGCGCCAGCTCGGCATAGCTGATCGTGCGGCCCGACTTGATGCGGCGCAGCGCCCGCCACACGCTCGTCTGGAACGGTGTGCCGGCGGTCTCGACAGGCAGGCCGTCGATGGCGGCGATGTCACCCTTGAAGTAGGCCCGCATCGTCCGGGTCAGGCCGCCGGGATCGCGCGCGGCCGTGATCGTGTAGGCGCCCTTTCCGTACTGGCGGTCGAGCAGCAGGCGCATGCGCGCTTCGTGGTCGGTCCAGTCGATGGTGCGCAACTTGCCCGCGCGATCGGCCACGATCAGCAGCTCGCCGATCGGAGTCGCGAGACGGTCGACGAGGAACTGGAGCGGCTCAGCCATGGTTCGCCATCCTGAGATGCTGCACGGCATAGGCATGCCACGGTCGCCACGCCCGCGGCGTCTTGTCGTCGATGCCCGACACGATCGTCTCGCGTTCCCAGTCGCCCGGCGCGCGCAGGCCGGGTCGCCGGGCGACCAGCGGCGCGAGTTTGGGATCGCGCGCGAGATGGCTGCCGATGGTGGCGATGTCGGCGCCGAGGTCGAACACGCGCCGGATGCGTGCCACGAGGACGGGCAGCGCCTTGACTGAAGGGAAGCGGATCGTCACCGACACCGAATTGCGTGCCGGCAGATGGGCGACGGCCACGGTGCCCTCTGCGCCGTCCAGCTCGATCCGGCGATGCCAGACATCGCCCTCGATCCATTCGCTGCCCGGCGTGGCACGCGCGGCGAGCGCAGCCAGCATACCCGGCCAGTCGTAGGGCGGTCGGTAGGCGAGGCGGAGCGTCACGCCGTCGCGCTCGGAGGTGTCGATGCCTCCTTTGCGGCGAAGCGCGCTCGGCGGCCGGTCGAACAGGTCGCGGAAGGTCTCGTTGAAGCGCCGCACGCTGCCGAAGCCGGCCGACATCGCCACTTCGGCCATCGGAAGGCGGGTATCGTGCAGGAGCTGCTTGGCGAAGAGCACGCGCCGGGTCTGGGCGACCGCGATGGGCGAGGCACCGAGGTGCTGCTTGAACAGCCGGCGCAGTTGCCGGCCGCCGACGCCCAGCCGTTCGGCCAAGGCTTCGACACCGGCTTCGTCCTCGTCCAGTGCGCCCTCGGCGATCAAGGCCAGGGCGCGGCTCACGGTATTGGCGGTGCCGCGCCAGAAGGCGAGGTCAGGCGCAATCTCGGGCCGGCAGCGCAGGCAGGGCCGGAAGCCCGCCTCCTGCGCGGCCGCGGCGGAAGCGAAGAAGCGACAGTTCTCGAATTTCGGGGCGCGCGCCGGGCAGATCGGCCGGCAATAGATACCGGTCGAGGTCACGCCCACGAAGACGCGGCCATCGAAACGCGCGTCGTGGCTCTGGAAGGCGCGGTAGTAGGTCTTGCGGTCGAGCAGTTCCATGCCAGCATTTTCTCACGCGCGCGCGGGGCACGCTCGCGGTTTTCGGACGCCATAGTCAATACTCATGGAAGGGGCATCCGGTTTGACCATGGCGGCGGGATCGTGATCATTCGCGGCATGTCGCCGGAAGCGTCCCAGGTCCGCTGGTCGGCCCTGCTCAAGCCCGAATGGCTGCCCTTGCTGGCGGTGCTGCTGGGCGGCGTGCTGCTGCATTCGATGAACGTGATGATGCTGGCGACGGTGCTGCCGAGCATCGTCGAGGAAGTTGGCGGCGCGGCCCTGATGAGCTGGCCGACGACGGCGTTCCTGGCCTCGTCGATCGTGGCCGCCACCTGCACCGGCCATTTGACGTCCCAGTTCGGCGCCCGGAGCGCCTTTGCCGTCGGCGCGCTGGTGTTTGGCACGGGCGCGCTGATCTGTGCCCTGGCGCCGTCGATGGGCGTCGTCGTCGCCGGCCGCTTCGTCCAGGGCTTCGGCGGCGGGGTGCTGTCGGCCATGGCCTATGTGCTGGTCGGCAAAGCGTTCCCCGAGCATCTGTGGCCGCGCGTCGGCTCCCTGCTGTCCGGTGTCTGGAGCCTGTCGATCCTGGTCGGGCCGCTCGTCGGCGGCACCTTCGCGACCTGGGGCAACTGGCGCGGATCCTTTTATGCCGTGACGATCGCCGGTGTCGTGCTGGCGATCTTTTCGCTGCGCACCCTGCCGCGTGCGCGCGGCGAGCACGACGGCAGGGTGCGGCGCGTGCCGGTCGGCCGGGTCGTGCTGATTTGCGCCGCCATCGCGGTGATGTCGGCGGCAAGCGTGGTCGGCACGCTGGCCGCCAAGGCCGGTCTCTTTGTTGCCGCGGTCGCGACCCTCGTGGCGATGCTGGCACTCGATCGCCGGTCCGCGTCGCCGCTGTTTCCGAGCGACGCTTTTTCGCTCCGGTCGGTGACGGGCGTTGCGCTGTGGTTCTGTATGCTCGTTTCCGTCGCCTACAGCCCGCTCTCTAATCTTCGTGCCGATCTTCCTGCAGGCGCTCCATGGCTTCGATCCGCTGGCTGCCGGCTACATCGTAGCTGGCGCCTCGCTCGGCTGGACCGTGGCAGCCGTCGCCGTCGCCGGGCTGCCAACCCGATGGTCGGACCGCACGATGGTGGCTGGCCCGCTCGCCATGGCCGCGGGCCTTTTCGGTATCGCGCTGTTCATGACGGCGCAGCCGGTGGCCGTGCTGCCGCCGCTGATCGTCCTGACCGGCCTCGGCATCGGCATCTGCTGGGTGTTTGGCGTGCAGGGCATCATGAGCGGCGCCAAGCCCGGCGAGCGCGATCTCGCGTCGGGCTCCGTGGCGACCGTGCAACAGACCGGCTTCGCGCTGGGAGCCGCCGCCTCCGGCATCGTCGCCAACGTGGCCGGCCTATCGGGCGGACTGACGACAGGCGGCATCGCCAGTGCTGCCTTCTGGGTGCCGCTGAGTTTCGTTTCGGTGGCGTTGGTGGCCGCCGTCACTGGCTGGCGGCTGGTCGCGCTTTCCCGACGCAGGGCCTGATCGCTTCGATCTGCGCCGAAACGTCGGGCGGACCATGCCGACTATCGTGACCGCTCCTCACACCAAGGGAGAAGCACATGGCCGATTTGAACGGAATCAAGAGTGGTCTGGTCGTCACGGCGTTCTGGGACGCCAAGCCCGAGGAGGTCGACTCGTTGCTCGGCATCATCGGGAAGTTCCTGCCGCAGGCGCAGCGCGAGCCGGGCGTAAAGGCCTTCCAGATTCACCAATCTCTCACCGAGCCGACGAAGTTCTTCTTCTACGAAGTCTTCGACGACGAGGCCGCGTTCGCCGAGCACCAGCAGAGCGAGCACTTCAAGACGCTGATCGTCGGACAGGCGGTGCCGAAGCTCGCCAAGCGCGAGCGCAGCCAACACAGGT
>CAMARK010000168.1 GCA_945860205.1 Reyranella massiliensis 521 | reverse complement strand
TGGTCGCCGTGGCCGCCGTCACCGTGGTGTTGAGAAGCCAGTTCAGGCCGCCTTCGGCGCCAATGTAAAAGCCCGGCATCGGAGTCTGCGCCTGGGCAATTGCCGGCAGCGCAACAAACGCAGCGGCGGCAATAAGTGCCTTCTTCATGAGATCTTCCCCTCGTTATTTGAAATCTACGAGCGTTGGTGGGGCTGGACATCACCAACTCTACGCCGAACATACACACCACGCCTAGTGCGGTGCAAGATGCGAGGCGTTTTCAAGGACGACTCGCGGCCAACCTGTGGCCGCTAGGCAACAGTGCCCGTATTGGCCCCGATTAGCGGGCTCCGGGGCCCATCTCGAGGGTCGGCAGACCGGGACTATATCTTGTGTTGCCCCCAGGCGCGTTGCGATCCGCCGGAATGGGCACGGTCAGGCCAAACAGGCCGCCCTTGAAGTCCAAAACCCCGTCCCCGGGATCGGCGCGGCCAAACAATCTGGTCCCGCTGGTCCTGCTGGAAACGGCGCTCTCGGCGGACATTTCGGCCAGATTTGGGTGTGGCAGCGGCACATTGGGATCCGATGCCCCCTGGGAAAGCGACTTACCCACAATCTCGGCCGCCGTGGGCGCCACCTCGACAGGCGCCAGCACGCCCGCCCGGCCCGGGCCTGACGGGCGCGCCGGCGGCTTCGACTTGGCGACCGGCGCCGGGACTGCGGGCAAAGCGGCCACCGGATCGGCTACTAGCAGTGGGGCCAGCATGTCCCGGGACGGCGGCGGGACAGCGATTTGGGCCGCGACCTCGGCGGACGGCGCCTCCCCCTGCCGAACGCCGAGATTCTGATGGAAGGTTGCAGCAAAAGTCGGACTAGCCGCCAACGCGAGCCAGCCGCCTGCCATCACTCCCCCCATGATCCCGATCACCCGTGCCAACTGCATCGTGCCGCCACTCCCTGGAGTTGATCCAAATTTCACCCCCTGGAATTGGGGGTCATCGCCCGGATTGAAATGCGGCGTTTTTGATCGCCGCGGCCCCGAACTCGCGGTAAACCGCCGTTCATTGACGGCAAGTCACCAAAAGGGGAAACGCCATGGGCCAGTACAGTAAGGTCGAGAAAGACGGCCGTTTGATGGTCGTCACCATCAACCGTCCCGAGGTCTATAACGCCTGCCATCCCATGGCGAACCAGGAGCTGGTCGACGCCTTCGACGAGTTCCAGGCCGACCCCGAGCTGTGGGTCGCCATCATCACCGGCGCCGGCGACAAGGCCTTCTGCGCCGGCAACGACCTGAAATACCACGCCGAGATCCAGGCCAAGACCGGCAAGCGCCCGGTCCATCCGGCCAAGGGCTTCGGTGGCCTGGCCAACCGCTTCGACCTCGACAAGCCGGTGATCGCGGCCGTGAACGGCCTCGCCATGGGCGGCGGCTTCGAGATCGCGCTGGCCAGCGACATCATCGTGGCCTCCGAGCACGCCAAGTTCGCACTGCCCGAGCCGCGCGTCGGCCTGGCTGCCGGCGCCGGCGGCATGCAGCGCCTTAGCCGCATGATCCCGCTCAAGAAGGCCATGGGCATGATGCTGACTGGCCGCCACGTGCCCGCCCAGGAAGGCTTCGACCTCGGCTTCGTGACCGAAGTCGTGCCGCACGCCGAGCTGATGACGGCGGCCAAGCGCTGGGCCTCCGAGATCCTCGCCTGCTCGCCGATGTCGGTGCGCGCCACCAAGCAGGTGGTGATGCGCTCGCTCGACGTGCCGGCGCTCGAGATGGCGATGCGCAACCAGAACTTCCCTGCCTTCGTCGCCATGGCCCGCAGCGAGGACACGATCGAAGGCCCCAAGGCTTTCGCCGAAAAGCGCAAGCCCAACTGGAAGGGCCGCTAGCGCCCGAGTCAGTGGGACAGCCTGTTTCGGCGGGCCGGGCATCCTGTCCGGCCCTCAAGGCCTTGCCCGGGCTCGCAAATTCCGGCTGCCGCAGGTCGAGACATGGGACGCCAAGTGACTCGTTTCACGTCGCCCGTCCCGTCGTCCGCCGCGCACACACGGTCCCCGATCGAGCGGGGTCTGTGCGGCGTGGCAGTCAATAGGATTCATGGCCGGAACATACGGCTTAATAGGATTCCTGTCAAGCCGATCCGCTAGGCCAGCTTCCACTGCACAAGGGTAAAGGGCGGCTTGGCCTCATCGTGTGGCTCGAACACCGCCTGCACCTCGGCGCCGATCCTGACCTCCTGCCTGGGATCGCCCAAGAGGTTGCCCAGCATGCGGACGTTGCCGGCGTCGGGCAACTCGACCAGCACGACGATGTAGGGACCGTGGTCCTTCAGCGCCGGATGCACCGGATGCCAGGGACGCTCCCAGCTGTAGATGCGTCCCCTGCCCGACACCTTGTGCCAGTCGACCTCGAACGACAGGCACTTGTGGCAGATCCACTCCGGGCCCCACTGGAACGTGCCGCACTTCTTGCAGCGCTGGACAACGAGCTCGCCACGACGCGTGGCGTCCCAATAGGGCTTGTCGAGCCCGTCACTTTCCGGCGCTGGCGCCGGCAATCCTTGCGGCAGGTAACTCATAGCGTCGCCTCCGTGCCGAGGATCATGCTCGAGACCGGCGTCACCATCGGGCCGGAGATCACCATCGAGATCTCGGCGTCAGGCACCTGCGCGGTCGATTGGCCGCGCAACTGGCGGACCGCTTCGACCTGCAGTTCCAGGCCGTGCATATAACACTCCGCCAGATTGCCGCCCGAGGTGTTGAGCGGCAGCTTGCCCGACGGCGCCAGCAGATTTTCCTTGGTGAGAAAGCCGTTCGCTTCTTCGGCGGTGAAGAAGCCATGCTCGACCAGGCTCATGAGCACGCCGCCGGTGAAGTTCTCATAGGACTGCACCACGTCGACGTCCTTGGGTTTCACGCCCGCCATCTCGTAGAGCTGCGGCGCCACCGTGGTGAAGCTCGAGGTGGCGTAGAGCGGCGCATTGTGGCCGCGCGCGCCGTTGCGATACTCCGAGCCCTGCGTCGAGCCCAGCAGGTAGGCCGGAGTCTGCCTAAAATCCTTCGCCTGCTCCGCCGGCACGATGATCAGTGCAGCGGCCCCGTCATTCTCCTGGCAGCAATCGAACAGCCGCCACGGCTCGACGATCCAGCGCGAGGCGTCATAGGCCTCGTTGGTCAGCGGCCGGCCATGCATGACGGCGCGCGGATTGGACTGCGCGTGCTGATACGAGGCGAGCGCGATGGCGCGCTGGGCCGAGTCGGCAATTTTGTTTTCGTGCAGGAAGCGCATGGCGCGCATGGCATAGCGCTGCGCTGGCGACATCACGCCGTAGGGTGCGTTGAGCGCCGCTTCGCCGGTCGCAACGCCGCCGGGCGGCGCGGCGCCAAAGCGCTGGAACTGGCCCTGCGCCAGCGCACGGAACACGACGACGCAGTTGGCGATGCCGCAGGCCACGGCAGCCGCCGCGTTGCCGACCGCCGCCGAACCGCCGCCACCGCCGCCACCCCAGTTCATGTTGGAGAAGCGCAGCGCCGGCAGGCCGAGTGCTGCCGCGAGGCGCGAGGGATCGTTGCGATCGTTGGAGTAGGAGGCGAAGCCGTCGATCTTGCGCGGATCGATGCCGGCATCCTCGCAGGCCGCCAGGATCGCCTGCAGGGCCAGCATGAACTCCGAATGCGGCGACTGGCCGTGCTTAAAATAGGTGGTCTCGCCCACGCCGGCGACGGCCACCTTGCCGCGCAGAGTGCGGGTCATAGGACACCCTCAGAGGAGCGCGCCACTCCAGTGGCGCTCATGAGAAGGGCGCAACTGGAGTTGCGCGCTCCAATGAGCATGAGGCGGGTCATTGCTTGTACCTTGCCGGCACGTCGAGGCCGAGGAAGCGGGCGCAGTTGAGGCCGAGCACCTTGGCGCGCGCGCCGTCGGAGAGCTCGCCCATCGTGCGCTCGATCGCCTCGGCCGAATGCGGCCAGGTCCCTTCGTGATGCGGATAGTCGTTCGCCCACATGAAATTGCCGTCGAGGCCGTGGCTCTCGGCAAGGTCGAGACCGGCCTTGTCTTCCTGGAACGAGGAGAAGCCGTGCGCGCGGTAATAGTCGCTGGGCAGGCCCTGCAGCTTGGGCCGTACCCAGAAATGATGCTTCTTATAGGCCTCGTCCATGGCGCCCAGCAGCCACGGCACCCAGCCGATGCCGGCCTCGATGGTGGCGAAGCGGATTTTCGGGAAACGCTCGAGCACGCCCGAGGCGCAGAGATTGGCGACCGGCTCGATGGTGGGCGACAGCGAGTGCGAGACGTAGTTCACGACGGCACCGCCGTTGCCGCGCGCGGCGCGCGGATCGCGGCCGGTCGAGACGTGGAAGGTGATCGGCAGGTTGGCGTCCTGGATCGCCGCCCACAGCGGATCGAAGTGCGGCAGGTTGTAGTTCACGTGGTTGCTGTCATGGCCGCCCCAGATCGGCTTGCACGGCAAGGTCAGGCACTTGAAGCCGAGCTTGGCCAGGCGCTGGACCTCGGCGATCGAGCCGTCGAGATCGCCCGTCGCGATCGAGCCGGCCGGGATCATGCGATCCTGGTGCGTGCCGAACTGCTCCCACGCCCAGTCGTTCCACACCCGGCACTGCGCCATGGCGAACAGCGGATCGGGCGTGGCCCACATGGCGAGGCCCTTGTTGGGAAAGATCAGCTCGACGTCGATGCCGTCGCTGTCGTGGTCGGCCAACCGGCCGAGCGGATCGGCGCCGGCCTTGTTGCGCGCCATGTCCTCGCCCTCGAGGGTCGACAGCCGCAACCGGTCGGGCCGGTAGCCCTCGCAATAACGCCACTGCACGCCGTCCTTGTCGGTGACCACGCGCGGCAGGCGCTCGTGATATTTCTGGTCCATGCGGTCGAACCACAAGGTCGCTGGCTCGTTGGCGTGGCCGTCGGCGGAGACCATGAAATATTTCCTCGCCGCTTCAGGGCGCGCGCTGCGCGGCCAGCCGGCGGCGCCGGGCGTGTCGAGACGCCAGCGGTTGGGGGCATTGACCTCGATCCGGTTCATGGCTTCCTCCTCTTCGTCGCGGGTTCCTCCGACGCTTCAAACCGTTCGTCCAGTCCACGTTCGATGCTGGCCAGCACGCGCTGGCAAATCTCCAGGTCGGCGGCCGGCACCTTGGCCAGCAGACGCTCCTGGATCTCGGTTCCGACCTTGGCGACGCGCACCGCGAGGTCGCGACCGGCGCGGGTGAGATAGATGCCCCGCGCCCGGCGGTCGGTCTCGTCCTCGCGTCGCTCGATCAGGCCGCGGCGTTCGAGATTGTCGAGCTGGCGGACCAGCGAGGGGCCCTCGATGGCGAGCGCGATGGCGAGTTCCTTCTGCCGCACGCCGCCGCCCAGGCGGCCGACATAGGCGAGCGGCCGCCACGTCGCGTCAGTGAGGCCGAAGGCCTGCAACTCGGCATCGACGGCCTGGCGCAGCCGGCGGGCCAGTCGCGCGACGTTGAAACCGAAATCGATCTGTCTGGGATGCGTCATGGCATAAAGATAGGACGCTAATCATCTAAATGGCAAGGGGGCCCCCCGTGAGGCAATCCCGACGACCAGGGTACTCGCGCAGGTGATCGGCGACGTCGCTCGACAGCACCTGGTAGACGACGATGACGCCGACCAGCACGCCGATCACGATGCCGAAGCCGAACACGATGCCGATGGGCTTCTGCGTGGTCTGGAACCTCTGGTCGCTGGCGACAGCCT
>CAMARK010000167.1 GCA_945860205.1 Reyranella massiliensis 521 | reverse complement strand
TTTGTGTCTGAATTTGACGCCGCCGACGCCAGACGCCAGTCTATGCGGACAAGCCGAAAAGGCAGGAGGGAAGCGTATGAAGCTCGTGTCCGCCATCATCAAGCCGTTCAAGCTCGACGAGGTGCGCGATGCCTTGACCGGCGTCGGCGTCTCAGGCCTGACGGTCAGCGAAGTGAAGGGTTTCGGCCGGCAGAAGGGCCAGACCGAGATCTACCGCGGCGCCGAGTACCTCGTGAGTTTTCTCCCCAAGGTCAAAGTCGAAATCGTGGTCGACGACGCCCAGGTCGAACGGGCCATCGAGGCCATTCAGAAGGCCGCGCACACCGGCAAGATTGGCGATGGCAAGATATTCGTAACCGCGGTCGAGCAGGCACTGCGCATCCGCACGGGTGAATCGGGGTCCAACGCGCTCTAGGTTTCAGGCACGACAACGCAAATAAGAAGACGACACGGGGGAAACAATGCTGAAGGTGATCGCGCACACGGGCGCGCTGGCAATGTTTGCCATGCCGGCCAGCACGGCTGCATGGGCTGCGGACAAGCCGCAAATCGACACCGGCGACACCGCCTGGCTGCTGGTGGCCACGGCGCTGGTGCTGATGATGAACATCCCGGGCCTGGCGTTGTTCTACGCCGGCATGGTGCGCAAGAAGAACGTCCTGGCCACCGCCGTGCAGGCCTTTGCCGTTGCCGCCCTGGTGACCGTGCTGTGGTTCATGGTCGGCTATTCGCTGGCGTTCACCGACGGTGGCGCCCTGAACGGCTTTATCGGATCGCTGTCGCGGGCCTTCGGATCAGGGCTCCTGGGCAGCGTCCATGAACTCGCCAAAACCGTGCCGGAGAATGTCTTCCTGATGTACCAGGCGACCTTCGCCGTCATCACCCCGGCGATCATCGCCGGCGCCTTTGCCGAGCGCATGAAGTTCTCGGCCATGTTGTGGTTCATGGCGCTGTGGCTGCTGTTCGTCTACGTCCCGGTGGCGCATTGGGTGTGGGGCGGCGGCTTCCTCGGAGCCGCTGGCGTGCTCGACTTCGCTGGCGGCCTGGTCGTCCATCTCAACGCCGGCGTCGCCGGACTTGTTTGCTGCCTGGTGATCGGCAAGCGCCACGGCTACGGCACCGAATACATGGCGCCACACAACCTGGTGCTCACCCTGGTCGGCACCTCGCTGCTGTGGGTCGGCTGGTTCGGCTTCAATGCAGGCTCGGCGCTGTCGTCGGGCGAACTGGCGGGCAGCGCCATGCTCAACACCCATATCTCCGCCGCCGTTGCGGCACTGGTCTGGATGGCGATTGAATGGGCAAGCCGGGGCAAGCCCTCGGTCCTCGGCATCCTGACTGGCGCCGTGGCCGGCCTTGGCACCATCACGCCCGCCGCGGGCTACGTCGAACCCTGGGCCGCCATGGTGATCGGGGTCGCTGCGGGCGCGGTCTGTTACTGGGCCTCGGTGATCCTGAAAACCCGGTTGGGCTACGACGATTCGCTTGATGTCTTCGGCGTACATGGCGTCGGCGGCATCCTTGGCTCGATCCTGGTCGGCGTGTTCGCTACCCGGGCCATCAACGACGTCGCCAAGGGCCAGCCGGTTGGGCTCGTGGACGGCAACGCCGGCCAGATCCTGACCCAGCTCTACGGCGTCGTGGCCGTCACCGTTTTCTGTGCGGTGGCCACCTGGGTGATCCTGAAGATCGTCGACGCCATGGTCGGCCTCCGGGTCACGCGCGACGAAGAGGTCGAAGGCCTCGACACCGCCTTGCATGGGGAGCGGGTACAGTAGCCGCCCCCTAGCGCTAGTGGCTCCGGCAGGGTCGGGTCCCAAACCCTTCTTCTGTCTGAAGAAAGCGGTCTATTCCCTTGTTGTTATTAGCTAATTTGTTTCATACAATGCGCCAATAGCAAGCCCCGCCCGGACCCCTCCGGTGGGTGTTGCTGCTTTGCTTCGGCCGGTTGCGGCCCCAGTGGATGGCTAAGAATGTTCAATCCGCGCCTGACGGAGACGTTGACCGATTTTCCGTTCGCACGGCTGAACGCACTGATCGCGCCCATTACACCCCCGGCGCATCTGTCGATGATCAACATGTCGGTGGGCGAGCCGCAGGGTGCGATGCCGGCCTTCGCCCGCCAGATCGTGAATGACGAGGTCGACGGCTGGAATCGGTATCCGCCCAACCAAGGCCTGCCCGACCTCAACCTCGCGATCTGCGAATGGCTGACGCGACGCTACAAGCTGCCCAAAGGCTTGCTCGATCCGGACCTGCACGTTCATCCGACAGCCGGCAGCAAGGAGGGCGTCTACGTCATCGCCACCGTCGCCACGCCGCAGGAGAAGGGCGGTGGCAAGCCGGTCGTGGCGTTGCCCAACCCGTTCTATCAGGCCTATCTCGGCGGCGCGGTCCTCTCGGGCGGCGAGCCGCTGCTGGTCAACGCCAATGCCGAGAACGGCTTCCTGCCGGAATTTGACAAGATCGACGAAGCGACGTGGAAGCGCATGTCGGTCGTCTATCTCTGCTCGCCGGCCAATCCGCAGGGCGCCATTGCCAGCATGGATTACCTGCAGAATCTGCTGCGGCTCTGCCGCAAGCACGACGCCGTTCTGGCACTCGACGAATGCTACGCCGAGATCTACACCGGCCAGCCGCCGGTGGGTGGCCTCGAGGCGGCGCTGGCGATGGACGAGACGGGCGCCGCAGATCCGTTCCGCAACCTCGCCGTCTTCCACTCGCTTTCCAAGCGGTCGAATGCCGCCGGACTTCGTTCCGGCTTCATGGCCGGCGATCCCAAGCTGGTCGCAATGGTGCTGCGCTGGCGGACCTATGGCGGACCGCAGATCCCCTTCGCGGTCCAGAAGGCCTCGGCCGCGCTGTGGCGGGAGGAGACTCATCCGCTCGACACGCGCGAATGGTACCGCAAGAATTTTCGGGTCGCCGAGCAGATCCTGCACAACCGCTTCAGCTACTACACGCCGGGTGGCGGCTTCTTCCTGTGGCTTGACGTCGGTGACGGCGAGGAGGCCACGCGCCGGCTATGGGCCGAGGCGCACCTCAAGGTGCTGCCGGGCGCCTACGCCTGCCGCGAAACCAATGGCGTGAATACCGCGCACCGCTACATCCGCGTGGCGCTGGTGCATGACGAGAAGACGACGCGCGAAGGCATGACCCGCCTCGCCGCGGTCCTGTAGGGAGACCTGAGAGCGCGATGGCCATGATCGGCGTCACCTCGGAGATGCACCGCAAGACGGCGATCCTGCCGGAAGGCGGACGCGACTTCCTGCGCCGCCGCATGATGGAGCTGGTGGGCGCCGGCGTCGCCGGGGCCGGCGTGGTGCTGCTGCTCGCGTTGTTCACCTATAGCCCTGGCGATCCGTCGCTCAATCACGCCACTGGCCGCTCGCCGCACAATCTCGTGGGCCTGCCCGGCGCGTATATCTCCGACCTCCTGCTGCAGACCTTCGGGCTTGCCATCATCCTGGTGCCGGTGGCGCTGATCACCTGGGGCGTGCGGATGCTGCGCACCCACCACCTGGGCTTCTTCGGGCTCCGGTTGTCGCTGCTGCTGCTGGCACTGCTGATGATGAGCGTGGCCTGCGTCGGGCTGGGCGACGTCGGAGGTGCTGCAACGCATGCCGGGCCTGGCGGGTTGGTTGGCCTCGCCCTCGTCGGGCGTTTCCGCGAACTGGTGCTCACCCATTCGAGCGGCGGCAGCCTCGCCCTGATCGAGCCAGCCTGCGCGGCGCTTGCCTTCATTGCCATGGCGCCGGCGCTCGGCATGAACCGGACCGACCTGCCCCTGATCTTCCGCATCCTGCGCGCGCCCTTCCTGTGGTGCATGTGGCTGGTCCGGGCCGGCATCGCGCTGTGGCGCGGCAAGCCGCCGGTGATGGACGAGAATGCCGACCTGCCGGCGCCGCCGATCGGCTATGCCGAAATTCCCGGTGAGATCGACGCCAGCCAGTACGACCCCAGCCATTTCGAGCCCCGCGTCGAGCAGATTCCCGATGAAGGCACGCCGATGCCGCCGCGCGACTCGCTGTTGGTCGACGCGCCCTACGCCCCGATCGAGCGGCCGGCACCGGAGATTCCCGAGTCGCCAATCCCCCTCTACCCGCAGGCGCCTCATGTCGCGGGCGGGGCTGTCGATTCGGTCCGTGAGCGCACCTTGTTCGATCGGTTGGCCGGCTTGCGGATCGAGCCATTCATGGCCCGCCGCA
Source organism: Reyranella massiliensis 521 (assembly GCA_945860205.1). Classification (GTDB taxonomy): domain Bacteria; phylum Pseudomonadota; class Alphaproteobacteria; order Reyranellales; family Reyranellaceae; genus Reyranella; species Reyranella massiliensis_B. The sequence continues at coordinate 1,505 of CAMARK010000167.1, read as the reverse complement.
GCGTCCAGTCCACGGAGCCAGTCGAGCCCGAGCCGCAGATCGATGGACCGCACAAAGTCGTGGATGCCGCGGGGCCGGCGCTCGAGTTCCCGGCAGTGGCCGAAGGGCCCGCCGAATCTGCCGACGACGACAATCCTTTCACACCCGACGCCTTGCCGGTGGAGCAGGCACCCGCGGTGGCGGCCACGCCTGGCGTAAAAATCATTCCGCGCAAGGCGGGCGGTCTCACCCAGGGCAAGCGCGCCGCCAAGGCCGGCCAGCGCGAACTCGATCTTGCGGCCGGCGAATACAAGCTGCCGCCGCTCGACATCCTGTCGCTGCCCTCGCGCGTCAACGCGCAGCCCAAGATCGACGAGGAGGCGCTGGAGCAGAACGCGCGCCTGCTCGAGACGGTGCTCGACGATTTCGGCGTCAGGGGACAGATCGTGAAGGTGCGGCCGGGTCCGGTCGTGACGCTCTACGAGCTCGAGCCGGCGCCTGGCACCAAGTCGAGCCGCGTCATTGGCCTCGCCGACGACATCGCTCGCTCGATGAGTGCCGTCTCCGCGCGCGTCGCCACCGTGCCGGGCCGCAACGTCATCGGCATCGAGCTGCCCAACGCCAAGCGCGAGACGGTGTTCCTGCGCGAGCTGCTGTCGACACGCCACTACGAGGACAATCGCCTCGGCCTGCCCTTGGCATTGGGCAAGGACATCGGCGGCGATCCCGTCATCGCCGACCTGGCCCGCATGCCGCATCTGCTGATCGGCGGCACCACCGGGTCGGGCAAGTCGGTTGTGGTCAACACCATGATCCTGTCGCTGCTCTACCGGCTGACGCCGGATCAGTGCCGCTTCATCATGATCGATCCCAAGATGCTGGAACTCAGCGTCTATCAGGACATCCCGCATCTGCTGACGCCCGTCGTCACCGAACCGCGCAAGGCCATCGTCGCGCTCAAGTGGGTGGTTCGCGAGATGGAAGACCGCTACCGCGCCATGAGCGCGGTCGGTGTGCGCAACATCGCGGGCTACAACGAGAAGCTGATCGAAACGGCGCGCAAGGGCACCTCGCTCACCCGCAAGGTCCAGACCGGCATCGACCCCGAGACGCGCAAACCGACCTTCGAAGACGAGGAGATGGACCTCACGCCGCTGCCGTTCATCGTCGTCATCATCGACGAAATGGCCGACCTGATGCTGGTCGCCGGCAAGGAGATCGAGGCCACCGTTCAGCGTCTCGCCCAGATGGCGCGCGCCGCCGGCATCCACGTCGTCATGGCGACGCAGCGGCCGTCGGTCGACGTCATCACCGGCACCATCAAGGCCAACTTCCCGACCCGCATCTCCTTCCAGGTCACGTCCAAGATCGACAGCCGCACCATCCTGGGCGAGCAGGGCGGCGAGCAGCTGCTGGGCCAGGGCGACATGCTGTATATGGCGGGCGGCGGCAAGATCGCGCGTGTGCACGGGCCGTTCGTGTCGGACGGCGAGGTCGAGGAGGTGGTGCGCCACCTGCGTGCCCAG
>CAMARK010000166.1 GCA_945860205.1 Reyranella massiliensis 521 | reverse complement strand
CTCACGACCTTGCGGTACGGGCTCTCGATGAAGCCGTACTGATTCACGCGCGCGTAGGTGGCGAGCGAGTTGATCAGGCCGATGTTCGGGCCTTCCGGCGTCTCGATCGGGCAGATGCGGCCGTAATGCGTCGGATGCACGTCACGCACTTCGAAGCCGGCGCGCTCGCGCGTCAGACCGCCCGGTCCAAGCGCCGAGAGGCGACGCTTGTGCGTCACTTCCGACAGCGGGTTGGTCTGGTCCATGAACTGGCTGAGCTGCGAGGAGCCGAAGAACTCGCGCACCGCAGCCGCCGCCGGCTTGGCGTTGATCAGGTCGTGCGGCATCACGGTGTCGATGTCGATCGAGCTCATGCGCTCGCGGATCGCGCGTTCCATGCGCAGCAGGCCGACGCGGTACTGGTTCTCCATCAACTCGCCGACCGAGCGGACGCGGCGGTTGCCGAGGTGATCGATGTCGTCGATTTCGCCGCGGCCGTCCTTCAGGCCGTGCAGCACCTTGACGACCGAGAGGATGTCCTCGCGCCGCAGCGTGCGCTGCGAATCGGGCACGCCCTCGAAGTCGAGGCGCATGTTCATCTTCACGCGGCCGACCGGCGAGAGGTCGTAGCGGTCGAGATCGAACAGCAGGCCCTGGAACAGGGTCTCGGCCTGGTCGAGCGTCGGCGGCTCGCCCGGACGCATGACGCGGTAGACGTCGAGCAGGGCTTCTTCGCGGTTTGAGTTCTTGTCGGCAGCCAGCGTGTTGCGGATGTAGGGACCGACATTGGTGTGGTCGATCGCCAGCGTCGGCAGCAGGTCGATGCCGAGTTCCTCGAACTGCTCGAGCACGGCCTCGGTGATCTCCTGGCCTGCCTCGACGTAGATCTCGCCGGTCTTCTCGTTGATGATGTCGAGCGCGGCGTAGCGGCCGATCAGCTCCTCAGCCGAGACGCGCATCTCCTTCAGGCCAGCTTCCTTGAGCTTGGCCAGCAAGCGCGGAGTCATCTTGGCGCCGGCGTCGGCCACCGACTTGCCGGTCTTGCCGTTGACCAGGTCGTGGGTGAGCTTGACGCCCTTCATCGAGTCGGCGTTGAACGGCGTGTTCCAGCCGTCCTTCTCGCGCTTGTAGACGACCTGGCCGTAGAACGCCGCCAGGATCTCCTCCGGCGACAGGCCTTGGGCCTCGGCCGGATCGAGCGTCTGGTTCTTGGCGATGGCGGCGGCGCGCTTCTTGGCGGTGGCGTCGTTGTCGAGCGCGAGCAGGAGCGTCGTCACCGGGATCTTGCGGCGGCGGTCGATGCGGACATGGATGAGATCCTTGGCGTCGAACTCGAAGTCGAGCCAGGAACCGCGATAGGGGATGATGCGGGCGGCGAACAGGTACTTGCCCGAGCTATGGGTCTTGCCCTTGTCGTGGTCGAAGAAGACGCCGGGCGAACGGTGCATCTGCGAGACGATCACGCGCTCGGTGCCGTTCACGATGAAGGTGCCGTTGTCGGTCATGAGCGGCATGTCGCCCATGTAGACGTCCTGCTCCTTGATATCGCGGATCGAGCGCGAACCGGCCTCCTCGTCGATGTCCCACACCACGAGTTGGAGCGTGACCTTGAGGGGCGCCGCGTAGGTGATGCCGCGCTGCTGGCACTCTTCGACGTCGTACTTCGGCTCTTCGAATTCGTACTTCACGAACTCGAGGCTGGCGCGTTCGGCGAAGTCCTTGATCGGGAACACGCCACGAAAGACCTCCTGGAGGCCTGACTGCGTGCGCTTAGCGGCCGGAATCATCCGCTGCAGGAATGTCTCGTAAGACGACTTCTGAACCTCGATGAGGTTCGGCATCGGCGCCACGGATTCGATGTGGCCGAAGAAACGACGGATTCGCTTACGTGTATTGAAGGCCGTGGCCATCCTGCGTCCTCGATCTGGTTCAAGGGCGACGACTCACCCGCTGCTGTCTCGGAACGCCCGGCCCGCCAAAGCCGATCGCCCCATCCATTGCAGAGGGCCACTTATCGAAGCGGCCCTCCTCTTCGGGAGATCCGCTTGGAAAAGAGGCCCTCTCCCCCTTTCGGGGGAGAGGATCTCAAATGCTTACTTGAGTTCGACCTTCGCGCCTTCGGCCTCGAGCTTGGCCTTGAGCTTCTCCGCGTCGGCCTTCGGCACGCCTTCCTTGACGGCCTTCGGGGCTGCTTCGACCAGGTCCTTGGCCTCCTTGAGGCCGAGACCGGTGATCTCGCGCACCGCCTTGATGACGTTGATCTTCTTGTCGCCGGCGGCGGCAAGAACGACGGTGAACTCGTCCTTCACCTCAACCGGAGCGGCTGCAGCAGCGGCCGCGACGGCGACCGGAGCGGCGGCGCTGACGCCCCACTTCGTCTCGAGCAACTTGCTCAACTCGGCGGCCTCGAGGACCGTCAAGGCCGAAAGTTCTTCGACCAGCTTCTCTAGATTGGCCATTGTCTGTCTCCTGTAACCTGAACTTCGATAATCGTGACGTCGATTGGCTAACGAATGACTTACGCCGCCTTCGCGCCGTCTTCCGTGGCTCCGTACGCTGCGAACACACGAGCGAGTTGACCAGCGGGGGCCACAAGCACGCCGGCGATTTTCGTCGCCGGAGCCTGCAGGAGACCGATGATCTTGCCGCGCAGAGCATCGAGGGAGGGCAGCGTGGCCAACGCTTGGACGCCAGCGACGTCCAGAACATTTCCACCCAGCGCACCACCGACGATGGTCAGCTTCTCGTTGTCCTTGGCGAAGGCCGCAACGGCCTTAGCCGCAGCGACCGGATCCTTGGAGTAGGCGATGGCAGTCGGACCCGTGAACATGGGACCGAGCGCCGTAAAGGGCGTGCCCTCGAGGGCACGCAGCGTGAGCCGATTCTTGGTGACCTTGTAGCTAGCGCCGGCTGCCCTGATCTTGCGACGCAGGTCCGTGACCTCTTGAACGGTCAAGCCTGACTGGCGAGTGATCACCATCAGGTTGGCGTCCATAAAGGTACGGTTCAGCTCGACGATCGCCTCGGCCTTTTCCGAACGATTCACGGCTTTCTCCAACTTTGGCCCAACCCGGGGGATCCGGATCGGACCGGCTGCGTTCAGACCGCAGCCTCCGTTAGCGGGTTAGCGCGAACGGAGACCTTGCGGTCCGGTTCGCCTGCCCCGGAAGTTCAGGCCCGTGCGCGCACCGTAAAGTGCAGCGTCGATTCCTTTGCCCCCGTCTATCGCCGGCGGGTTTCCCCATTACGCTCGCCCTCGTTACCAACGCGGAGGGTGGAGCACCTGCGGTCTCGGACAGGTGGAGCTCGAAACCTTGCGGTCTCTTCGCTCCCTTCGCCGCCGGCCGAAACCAACGACGAAATCTCGAAAATTCCTTGCCTACACGCTCAGGAGAGCGCGGTGGCGGGGTCGAGCTTGACGCCCGGACCCATCGTCGAACTGAGCGAAACCTTCTTGATGAAAGTTCCCTTGGCGCCGGCCGGCTTGGCGCGGTTGATCGCCGTCACCAGCGCCTTGACGTTGGCGGCGATCGCCTCCTCGCTGAACGAGGCCTTGCCGACACCTGCATGAACGATGCCAGCCTTCTCGGCGCGGAACTCGATCGAACCGGCCTTGGCGGCCTTGACCGCGGCGGCGACGTCCTGCGTGACCGTGCCGAGCTTGGGGTTCGGCATCAGGCCGCGCGGGCCCAGCACCTTACCGAGCCGACCCACCACACCCATCATGTCGGGGGTGGCGACGCAGCGCTCGAAATTCATCTCGCCGGCCGTGATCTTCTCGGCCAGGTCCTCGGCACCGACCAGATCGGCACCGGCGGCCTTGGCTTCCTCGGCCTTGGCGCCACGGGCAAACACCGCCACGCGCACCGACTTTCCGGTGCCGTTCGGGAGCGCGATCATGCCGCGCACCGCCTGGTCGGCGTGACGCGGATCGATGCCCAGGTTCATCGCGACCTCGATGGTCTCGTCGAACTTCGCCTTGGCGTTTGCCTTGACGATCTTCACGGCCTCTTCGAGGGCGTAGATCTTTTCGCGGTCCACAGTGCCGGACGCCGTCGTGTATCGCTTGCCTCGGCTCATGGCGCTACTCCACTACCTGGAGGCCCATCGAGCGGGCAGAGCCCACTACCTGGGCCATCGCCGACTCGACCGAATCGCAGTTGAGATCGGGCATCTTCTGCTCGGCGATCTCCTTGACCTGGGCCTTCGTCACCTTGCCGACGATCTGCGTGCCGACTGTCTTAGCGCCCGCCTCGATGCCAGCGGCCTTCTTGAGGAAGAAGCTGACGGGCGGCGTCTTGGTGACGAAAGTGAAGCTGCGATCCTGGAACACGGTGATGACCACCGGGATCGGCATGCCGGCTTCCATCTTCTGCGTGCGGGCGTTGAACTGCTTGCAGAATTCCATGATGTTGACGCCCTGCTGACCGAGCGCGGGCCCGATCGGCGGCGACGGATTGGCCTTGCCGGCCGGCACCTGCAGCTTGACGTAGGCTTGAATCTTTTTAGCCATTCTTGCCCCTCCTGTGGGCGGCGCGGTACGGCCATGGCTAGGCCTCCCGCACCTATGTTCCAGTCAACCCATTGATCCGTAAGGATTTTCTGAGGAGACCGGCCTCATGAGAAAAGGCCGGCGCGTGGCCAGCCCTTCCAAGGGCGCGGGGTTTAGCAAACTCCCCGGCGCCCCACAACCCCCGATTTCGAACCCCTATATGGGCCCCAATCAGATCTTTTCCACCTGAGCGTAGTCGAGTTCGACCGGGGTCGAGCGGCCAAAGATCGAGACCGCGACCTTCAGGCGTGCCCGCTCCTCGTCCACATCCTCGACCGTGCCGTTAAACGAGGCAAACGGGCCGTCTGCCACCTTGACCTGCTCGCCGATCTCGAAGCTGACGGCGGGCTTGGGCCGTTCCACGCCTTCCTGGACCTGGCGCAGGATGCGGCCGGCCTCGTTTTCCGAGATCGGAACCGGCTTGCCGCGGCCACCGCCGCCCAGGAAGCCCGTCACCTTGGCGGTGTTCTTGATCAGGTGCCAGGTGTCGTCCGTCAGGTCCATCTTCACCAGGACGTAGCCCGGGAAGAACTTGCGCTCGGTCTGGACCTTGGCGCCGCGGCGCACTTCCACGACTTCCTCGGTCGGCACCATGACCTGGGAGATCTCCTCGTCCAGGCCCTTCTTTTGGGCCTGTTCGCGGATCGACTGGGCGACCTTGTTCTCGAAGCCCGAATAGGCGTGAACGACGTACCAACGATGAGTCATGTCACGAAACCCCGAGCAACAGCTTGATGACGAAGGCAATGATCTTGTCTGCCGCCAGGAAGAACAGCGACGCGATCACGACGAAGATGAACACCATGCTGGTGGTGATCATGGTCTCGCGCCGGGTCGGCCAGGTGACCCTGGCTATCTCGGCTCTGACTTCGCGGACAAATTCGATCGGATTCTTCGTCGTCATGATTGCCATTCTTCAAATAATGGCAGGAGCGGAGGGACTCGAACCCACGACCCTCGGTTTTGGAGACCGATGCTCTACCAACTGAGCTACACTCCTGCAGTCTGTCACCGCCGGCTTTGGGGCCGGCCGTGACCTTCTATAGCACTACTTCACGACTTTGGTGACGACGCCTGCGCCGACGGTCCTGCCGCCCTCGCGGATGGCGAAGCGCAGGCCCTCGTCCATGGCGATCGGCTGGATCAGCTCGACGATCAGCCGCGCATTGTCGCCCGGCATCACCATCTCCGTGCCCTC
>CAMARK010000165.1 GCA_945860205.1 Reyranella massiliensis 521 | reverse complement strand
TTCAGCACATCGGCGCCGACGCAGAACATCAGGTCGTAGTCGCTGAGCACGCGGCGCACGTATTTCTGGTCGCGGTTGAGCGCGCCCAGGTAAGCCGGATGCTCGGAGGGGAAATGCGCGCCCCAGGCCACGGTCTGCTGCAGCACCGGGGCTCCAAGCGTTTCGGCCAGCGCCGTCGCCTCGGCGAAGGCGTCGGCCGTCGCGATCTCGTGGCCGGCCAGGATCACCGGCTTCTTCGCGGAAAGTAGACGCTTGGCGAGATGTTCGAGGGCCGCATCCGAGGGCCGCACGGCGGTATCGACCCGCGTCACCTCGCCCATGTCGATGGCGGCTTCGTTGTTCAGGATGTCGCCGGGCAGCGAGATGAACACCGGGCCGGTCGGCGCCGTGGTGGCGATCTTGGCGGCGCGGCGCAGGATGCGCGGCAGGTCTTCGATGCGGCTCACTTCCGTCGCCCATTTCACGACCGGCGTCGCGATCGGCACCAGCGGCGCGTAGAGGAGGGGCTCGGTCAGCCCATGGCCCTGCTCCTGCTGGCCGGCTGTCACGATCATCGGCGTGCCCGACATCATCGACGTGTAGATCGAGCCGATGGCGTTGCCGAGGCCCGGCGCTACATGGACGTTGCACGACACCAGCTTGCCCGAGGCGCGGGCGTAGCCGTCGGCCATGGCGATGACCACGGCTTCCTGCAGGGCGAGCACGTAGCCCATCTCCGGTGCCGAGGAGAGCGCATGCATGATCGGCAGCTCGGTCGTGCCGGGATTGCCGAACATTTTTACGACGCCTTCGTCGCTCAGCACACGGAGAAAGGCATCGCGGCCGGTGATGGTGTTGGTGACGGCCTGCTTGGAGATGGGGGCGTCGGGCATTTCTTTTCTCCTTGGAAGAAGCAGAGCTACCCGTCGTCCCGACCGGAGCGAAGCGGAGTGGAGGGACCTTGCCTGCGGCAGACAAGGTCTCTCCGCTACGCCTCGCTGCGCTCGGCTCCGGTCGAGACGACGGGCGCTGCTGGACGTGCCGAGGGTAGCGCGCCACCGCCCCGCGTGGAATGATTGTGTCGGGGAGGCACGCGCGATGCGAAAGGACGATCTGGAGGGCAAGCTCGCGCGCTTGGCCTGCTGGCGCGGGCCGGTGACGCTGGCGCCGCTGAAAGGCGGCCTCACCAACCTCTCCTATGTCGCCGACGACGGAAGCGAGAAATTCGTCGTCCGCTGCGGCGCCGACATTCCCGTCCATCACGTCTTTCGCGACCGCGAGCGCGCGGCGTCCGTCGCGGCCTTCGAGGCCGGTCTCTCGCCCGAGGTCGTCCATGCCGAGCCCGGTATCCTCGTTTTGCGCTTCCTGGAGGGCCGCACGTTCGGCGAAGCCGATCTTGTCGCGAACATCGGCCGGATCGTGCCGCTGCTGAGAACCTGTCACGCCGAGGTCGGCCGGCGCGTACGTGGACCGGTCAACGCTTTCTGGGTCTTCCATGTCATTCGCGACTACGTGCGGCTGATCGATGCCGATCCCAAGTACCTCGCGCTGGCCGACGAGCTGGAGAACGCGCAGGTGCCGATGCCTCAGGTCTTCGGCCATCACGACCTGCTGCCGGGCAACTTCATCGACGACGGTGCGAGGCTGTGGCTGATCGACTGGGAATACGGCGGCTTCGGTACCGCCATGTTCGACCTCGCCAACCTGTCGTCGAACGGCGGCTTTGGCGAAGCCGAGGACGCGACGCTTCTCGAGGCCTATTTCGAAGGCAAGATGCCTGGCGATCTGCGTCGTGCCTTCGCCGCCATGAAGGCGGCAAGCGCGCTCCGCGAGGCGCTGTGGGCGATGGTGTCGGATGTTCACCTGAAGACGCCGGGCATCGACTACGCCGCACACGCCCGCGACTATCTCGCGCGCGTGGACCTGGCTTTTCAGGGCTTCGACAGCTAGGAGCCGACCCGCTACGCTTGACTTGACGCCCCGCCCGCCTGCCATGAATGGATTTCGGATGGCTTCGACCAGCGACCCCAAGAATCTCGACGACCTGCTGGACCGCAACGTCCTCTGGGCTCAGCGCAAGACACGCGACGATCCCACCTACTTCGTGCGCATGTCCGGCCTTCAGACGCCGAAGTATCTTTGGATCGGCTGCTCGGACAGCCGAGTGACCGCAAACGACGTGCTCGACCTCGACCCTGGCGAGGTCTTCGTTCACCGCAACATCGCCAACGTCGCTCATACCAGCGACATGAACCTGCTGGCAGTCCTCGAGTATGCCGTCGAGGTGCTCCGCGTGAAGCATGTCATCGTTTGCGGCCACTATGGCTGTGGCGGCATCGAGCGGGCGCTCGGCGACGACCGCTCCGCGCTGGTCGACTATTGGCTGCAGCCGATCGTGATGTTCTATCGCAAGCACCGCACCGTATTCGAAGCCCTGCCGGATCGGCAGGCGCGCCTCGACCTCATGTGCGAGATCAACATCGAGATGCAGGTACGGCGCGTCGCCGCCACGCCGATCGTGGAGAACGCCTGGGTTCAGGGTCGATCGCTTCAGATCCATGGCTGGATCTACGGCATGGCCGACGGCCTGTTGCGCGACCTGGGTCCGACCTTGACCTCGCTCGCGGAGCGCGATGCGGCGGTCAGTATCGACGAACGCCTGCTGCAGCCCGTCGAGCCTAGAAGCGGCGTCCGTCGGCATGCGATCGAAGCTTTCGCGCCTCTCGGCCGGGAACTTTGAGAGTGGCTCGGGCGCGGTCCGGGGGAGAAGATCAGCTCCAACCAGGATTTGGGAGAAGGGTCAGGCGACCGCCTCGAGATAACTCTGGAAGACGGCGACGTGGATGACGGCCTGCTCCGCCCCTCCAGGCCAAAGCTCTTCGCTGCGGAACTGCACGTCGTAGGTCGGCTCGTCGGCCGCTTCGAGACCATGAGCATGGGCGTCGGGGAAAGGCGTGAGCGGTCCCTCGTACATGACGACGCCGGTCTTGCCGCGGATATAGCCGGGCAGGCGGACATGGCCCGGGACGAAATCGTTTTTGACGCGCACCCGCTCGCCCCTCTGGAAGGACTTGCGGTCGGCCGCATTCGTGCGACCTCCCATGCCCGGATGCGACAGAGCAAACCCGCCGCCGGCCATCGCTTCCAGTTCGGCCTTGGACGTCACGCCCTTTTCGACGAGGAGCGTAGCGATGGCCGTGATCACCCGTTCATAGTAGCTGGCGCTCACCGAGTGGCGCGGGTCCATGCGTTCGACGGCATGACGGTACTCGTCGATGTTGTAGATGCCGAGCTGTATCGCCATGGCGCGCAGCGCATAGGCACGCTGCTCCCAAGGCGCCTGGAACGGCGACGCTTTCGGAACGAACCCGACCTTGCCGAAACCCTGGCGCCCGCCCAGGTCATGCATGCCGTCCATCGTCAGCCTCCCGCGGCCGACAGCCGCGCGACCCCGATCAGGGAATCGCGCGTGACGATCGCGGCGAGCCTGTCCTCGGGCCAGCCGATCGTCTCGGGCGGTTGCATCGGCAGCACCATGAAGCGCGTGTCCGCGGTCGTGTCCCAGACGCGGATTTCCGTCTCGGGCGCCACGAGGCAGCCCATTTCCTGCAGGACGGTGCGCGCCTCGCGGACGACCCGCGCCCGGTACTCCAGATCCTCGTACCAGTTCGGCGGCGGGCCGATCAGGGTCGTGGCGGTGCAGGAACACAGCGTGCAGACGATGACATTGTGGACCGCCGGCGTGTTTTCGAGCACGTAGACCTGGCGCTGGATCGCCGGCAGGCCGATCCCGAATTCGGCAATCGCCGCCTTGCCGTCGGCCAGCAGGCGCTCGCGAAACGCGGGGTCGGTCCAGGCGCGGGCGACGACCTTCGCGCCATTTTCCGACACGAACTTTTCCTCCACCATCTCGATCGTGCCGTCGACCGACAGGCCCTTGTCGTGCGCGCGCACCTCCAGCACCCGCTCAACGGCCGCGAGGCGCTGCTCCATGGAGGCGTTGGGCGCTTGATGAGAAGCCATGTCGGGTTCTCCTCTAAATTTTGATAACGGAAGGCGTTGCGGCGATTTCACACCAACCGCAAGGCTGACGCAAGGCTGCGCCGTTGGACGATATCATGGCCTATATGCTGGAACGCCACAGCCGCGCCTTACTGGCAGGCGATGCCGCGTGGCTGGAAACGATACCGCTGGTTCGCGGCCGCCAGCGGCAGGCTGCAAAGGGATCAACCTGCGATCACGATGGACGGCTAGCTAGTTCATTCGCCGCTGTGCCAAGTGCCCGATTGCGCCGGCTAGGGGTGGTTAACCCTGTTGTTGATCCTAGATGGCGGCATCGGTGCCCAAGCGATGGGGCGAGCGGAAAGGGCCCTTGACCGGTGTGCACTCGTCGGGACAATTGAAGTGGGGGAGAAAACATCAATGCGCAGCATAATTGCCGTTGTGTCGATGCTTTTGGTTCTGTCGGGCGGCGCGCCGGTGACGGCGCAGACCTACGAACAGCTGAGTAAATGGTGCTACGGCGACGCCACCGACGATCAAACGATTCAAGGCTGCAATGCCTTGATAAAGTCGGGACGAGAGACTCCGCAAAATCAAGCCTTCGCGTTCAACAACCGCGGCCTCGCTTACCACAACAAAAGCCAGTACGACCGAGCCATCGAAGACTTCGATCAGGCGATCAAGCTGAACCCCAGCTATGCCAACGCGTTCGACCATCGCGGCCTCGCCTACAACAACAAAAGCCAGTACGACCGAGCCATCCAGGACCACGATCAGGCGATCAAGCTGAACCCCAAACATGCTAAAGCGTTCAACAACCGCGGCGTCGTCTACCACAATAAAGGCCAGTACGACCGCGCCCTTCAGGATTATGATCAGGCGATCAAGCTGAACCCCAGCTATGCCGACTCGTTCTTTAACCGCGGCGATGCTTACGACCGTAAAGGCCAGTACGACCGCGCCATTCAGGACTACGATCAGGCGATCAAGCTTAATCCCAAACACGCCGACGCGTTCCACAATCGCGGAATGGCATACAGTAGCAAGAGCCAGTACGACCGCGCCATCGAGGACTACAATCAGGCGATCAAGCTCAACCCCAGCTATGCCAAGTTCTACAACCGCGGCATTGCTTACCAAAATAAGGGCCAGTACGACCGCGCCATCGAGGACTACGATCAGGCGATCAAGCTCAACCCTAGCAATACCAACGCGGTCTACCGCCGCGGAATGGCCTACTACAACAAGCGCCAGTACGACCGCGCGATCCAGGACTTCGATCAGGCAATCGAGCTACAACCCAGCCATGCCAATGCTTTCCAAGGCCGCGGTATGGCCAACATGAGCAAGGGCCAACTCGACCGCGCCCTTCTGGACTTCGATCAGGCCATCATGCTCAACCCCAGCCTGCCCTGGGCATTCTACATGCGCGGCGTTGCCCGCGATCTAAAAGGCCAGTACGACAGCGCCATTCAGGACTTCGATCAGGCGATCAAGCACAACCCCAGCCATGCCAGCGCATTCCAAAGCCGGTGCCGGGCACGGGCCATGATCGACCAGCTTCAGGCGGCACTCGTGGATTGCAATGAATCCCTACGACTCAGTCCTAGCGACGCCGGTATGCTAAACAGTCGCGGCTTCACCTATCTCAAGCTCGGGCTTTTCGATATAGCGATCGCCGACTACGACGCGGCGCTTAAGATCAACCCAAACTACGCCGACGCCCTGTTCGGGCGCGGGGTGGCACGGCGCAAGAAGGGCGACCTCGCCGACGGCGATGCCGACATTGCCGCAGCGAAGGCGATTAAGGGCGATATTGCCGAGGTGTTCGCCAAGTCCGGGGTTAAGGACTTCGGGTCGTCCGGGAATCGAGTGGGTGATTGGGGAGATCATAGGGCGCGAAAAGCTTGTGGATAGCGGTCTTTCTGCGCTTTGAGGCTCGCAGTAATTTGGCACAGTGAGGGATGGGCAAAACAGTGAAGCGGCAGCGTCGTCTGTCGGATGCGTAT
>CAMARK010000164.1 GCA_945860205.1 Reyranella massiliensis 521 | reverse complement strand
CGGAAGATCATGAGTCGCTCCGGAAGATCAGCCGACCACGAAGCTCTGGTACATGAACTTCAGGTCCTGGGTTTCCTGCGGCGTGATCTCGCCGTCCAGCACGCGCGCTTCCAGGCCGCGCAGCTTGCGCTTGATCTCCGACGGCGTGCGCGGGCTCAGCAGCACCATGAAGAACTGCTCGTGCGGCGAGAGTTCGCGCTGGTCGCGGCGGTAGCCGAAGGGACCGGACCCTGCCGCCACCGCGCCGGCGGCCCGGCCGGCGGGGGCGGGCAAGGACGGCGCCGAGATCTCGGGCGCCAGCACCTGCTCCCAGGAGAGGCCGGCTTCGCGCACCATCGCCGAGGCGAGCTTGGCCGCCGCCAGGGCCTCGCCAGCGTGGCTGCTGTCCAGGATTTCCAGGACCTTGACCAGGGTGCTGCGGTTGAAGGTCGACACGATTGGGGTGTCTTTGACTATTGGATGAGGAAGCGGCACTAAGTACCTACAACATATAGTTCCTTAGGCCCCGGAGCAAGTCCTGCCCGCGTCCGCGCGCCCAAACGCCTTTCCGGTCTATCTGCTGGGCCTCGCCAGCTGGTTCGTGCCGCTCGGCATCCAGATGGTGCTGTTTCCGTGGCTGGTCGCGGTCGTGCTCCATATGGACGCCTTCGCCGTGGGCGTGGCCCAGGCCGCCATCATGGCGCCGTCGCTGCTCTTCCTGCCGCTGGGCGGCCTGGTCGCCGATCGCGGCAACCCGCGCCGCCTGCTGCTCGGCTATCACATCCTCTATGCCATGCCGCCGCTGGCGCTCGCCCTGGTCCTGATGATGGAGGGCGGGCTCAGCTATCCGCTGCTGATCGCCTATGGCGTCGTCGCGGGCTCGATCGGGGCCTTTGCCGTGCCGACGCGCGACGCGCTGCTGCCGGCCTTGGCGCAGGGCAATCTGGCGCGCGCGGTGGCGCTTGCGACGGCGTTGCAGTTCGGCGGCCAGCTTTTAGGCATCGCCTGCGCCTCCACCGCCGATCGCTTCGGCCCGATCCCGTTGCTGTTGCTGCATGCCGCCCTGGTGCTGCTGGGCTGTTTCGCCGTGTGGCGGCTGCCCGACCCGCCGCCGCATGCGCCGGCCGATCATCCGGGCTTTTGGCGCAGCGTTGGCGAGGGCGTGTCGGCGGCGGCGAAGTCCGACCAGATCTGGCCGGTGCTGCTGATCAACCTCGGTGTCGGCATCTTCTATGTCGGCCCGTTCATGGCGGTGCTGCCGCTGATCGTGCGCGACAACTACGGCGGCGGCGCGCCCGAACTGGCCTACGTCAACCTCGCCTTCTGGGCCGCCACCATCCTGGCCGCCGTCGCCTTTGCCGCACTTGCCCGCCGGTTCACCTTGCGTGGCCGCTTGATCGGCATCGCCGTTGCCGCGGGCTCGGTCGTGCTGGTGGCGCTGGCGAGCCTGCCGTCGTTCGCCGTCTTCGTGGCGCTGAACTTCGTCTGGGGGCTGGGCGCCGGCATCACCATGACGCAGAGCCGGACCGTCATCCAGATCGTGGCGCCCGCCACGCACCGCGCACGGCTGATGTCGCTGTTCCAACTCGGCCTCGGCGGCGGCGGGCCGATCGGCGCGTTGCTGACCGGCACGATCTGCTCGATCTGGGGCCTGCAGGTGGCGCTGCTGCTGCCGGCCTTCGCAATGATGGTGCTGATCGCGTTGGTGCTCGCCCGCTCGCAGCTCTGGTCGATGCGGACGGTGGAGTAGGGCGGGGCTTCCCAGGCTGTGTGAAAACGGCGCGAGCCTCGCTAGGGGCCCCGGGTAACCGACGGTTTTTGGAACGAATTCAAGTTGGGCGATAGAGCAAAGGGCATCGATCGGTCGGCGAGGACAGCAGCCGATGCGTTTCGCAAGATTTTCCAGTCACTCGACAAGGCAATCGACTATGCCCGCAACGACAAAGAAAACATCGGCTATTTCCGCCCTTTGCGCCTCATGGCATGGGAGGGGCCTAAATCCTATGAGCACGAGTACATGCCGCCGGAGGATTTCGAGAAGCCCGACATTAGGCCGATCTGGCTGGAGTGATTAGTGACCGACGTCGGACCTGGAGGATGAGGGGCCGTCCTGCGCTCGCATTCTTCGACACGCAGGTGTCGGAAAACGGCCGGCGAAAAGCCTTGCCGATCAACGGCTTGAATTTTCCGACATGATTTTCCCGACACGCAGGCGTCGGTAAAGTCTCAGGCCGCCCTATTCGGCGGCGGCGCGGCGGCCGAGGCCGCCCGCCAAGCCGAGCGTCTGCCAGACGTCCTGCAGGGCTGACACCAGGCGGCTCATGTCCTCGTCGCCGTGCAGCGGCGTCGGGGTGAGGCGTAGCCGCTCGGTGCCGCGCGGCACGGTGGGATAGTTGATCGGCTGGACGTAGATCGAATGGCGGTCGAGCAGCAGGTCGCTCGCCTGCTTGCAGAGCGCCGCGTCGCCGACCGAGACCGGTACGATGTGCGTCACCGACGGCATCACGGGGAGTCCGGCCGCGGCGAGGCGCCGCTTCAAGGTCGCGGCGCGCTCCTGGTGGCGCACGCGCAGCTCGGGATGGGCGCTGACATGGCGGACGCTGGCGAGTGCTGCCGCGGCGATGGCGGGCGGCAGCGAGGTCGTGAAGATGAAGCCCGTGCCGCAGGAACGGACGAAGTCGACCGTGGCCGCCGTCGAGGCAATGTAGCCGCCGACCACGCCGAACGCCTTGGCGAGCGTGCCTTGCACGATGTTGACCTTGGCCAGTACGCCGTCGCGCTCGGCCACGCCCGCGCCGCGCGCGCCGTACATGCCGACGGCATGGACCTCGTCGAGATAGGTGAGGGCGCCATGGCGGTGTGCGGCGTCGCAGAGGGCGCCGATCGGGGAGATGTCGCCGTCCATCGAGTAGACCGATTCGAAGGCCACGATCTTAGGGCACGCCGGGTCGGCCGCGGCCAGCAGCTCTTCTAGGTGGGCCGCGTCGTTGTGGCGGAAGATCTTGCGTACCGCGCCGGAGTGCCGGATGCCGGCGATCATCGAGGCATGGTTGAACGAGTCGGAGTAGAGTTCACAGCCCGGCAGCAGGGCGCCCAGCGTCTGCAACGTCGTCTCGTTGGCGACGTAGCCCGAGGTGAAGACGAGGGCGGCTTCCTTTTCATGAAGCTGGGCCAGTTCGCGTTCGAGCGC
Source organism: Reyranella massiliensis 521 (assembly GCA_945860205.1). Lineage (GTDB taxonomy): Bacteria > Pseudomonadota > Alphaproteobacteria > Reyranellales > Reyranellaceae > Reyranella > Reyranella massiliensis_B. The sequence goes on along the minus strand of CAMARK010000164.1, from coordinate 3,001 downwards.
GGCATGGAGCGTGTTGGTGCCCGAGATGTTGCGCGTGCCGCCGGCGCCCGAACCTTGCGCGCCGATGGCGGCCTGCATGGCCTCGATCACGGCCGGATGCTGGCCCATGGCGAGATAGTCGTTGGAGCACCACACGGTGACGTCGCGCGGCGGCTGGCCTTCGCGGTGCAGGCGCGCGCGCGGAAAGGCGCCCACGATCCGCTCCAGTTCGGCGAACACGCGATAGCGGCCTTCATCGTGCAGGCGGCGCAGGTGGCCGGCGAAGAATGCCTCGTAGTCCATTGGATTTTCGCTCCCCGGGTCGATCTTAACCGGATCGCCCGGCGGCAGTAGGGGGATTTTGGTCGCGGTCCGCCTTGATCCGGCGCAAACGGCGCGCTGGATCAGAGGAACAGGCCGAGGATCAGGCCGACGCTCAGGAACAGGGAGACCGAGAGCAGGGGCAGCGCCCCCAGCCATCTGACCGGCCCGGGCAGGCCGTCCCAGTAGCGCAATGTGGGGAACGCCGCCCACAGCGCAAACAGCAGCCCGATCGTCCAGAAAATGAACGCCAGCGGCATCGCCAGGTTGGTCTGGTCGTCGGTCGCGTTGGCGATGCCGAAGCCGATGAAGGCCGGCGGCAGCGACGCCGCGAACAGCGCCACTGCCCAGATCGACCGGGTCCGGATGCGCCGGGCGGTGCCGAACGGCGGCGTCGCGCCGGCTCGCACCGTGTCGCTTTGCATGTCAGCCCTTGAAGTGGCCTTCCGACTTGAGGTCGGCCAGGGTCGCGTCGAACGACTGGTGCAGCCGTCCGAACAGGTCGGCAAGCTCGGTCTCGTTGATGATCAGCGGCGGGCAGATGGCGACGCGGTCGCCCATGTTGCGCACGAACAGGCCGCGCGCCTGGGCGTGGTTGGCAACCTTGGTGCCGGCCGCGCCCGGCGCGCCGATGTCGAACGAAGCCCGGGTCTTCTTGTCGGCGACGATCTCGAGCGCGCCGACCAGGCCCACGCTCATCGCCTCGCCGATCAGCGGATGGTCGGCGAACGACTGGATGTGCTTGTGGAAGACCGGGCTCAGGCGCTTGGCGTGTCCGAAGAGATCGGTCTCGTCGTAGATCTTCTGTGCTTCCAGCGCGACGGCGGCGGCGACCGGATGGCCGGAGTAGGTGAAGCCGTGGCCCCAGGTGCCGATCTTGTCGCTCTCCATCATCAGCGCCTGGTAGACCTTGTCGTTGATCATCACCGCCGAGATCGGCAGGAACGACGCCGACAGCGCCTTGGCGCAGGTCAGGATGTCGGGCTTGATGCCCATCGTCTGGCTGCCCCAGACGTTGCCAGTGCGTCCGAAGCCGCAGATCACCTCGTCGGCGACGAACAGCATGTCGTACTTCTTGCAGACCGCCTGGATCTTCTCGTAGTAGCCCTTGGGCGGCACGATCACGCCGCCCGCGCCCATCACCGGTTCGCAGATCATGGCCGCGACGTGCTCAGCGCCGCCCTCCTTGACGATGAGGTCCTCCAGCTCCTGGGCGCAGCGCGTGGCGAACTGCTCCTCGGTCTCGCCGTCGTGGCCGAAGCGATAGAAGTGCGGGCAGCTCGTGTGCACGATCCCGGCGATTGGCAGGTCGAACGAGCGGTGGTTGTTGGGCAGGCCGGTCAGGCTCCCCGAGGCGACGGTGATGCCGTGATAGCCCTTGATGCGCGAGACGATCTTCTTCTTGAGCGGGCGGCCAAGCGCGTTGTTCATGTACCACACCATCTTCACGACGGTGTCGTTGGCCTCGGAACCGGAGTTGGCGAAGAACACCTTCGACATTTCCACCGGCGCCATCGACTTGAGCTTCTCGGCGAGGTTGATCGCGGGCTCGTGGCTGCGCTGGTTGAAGGCGTGATAGAACGGCAGCTGCTTCATCTGCTCGTAGGCCACCGTCGCCAGCCGCTCGTTGCTGAAGCCGAGGGCCGCCGACCATAGGCCGGCCATGCCTTCGATGTATTCCTTGCCGTCGTCGTCCATGACGTAGACGCCGCGGCCGCGCACGATGGTCAGCGGGCCCGTGGCCTCGTGCTTCTTGAAGTTGGTATAAGGGTGCAGGTGGTGCGCAATATCCCGGGCCGCGTTGGAATTGCCGCGAAAGCTACGAGAAATGTCGTTCATGGCCGCACCCATCAAAAAAACCAGGAGAAGGTCACCCTAACCCGCCTCAGGCCTATGTACACCCTCTGTGAGCATGCAAATTTTTTGTGCAATTGACGGCCTCGCAGAGCCAGTGCAACGTGTTGAGATATGCGTCAGCGCAGGGGTTGGCCGGGGAAGCCGCCAGCGAAGAGGGCGCACGATATCCAGATGGGGTTAAAGATGAAAATGTACTTCAGGCATTCCTTCGCACTGGCGGCTGTCATGTGCGCGGGCCTCTCGATCGCGACCACGGCGGACGCCAAGACATTCAAGTGGGCCAACTCGGGCGACGTGAGCTCGATGGATCCCTATGCTCGCCAGGAGACGTTCCTCCTGACCTTCAACTCGAACATCTATGACCCGCTGATCCGGCGCGACAAGGATCTGAAGCTCGAGCCCGCGCTCGCCACCAAGTGGGGCCAGAGCGATCCGACGACCTGGTACTTCGACATCCGTCCGGGCGTGAAGTTCCATGACGGCACGCCGCTCACCGCCGACGACATCGTGTTTTCGCTCAATCGTGCCAATGGACCCGGCTCGAACATGGGCAGCAACTTCGTCTCGGTGAAGGAGATCAAGAAGGCGGGCGACCTCCGCGTCGAAGTGACGACGAAGTACCCCGATCCGCTGCTCGCCGACAAATGGGCGGCGCTCGGCATGATGTCCAAGGCGTGGGCCGAGAAGAACAACGCGGTCAACTCCGCGGACATGACCAAGAACGAGGAGAACTTCGCTACCCGCAACGCCATGGGTACAGGCCCGTTCATGCTCAAGGAGCGGCGCGCCGGAGAGAAGACCATTCTCGCGGCCAACCCGAACTGGTGGGACAAGCCGGTCCACA
>CAMARK010000163.1 GCA_945860205.1 Reyranella massiliensis 521 | reverse complement strand
GCTTACCTGATTGTCTGCCGGAAACCTGCCGCAAGACACCACTAAGCCTCGCTTAAGGCGGGTTCTCGCTTCGCGGGTGCAAAAGAAATGAAGAACAGGAGATTGATGTTGCAGAGCGTCGGAGTCGGGCTACTGCTCTTATCGGGGTGCGACGTCGCTCGTAATGCGCGAAACGACTTGGCGTCGCTGATGAGTTCTTCGCCGCCCGATTCGACCGTGCGCAAGACAGAGCCGGCTCCGCTGCCCCAAGTGACGGCGCGTGGGCGGGCCGCACCATCGCCTGCATCTCCTGCCAGTTCGACAACAAGCGCTGCGAATACTCAGATCGAACCGCCAGTCACGGGCGACGCCGCTGCCGCAGGAATCGCGCCTACCGCGAAGAATTCACCCGCTCTCGAACTCGCCGGTGTCAGCGAAGACAGACTACGGGCGCAACTCGGCGCCCCAATAAGCGAGAAGGACCACCCACCTGGGAAGCAATGGCACTACCGCGACGGGAAATGCACCTTGGACGTCCAGCTCTACCCGGACGTCCGGACAAAGCAGTTCAGCACTCTAGCTTACAAGGTGAAGAGCGATGACGATACAGATGAAGGACAACGTCTCTGCTTGGCCCAGCTCCAGTCCCGGCTTCAGGCCCGCCGCAAGCAACGCCGTGGATCGACGAATTCATCTCGCCTTCGTCGAGGACGACGATGACTATCGGGAAGTGGTTACGGGCGAGCTGGGCGACCACGGCTTTGCAGTCGACAGCTTCTCCGACGGACCGGCCCTGCTCGATTCCTTCGCCGCGGGGGCCGAGGCGGAGATCATCTTGCTCGACTGGAACCTGCCCACCGTGTCGGGGATCGACCTTCTGCCGAAGCTTCGTCGCAGCGGGATAGCTTTGCCTGTCGTTTTCCTCACCGGGCGCTCGCCGCAACCGGTCTACGAGAAGCTCGCCTTCGACCGCGGCGCACTCGATTTCGTCGACAAAGCCCGCGGCATTCCGATCCTGGCGCAGCGGCTGAGATTGATCGCCGAATCGGCCAAGAAGCCCACCGAGCCGGAATTCGAGGGCAACTTCCACTGCGGCCGCCTGATGCTCAAGCCTGGTGTGAGCCGCGCTTTCTGGGACGTCTCCGACATCAACCTCACGATAACCGAGTTCAAGATCGTGCATCTCCTGGCCTCCAATATCGGAAGTTACGTGACCTATCGCACCGTCTACGATTGCATGCACTATGTGGGATTCATCGCTGGGAGCGGCGAAAATGGCTATCGAACAAACGTCCGCTCCTGCATCAAGCGAATACGCAACAAGTTCCGTGCGATCGATCCGGACTTCGCCGAAATTGATAACTACCAGTCCTTCGGCTACCGCTGGGGTAAAACCTAGCGCCCGCGCGCAGGATCGACAGTCGCGGCTTCGCCGGCTCGCCGCGTCGCTAACGCTCAAGCTGGTGGCGCTGGTCGGCATCTTCGTGGCGCTACCGGTGGCACTCTACTTTCAGTTCGAGAGCGCTGATCGCCAGACGCGCGAACTGGTAACGCGCGCCATCCAGGATCGCAGCAACCTGATCGCCGACGCTCTCAGGTCGGTGCTGAAGGAATCTGGCACGGCGTCGCCGCTGGCGCTCAACAACGCGCTGGCCAAGTATAGCAGCGATGGCACGGTGCTGAAGCTGATGTTCCAGCCGACGGCCGAGCGCGAAGCGGGTCGCTTCTTCTTGGTGGCCTCGGCGCCACAGCTTCGCCGCGATGACGTTATGGCCGAGCTCGAGGAACTCGGCCATCGCGGGATCCTGCAGCGCCTTTCCCAGGCCTGCATGTGGGATGCCACCGACGAGATCCGCTACCGGCAGCGCGACGGCACCGTCGAACTTTTGACCTCGATCATCCCCATCCGGACCAGCAGCGGCTGCTGGGTGATGACCTCGACCCACGTCACGTCGGAGTTCCTCAACACGTCAATCGGCCGGCCATACTGGGAGACGCGGGAGATCCGCGTCGCGGCAATCATCTACTTTGTCGTCGCGGTATTAGCATTTCTGGTGGCCTTCAGCATCCGACTGAGCCTTCGCCGGTTCCGGTCGGTTGCCAATGAGATCAGCCAGGGCCGCATCGGCGACGACGCCTTCGTTCGCCGCAACGTCGTGCCGGAACTGTCGACCGTGGCGGCCGACTTCGACAAATTGGTGCACGATCTGCGGCGCGTTTCGCGGCAGATCCGGCAATCCGCCGAGGACAATGCGCACTCGTTCAAGACGCCACTCGCCGCCATCCGGTCGGCGCTGGAGCCGGTGCGGCGCGCTATGCCGGAGAGCGACGCCCGGGCGCGGCGCGCGATCGAGATCGTCGATTCCTCGCTGGCGCGGCTGCTCGGCCTGGTGAATGCCGCGCAGAGCTATGACATCAGCACCGCGGAGATGCTCGAAGCGCCGCGCGTGCCGACCGACGTCGCGCAGACGATCGGCGACGCCGCCCGTCACTTCCGCGAAATCCTGGCCAACCGCGACGTCCGCCTCATCCGTCGAATCGGGGAGGGCGCTGTGGTGCGCGCCGGCCGGGGCATGCTTGAGCTGGTGGTGCAAAACGTGGTCGAGAACGCCATCAGCTTCTCGCCCTCGGGCAGCACCATCGTGATCACCCTGACGGCCAACGAAAAGACCGTCGAACTGGAGATCGACGACGAGGGGCCTGGGATCGATCCCGTCATGATCGATCACGTATTCGACCGCTACTTCTCCTTGCGGTCCGGACGAGCCGAAGGCCACGGCGAACCTGCCGGGCATTCCGGCCTTGGGCTCTGGCTCGTGCGACGCAACGTCGAGACGCTGGGTGGTCAGGTCAGCGCCACCAACCGAATAGGCGGCGGCCTCTCTGTCGTCATCGTCCTGCCGCGCAGTGGTCATCGCTAGCGCCGCGGCGGACCACAGCTTAATCACTGGTCGACGATCCAGGCGGATCCTAGCTTCCTGCCCGGCGAATGCTTCGCCGCGACAGGGAGTGTCATGGATACCATCACCGACCTTGCAAAGTTCCAGCAGCTGAGTTCGGCGCAGATTCATCCCGTCATTCTGTCGGGCGGCTCTGGCACGCGGCTGTGGCCGCTCTCGCGAGCGGCCTATCCCAAGCAGTTTTTGAAACTGGTCTCCGATCGTTCTCTCTTGCAGGAGACAGCGGCGCGCAACCTGGGGGATGTCGGCTTTGCTGCGCCACTTGTCGTCTGCAACGAAAATCACCGCTTTCTCGTGACGGAGCAGCTCGGGGAGTTGGGCATCAGGCCACAGGTGATCCTGCTGGAGCCGCTTGCACGAAATACCGGGCCCGCGATCGCCGCGGCCGCGCTGTGGCTCCAGGCACGTGATCCTGACGCCCTGATGCTGGTGCAGCCTTCCGACCACGTCATCGACAATCCGGCCGACTTTCATCGCGCCGTCATGCGCGGCTTGCCTGCTGCCCAGGCCGGTCGCCTGGTGACGTTTGGCGTCAAACCGATGTGGCCTGACACGGGGTACGGCTACATTCAGGCGAGCGACCCGCTCGATGGCATCGACGACGGCGCTCTCGATGTCGACCGGTTCGTCGAAAAGCCAGATCGCGACACTGCGCAACGCTTTTTGGACAGCGGCACCTTCTACTGGAACAGCGGCATCTTTCTCCTGAGTGTGCGCACATATCTCGACGAGTTGGCGCAGATAAATGCCGCCATGCTCGACGCCTGCCGGGCCGCTGTCGCGGACGCCCGCGAAGATGCCGGCAGTCTGCATCTCGACGCCGGGCATTTCGGTCGCGCACCTGCACTTTCGATCGACCATGCCGTGATGGAGCACACCGAGCGCGCCGCGGTCGTGCCGGTAGACATCGCCTGGAACGATGTCGGTTCCTGGTCGGCATTGCAGGGCATCGCCAACGCCGACACCGAAGGCAACGTCGTGCAGGGCGACGTGATCCACCAGGGCGTGAAGAACTGCTACCTGCGTTCGGAGGGTCGGCTGGTTGCCGCGATTGGTCTCGAGAACATTACCGTCGTGGCTACGGACGATGCCGTGCTGGTCACTGGCACTGGTGAAGCGGGCGCAGCTTCTGGCGTGGTGGAAATGTTGCGCCTGCGGGGCCGGCCCGAGCTGCATCAGCACAAGACCTGCCACCGCCCCTGGGGCAACTACCGCACGGTCGATGCCGGCGAGCGCTTTCAAGTCAAGCGTATCACGGTGAAGCCAGGTGCCCAATTGAGCCTGCAGAAACACTATCACCGGGCTGAACACTGGGTCGTCGTTTGCGGCACGGCCGTCGTGCAGTGCGGCGAAGAACGCCGGCTGCTGCACGAGAATCAGTCCATCTACATTCCGATCGGCGCCGAACACCGGCTGGAGAACCCGGGCAAGCTGCCGCTGGAGCTGATTGAAGTGCAGTCCGGGGCCTATCTCGGCGAGGACGACATTGTGCGGATATCCGACAGTTACGGCCGCACCTGATCCCGATCTGACCCATGCAATATCCCCCATTGGTCACACCGAAGAGGCGCGGTCGAGCGTTATGTGAAGAAGCCGGATCTCTCGCATGCCCCCTGCGGGGCATGTGGAGCGAAGGCCATCCTGCTCACAGGTGAACACATGCTGGCCAATATCCTTCCAACCGTCCCGTTGCGTTCCTGGTTTCTTCCGTGTGCGGCGTTCTTGCTAGCCGGCTTGCTGGCGGCCTGCGAGAGCGACCCGACTCCGATCGTGGACGACGTGCGGTCGTCCGGTGCAGCCCTCCAGCTGGCGCCAACCAACCTCCCCGGCGGCATGCGATCGGGCGGGACCTCGGCTCAAGCCAGTTCGGACTATCGACTCGGCCCGAACGATCGCGCGCGGGTCATCGTCTTCGGCCAACCCGGGCTCACCGGCGAATTTGTGCTGGACGGCGACGGTGTGCTGGCCTTCCCGCTGATCGGCAGTGTGCCCGCCAATGGCATGACGCCACGTGAACTCCAGCAGTCGATCGCCGGCAAGCTCGACCCCCAATACCTCCGCGATCCCAATGTGACGGTCGAGGTGCTGACGCGGCGGCCGTTCTACGTGCTGGGCGAGGTCCAGAAGCCCGGCAACTATCCCTATGTAACTGGGATCACGGCCTTGCACGCCGTCGCGATGGCCGGCGGCTATACCTACCGTGCCAGGACCACCCAGTATTACATCAAGCGGCTCAACAGCGATGGCAAGATGGTCCGCATTGTCGCCGGGCCAGAGACGATCGTCCGACCGGGCGACACACTCGAAGTACGCGAGCGGTACTTTTGATGGTGCAAGTTCCCGATCAGCCCTTCCGTAGACGCGTGGCCCTGCGGGCGGTACCGCCGGTTCACCATGAACCGGCGATGCTGGCGCGCCGTATGCCGGCGTCAGCGGAGGCTGACGGCCTTGCCGAGACCCTGCGCAAGTTGTGGCGGCGCCGGGGCCTCGTCCTCGCCTGTACCGTAGACCGCGAGTTCGCCTAGTCGCTGATAGATGCTTTCTGGGTGCATCACGTTATCGGGTTGGCCAGCCAGGCAGGAGCTTCCGTTACGGGGTAACGAGCCTGCCAGCTCGCGCCGGCCCTTTACTTGGGTTTGGCAGTCCGTGACGACGTCAGTCTATGGCGGTAATGTTCCATGCATTATGTAGGCGCGGGCCCCATCGTCTTTGCAGGAAGCATAATTTAGAAAGTCATTTTCGCCATGGGAAGCATTCACATTTCAGGCGCGCGTTTTCTGGAAAGCCTGTGCGAACATATTGGCTGCAAAGCAGGTGTCGCGCTTGGCCGCCCCGAGCTCGATACATATTTAGAATCGGAGGGCTTCGACGACTTCGTCGGGCTTTCCGACGACGCCTATGCGCCCAGTCAAATGCCGTGTCGGCAAGTTCTTGGTGTGCCTGGTTGCCTTTCGAATTGAGGCTGGCCGTCCATGCGGCAATGCAAATACTTTCTCCGGACCGACACCGGCAGATCGCACTTCGGGCTAGCCGTGCGCAAGTCCCCCGATGCTAACCCTGCAGACATGTGCCTTGCGAACGACCACTCGATATCTATCGCCCGGAGAAAGTCGGCGGAGAAAGAGCGAACTGCCGGCAGCGGGCGTTGATTTTGTCGCTGCTCGGGGCTGCTTTCATGCGGGCCAGTGACCGGAAATCCGGGCCTTTTCTCCGGGCATATGCCCCGGAGAAAAGGTTCGCAGACTGGTTGGCGGACAGGGCGTCCTTCACACGTCGTCGATAAAAGTCATATTTAGCTGGATTTTTTAGAGGTCT
>CAMARK010000162.1 GCA_945860205.1 Reyranella massiliensis 521 | reverse complement strand
GGAAGACACAAACAAATACGGCGGCCCCCAGGGCCGCCGTTTCCGTATCGGTTGGGGCGATTACTCGCCGGCCGGTGCGGGCTCTTCCTGCTTCTGGGAGATGTCCTCGCCGGTGGCCTGGTCGACCGCCTTCATGCTGAGGCGCACCTTGCCGCGATCGTCGACGCCCAGGACCTTGACCTTGACCTGGTCGCCTTCCTTGACGACGTCGTTGACCTTCGCGACGCGGCGCGGCGCCAGCTCGGAGATGGGCACGAGGCCATCCTTCGAGCCGAGGAAGTTCACGAAGGCGCCGAACTCGACGCACTTCACGACCTTGCCAGTGTAGATCACGCCGATTTCCGGTTCGGCCACGATGCCCTTGATCCAGTCGATGGCCTTCTGGCCGGCGACGGCGTCAACCGCCGCGACCTTGATGGTGCCGTCGTCCTCGATGTCGATCTTGGTGCCGGTCTGCTCGGTGATCTCGCGGATCACCTTGCCGCCGGTGCCGATCACTTCACGGATCTTGTCCTTGGGGATCGTGAACTGGGTGATGCGCGGCGCGGTCGCGGCGACGCCCTCGCGGGCACCGACCAGACCCTTGGCCATTTCGCCCAGGATGTGGATGCGGCCATCCTTGGCCTGGCCGAGAGCGACCTTCATGATCTCCTCGGTGATCGAGGTGATCTTGATGTCCATCTGCAGCGCGGTGATGCCGTTGGTGGTGCCGGCAACCTTGAAGTCCATGTCGCCGAGGTGATCCTCGTCGCCCAGGATGTCGGAGAGCACGGCGAAGCGCTCGCCTTCCTTGATCAGGCCCATGGCGATGCCCGCCACCGGCCGTTCCATCGGCACGCCGCCGTCCATCAGCGCCAGCGAACCGCCGCAGACCGACGCCATCGACGAGGAGCCGTTGCTCTCGGTGATCTCCGACACGACACGCACCGTGTAGGGGAACTTGTCCTTGGTCGGCATCATCGGGCGCAGCGCGCGCCAGGCGAGCTTGCCGTGGCCGATTTCGCGACGGCCGGGCGAGCCCATGCGGCGGACTTCGCCGACGGAGTACGGAGGGAAGTTGTAGTGCAGCATGAAGTGCTCGCGGTACTCACCCTCGAGCGCGTCGATGATCTGCTCGTCCTGGCCGGTGCCCAAGGTGACCACGACCAATGCCTGGGTCTCGCCTCGGGTGAACAGGGCAGAGCCGTGGGCGCGCGGCAGGATGCCGACCTCGGCCACGATCGGACGAACCGTCTTGGTGTCGCGGCCGTCGATGCGCTTGCCGGTGTCGAGCACGGCGTTGCGAACCACGTCGGCCTCGAGATTGCCGAACTGCTCGCCGAAGGCCGCCAGCTCGGCGTCCTTGCCTTCGAACAGCTTCTTGGCCTCGGCCTTGACGGCGCGGACGTTGGTCTGCCGCACCTGCTTGGCGGTCTCGCCGTAGGCCGTGGCGAGCTTGCCACGGGTCTCGGCCTGGAGCTTGGAAGCCACGGTCTTCGACGCTTCCGACGGATCGGTGAGCGGCAGCGGCTCCTTGGCGCAATGCTCGGCCAGCTGGATGATGGCGTCGATCACCGGCTGGAAGGAGCGATGGCCCTCCATGACGGCGCTCAGCATGACATCTTCGGACAGTTCCTTGGCCTGCGACTCGACCATCAGGACGCCTTCCTTGGTGCCGGCGACGACGAGGTCGAGGGAGCTGTTGACGAGCTGGTCGCGCGTCGGGTTCACGACGAACTTGCCGTCGATGTGGCCGACGCGGGCGCCGGCGATCGGGCCCATGAAGGGCACGCCGCTGATGGTGAGGGCAGCGGACGTCGCTACCATGGCGACGATGTCGGGATCGTTCTCGAGATCGTGCGCGAGCACGGTCACGACGACCAGCGTCTCGTTGCGATAGGTCTCGTGGAACAGCGGCCGGATCGGACGGTCGATCAGGCGCGAGGTCAGCACTTCCTTTTCGCTCGGCCGGCCTTCACGCTTGAAGAAGCCGCCCGGGATCTTGCCCGCGGCGAAGGTCTTCTCCTGGTAGTTCACGGTCAGCGGGAAGAAGTCTAGGCCGGGCTTCGGCTGCTTCTCGAATACGACGGCGGCCAGCACCGTGGTGCCGCCGTAAGTGGCCATCACGGCGCCGTCAGCCTGGCGCGCGACCTTGCCGGTCTCAAGTATGAGCTTGCGGCCAGCCCAATCGATCTCTTTACGGAAAACTTCAAACATCTCATTCATCCTTTCCATCACGGTCGTCCGCCCCCGTTTGGCGACAACCGCCCACTGGCGCCCTTGCACCAGCAGGACCGGGTCAGGCCTTTGCTCTCGCCTCTGCCTTCCCGGTTACTGCGATGTCGCGTCAGCCGGCCGAATTCACGGGGACCGAACGACGCGACGCGAAAAGGCCCCGTCATCAAGACGGGGCCGGTAGTTAACGACGCAGGCCCAGACGCTCGATCAACGAGTCGTAGCGCTTGCTGTCCTTGGACTTGAGATAATCGAGCAGACGGCGGCGCTGGCCGACCATCTTCAGCAGGCCGCGGCGCGAATGGTGGTCCTTCGCGTGGCCCTTGAAATGATCGGTGAGGTTGGAAATGCGTTCGCTCAGAATGGCGACCTGGACTTCCGGCGAACCTGTGTCGCCTTCGCCCTGCGCATACGACTTGACCAGCTCCAACTTGCGGTCGGCTGTAATCGACATCGGTTGTCTCCATGACTTAAAGGTTGAAAACGCGCACCGGCTGGATGGAAGCGCCGTCTGAGCGGACCAGCGCCACAAGCCTTTCACCGAACTCGGCGCGAAACAGAGCGCCGGACGGGGATGCGTCCCGGGTCAAGAGCACCGGCTGGCCGTGGCGCAGCTGGTCCGCTTGGGTTTCTGTCAGGGCCAGCGCCGGGATGTCGTCCAGCGCGGTCACAACGGGAACCAAGGCCCCTAAGAGCGCGGGAATATGACCGAGGGCCTCCAGTTTGTGAAGCGAAATGGCCGCCCCTTCCCGGAAGGGGCCGGCGGCCGTCCGACGCAGTGCAGAGAGGTGTCCGACGGTGCCCAGGGCGACCGCCAAGTCGCGCCCCAGAGACCGGATGTAGGTGCCCTTGCCACAGGTCACCACCAAATCTGCATGGTCCCTGTCGGGTCGGGCTAAAAGCTCCAGGCCGTCGATGCGGACCCGGCGCGGCTTCATCTCGACGATCTCGCCCGCCCGCGCGAGATCGTAGGCCCGCTGGCCGTCGATTTTTAGCGCCGAGAAGGCGGGCGGCACTTGCTCGATGTCGCCCAGGAAGGCGCCCAGGGCGCCGCGGATCGCGTCATCGGTCGGCCTCGCGTCGCTGGTGGCCGTTACGTCTCCTTCCGCATCCTCGGTCGAGCGAGATTCACCGAACTTGACGGTGAAGCGGTATTCCTTGCGACCGTCCATCACGAACGGGACCGTCTTGGTCGCCTCGCCCAGTGCGATCGGCAGGACGCCGCTGGCCAGCGGGTCCAACGTGCCGCCGTGTCCCGCCTTCTGGGCCCCGAACAGGCGGCGCACCCGGCTGACGGCCGGCGTCGAGCCCAGCCCCACCGGCTTGTCGAGCACGACCCAGCCGTCGATCTTGTCGCCCTTCTTCCTGCGCGCCATGGAGGCGCTTGTAGGCAGACAAATCGTTGGGCGCCAGCCGCCGCTTCAGGCAGGCTGCAAACATGACATCGGCGCTGCAGTCGGATCGCATCCGGCAATACGTACTTTTCGGACTGTTCTTCCTCTCGGGCGCCGCGGCCCTGATCTACCAGACAGCCTGGCATCGCCTGCTCGGCCTGTTCGCCGGCGCCGACACGATCGCCGCCGCCCTCGTGGTGGGCGCATTCCTCCTCGGCCTCGGAATCGGCAGTCTGGCCGCCGGCCTTTATGCTGATCGGCTATCGCGGCGCGCGTCGCTGATGGCCTTCGCCATTTGCGAAGTGGGCATCGCCGTCTTCGCCGTCGTCAGCCCCTGGCTCTACTACGACGTCATCTATCTAAAATTCCTGCCGCTGGCCGCCTCGCGCGGCGTCATCTTCGCCGTGGTCTTCGCCGGCCTCCTGTGGCCGACTTTCCTGATGGGCTGTTCGCTGCCCTTTCTCTCCAAGGCGGTGGTGAGCCAGATCGCGGGTTCCGCGAAGCTGATCGGCTGGCTCTATGGCCTCAATACGGCGGGCGCGGGCATCGGCGCTTTCGTCGGCGGCTGGTACCTGATCGGCACCTTCGGCTTCGACAAGGCGATCTACGTGGGCGCGGCGCTCAACCTGGTCGTCGCGGTCGGCGGCCTGCTGTTAACGCGCGGCCTCGACATGGCAGATGCCGCGACGGGTCCAAAAACAGCATCGCTGCCGGACCCGGTCGATGGCGTCGTGTGGCGCTGGTCGCTGCTGGTGTTCATCAGCGGCTTTCTCATCGTGGCGCTGCAGATCGTCTGGTACCGGCTGATCGGTGTCCTGCTGCAGTCCAACGGCTATAGCTTCTCGCTGGTCCTTGCCGTCTTCCTGTTGGGCGACGCGGCGGGACTCATGGTCGGCGCGCGGATGATCGACCGCATCGCCGATCCAAGGCGGTTCTTCTTCCTGATGCAGGGCGTGGCGACGACGCTGGCGCTGTGCGGCGCCTGGTTCGTCTATCTCGCCATCGGTGCCGGCATCCTGCCGTCGGACTTCGTCGATCGCGATATCATGAACGACAGCGAGCCCGACATCCTGCTGATCGCGCTCCTGCTTTTCATCGTCGTGTTGCCCGCCTCCTTCATCATGGGCTTCTCTTTCCCCGTCGTGCAGAAGGCGGTGCAACGCGACCTCGACCGGCTCGGCAGCCGCGTCGGCCTGGTGCAGCTCGCCAATATCATCGGCAACAGCATGGGCAGCCTGGTCGCCGGACTCCTGTTGCTCGATCGCATCGGCACGGCCGGAACGCTGAAGCTGCTGGTGGCGATCGGGCTTGCCTTCGCGGTGATGCAACTCTTCGGGGCGCGATCGACGCGCTGGGCGTGGCTGCCCGCCGCTTTGCTGACGGCGGGCCTGATGTTCTTTCCCGGCGGCGAGGCGTTCTGGCGCCGCCTCCATGGCCTGACCGTCGAGAAGTCCCTCGTCGCCGAGGACAAAACCGGCCTCAGTCTGCTGAAACTCGCCGACGCCCAGAACGGCAAGCTCTACATCCAGGGCCACTCCCAGAGCCGCCTGCCCTTCGACACCGTGCATACCTTCCTCGGCGCCATCGGCCCGCTGGTGCACCCGGCGCCGCGGCGCGTCCTGGTCATCGGCTCCGGCACCGGCGGCACGCCCTATGCGGCTGGCCTCAATCCGGGCACGGAGCACGTGCGGGTGATCGAGATCGTGGCCCCGGTGATCACCACCTTGCGCGACTATGTCGCCCAGGGCGGCAAATCAGGCGTCGAGAGTCTTCTCGCCAATCCCAAGTTCGAGATTGTCGTCGCCGACGGCCGCCACGCGCTCGCCCTCGATGCGACGCGCTACGACGTGATCGAGGCCGATGCCATCCTGCCCAAGACCGCGCTGTCGGGCCTGCTCAACTCGCAGGAGTTCTTCCGGCAGGTGAAGGCCAAGCTGGCGCCGGGCGGCCTCTATGTTCAGTGGGCGCCGACGGCGCGCTCGATCGAGACGTTCCGGTCGGTCTTTCCCTACGTGACGATGGTGCATCCGGCGATGATCGGCAGCGACCGGCCGATCCCTTACGCACGCGACAAGATCCTGGAATTGCTGGCCCGGCCCGAGATCGACCTGCATCTGGCGGTGGCGCGGATCGACCGCCGCGACCTTCTTAAATGGTTCGAGGAGAAGAAGGTCGAGCCGCTGAACGAGGGCAAGGTGGTGCCGGCGGCCTCGCCCAACACCGATTTCTTCCCGCGCGACGAGTACTACCTCAATCGTCCTTGATGTCGCGCGCCACGTCGGGCCGGCGCAACAGGGCATCGATGCGCTGGGCCTCGTCGAAGGTGCGGTCGAGTTCGAAGCGGATTTCCGGCGCACTGCGCAGGCCCGCGCTCTCGCTCACCCGGGCGCGAAACCACGGGGCTGCCCGGCGGAGTGCGGCCAGCAGGCGCTCCTCGTCCTTGCCGCCCAGCGGCACCACGAAGGCGGTGGCATTGCGCAGGTCGGGGCTGACGTCGACCGACGTCACCGTGATCGAGGCATCGCGCAGGTCGTGATCGTGCATGTTGCCGCGCTCGAGCAGCTGGGCGAGCAGATGCCGCAGTTCTTCGCCCACCCGGAGCTGGCGTTGCCCGGGAGCACGATTCTTTTCACGTTCGGACGAGCGACGCCGCGGCATGGCGTGTTCCTTTTCTTCCTCTCCCCTTCGCGGACTCCGCGAAGGGGAGGAGAATGGCCTTACAGCGAGGGCTTAACTTCCTCGATATCGAAGCATTCGATCACGTCGCCGACCTTCATGTCTTCGTAGTTCTCGAACGCCATACCGCACTCGAAGCCGTGC
>CAMARK010000161.1 GCA_945860205.1 Reyranella massiliensis 521 | reverse complement strand
CGCCGAGGGATCGCGCGCGGAGGTGCCCTTGATCGGCACGGTGCAGACGCCGCGCGGCACCTTCACCGTCAGTGGCCAGGTCGACCGTCTGGCCGTCACCGCGAACGAAGTGTTGATCGTCGACTACAAGACCAACCGGCCGCCGCCGGACGCGGCCGACGGCGTGGCACTGGCCTATCGCCGCCAGCTCGCGCTCTATCGCAGTCTTCTTCAAGCGATCTATCCCGGCCGCTCGGTGCGGGCCTTCCTGCTGTGGACGGCAGCCCCCAGGTTGATGGAGATCGACGGAGAAACCCTAGATAAATCAATGCCTTATGCCGCCGCACCTTGACTCGCGGGGCTGCGGTTCCTAGCTTCTGGGCAAGGGCGGCGCCGGTCCATTCGACCGGCCTGTATTGTTTTTGGGAGAACCCACCATGACCATCAAAGCCACCGACGCTTCCTTCGAGCAGGAAGTCCTGAAATCGGACACGCCCGTCCTGGTGGACTTCTGGGCCGAGTGGTGCGGCCCCTGCCGCATGATCGGCCCGTCGCTGGAAGACATCGCCAAGGATATGGACGGCAAGCTCAAGGTCGTGAAGGTCAACATCGACGAGAATCCGATGGTGCCGACGCGCTATGGCGTCCGTTCGATCCCGACCCTGCTGCTGTTCAAGAACGGCCAGGTTGCCGCGACCAAGATCGGCGCCGAGCCCAAGCAGAAGCTGGTGAGCTGGATCAACACCGTCGTCTAAAGATGCTGCTCAGCCGTTGCGGGCCAGTACGGCGCCCGCGAGGTAGAGCGAGCCACAGATGAGAATGCGCATCGGCGCGGGCTGGGTGGCCAACAGGTCCTCCAGCGCCGCGCCGATGTCGTTCACGGGCACGCAATCGAGACCGACCTCCGCGGCCTTGGCGCAGGCCTCGACCGGCGTATAGGCGGCATGGCCCTCCGGGAAGGGCACCGCGCGCGCCGCGACAGCGTAGTGGCTGAGCGGGCGCAGGAAGCCCGACGCGTCCTTGGTCGTCTGCATGGCAAACACGAGGTAGAGCGGCAGCGGCGCGGGCTCCTTGGCCCAGTCGCTGGCCATGCGTGCGAGCGCCAGGCCGCAATCCTCGTTGTGGCCGCCGTCGAGCCACAGCTCGCTGCCGGGCGGCAGGGCCTCGACCAGCGGCCCCCGGGTGAGCTGCTGCAGCCGCGCCGGCCACTCGACCGATCGCAGCCCGGTGCGGATCGCTTTTTCGTCGATGGCGAACCTGGCCGCGCGCAGGCGTTCGATGCAGGCCACCGCGGTCGCTGCATTGTCGAGCTGGTGGGCGCCCGCGAGCGCCGGCGCCGGCAAGTCGAGGCTCATCAGGTCGCTGTCATAGCGGAAGCCCGCCGCGGTCGGCGTTAACTGCCACTCGCGGCCCATGCGGAACAGCGGCGCGCCGAGCTTGGCAGCCTCCGCTGCGATCACCGCAGCGCTCACTTCGCGCTGGCGGCCGATCACCGCCGGTACGGCGCGCTTGATGATCCCGGCCTTCTCGCCCGCGATGCCCTCGAGCTTGTCGCCCAGAAAGCCCGTGTGGTCGTAGCCGATCGGCGTGATCGCCGAGAGCGCGGGCTCGATCACATTGGTGCTGTCGTAGCGGCCGCCCATGCCGACTTCGATGATGCCGAGCTCGGCCGGCACACGCGAGAAAGCGAGGAAGGCCAGCGCCGTGGTGATGTCGAAGAAGGAGATTGGCGTGTCGCCGTTCGCCTCCTCGCATTCGGTCAGCAATTCGTCGAGCTCGCTGTCGCCGATCAACCGTCCGGCGATCCGGATGCGCTCGTTGAAGTGGACCAGATGGGGCGACGTGTAGACATGGACGCGGTAGCCCGCCGCTTCCGCCATCGCGCGCAGATAGGCGACCAGCGAGCCCTTGCCGTTGGTGCCGGCGACATGAATCAGCGGCGGCAGCTTCTTCTCCGGCGACCCCAGCGCTTTCAGCAGGCGGTCGATGCGCTCCAGGCCAAGGGTGATGATCCTCGGGTGGAGGCTCATCAGGCGCTGGACGATGGCGTCGCTCACGGGAAAATCAGCGGCAGGAAATCAGCGAACAGCGACTGCCAGGCCGCGGCCTTCGGAGGCGACGGGATCCATGAACAGCGAGGTCAGCCGGATCAGCGTCTCGCGCAGCTTGTGCCGGTGCACGACGGCATCGACCATGCCGTGCTCGAGCAGGTATTCGGAGCGCTGGAAGCCGGCCGGCAGCTCCTGGCGGATCGTGTCCTGGATCACGCGCGGACCGGCAAAGCCGATGATGGCGTCGGGCTCGGCGATGTGGACGTCGCCCAGCATCGCGAAAGACGCCGACACGCCGCCGGTCGTCGGATCGGTCAGGACAACGATGTAGGGCAGCCCCGCTTCCTTCACCTTGCGCACGGCGATGGTGGTGCGGGTGAGCTGCATCAGCGACAGGATGCCCTCCTGCATGCGGGCGCCGCCCGAGGCCGAAAACACGATCAACGGCGCCTTGCGCGCCACGGCGAGGTCGGCGGCCATCACCAGCCCCTCGCCCACGGCGGTGCCCATCGAGCCGCCCATGAAGCCGAAATCGAGCAGCGCAACGATGGCGATGCGACCGCCCATCGGGCCACTGGAGACCACCAGCGCATCGGTCGTGCCCTGGGCCTTGGCCTGGGCTTCCTTCAGGCGGGCGTCGTAGCGCTTGGTGTCGCGAAACTTGAGTGGATCCGCGGTGACGCGCGGCAGCGGGTGCAGCTCGTAGCGGCCCTCGTCGAACAGGTACGGCAGGCGCTTCAGCGGCGAGAGGCGCATATGGTGGCCGCAGTGGTTGCAAACCTCCTGGTTGGCCTCCCAGTCGCGCATGAACAGCATCTGTTCGCACTTCGGGCATTTCAGCCAGAGATTCTCGGGCGCTTCCTTGCGGGCGACCAGCGCGCGCAGCTTGGGCCGGACGAAATTGGTCAGCCAGTTCATGGCGGCGGTATCGCACGAATGGCTTGCTTGGCCAAGATCAGGGGCGACAAGATCAGCGCCAGAAACCGCTGAAGGGCGCCACGAAATCGCCGGGTTTCTTCACTTCGCAGAACAGTTTCCGCACCTTGTAGTCGTCACAGAGCTTCTGCGCTGCCCCGGGCTCGAGGTCGGCGATGATGGCGGCCTGACGGGTCGCCTCGCCCGACCTCACGGGCAGGATCCATTCCTTGCCGAGCCGCGAGAAGCCCAGCGTGGCGAGTTGGGCCTGGCCCTTGTCGAACGTCGTGCGCGCCGTGCGCCAGTCGCCATAGGTGCCGAGCCAGGCCGCGTCGCCGGGCATGTCGTAACGGATCGTGCCGCACTCGCCGTAGGGCAGCACGGTGGCGGGGCCGCTGCCGCCGTTGCGGAGTTGCCAGATCTTGGGGCGGCTGCCGGCGGTCTTGAGCAGGAAAGCCTCGTCGAGCAGCCGGATGATGAATTCGTCGCGCAGGTCGGCGCGCTTGAAGCCGAGCGCCACGGCAACCAACCGCCGCCCGTCGCGGACAGCGCTGCCCACAATGTTGAAGCCCGAGGCGCAGATGAAGCCTGTCTTCAGCCCGTCGGCATAGGGCGCGTAGAGATCGAGGAACTTGATGCCCGGACCGATCTTCTGTTTGCCGAACACGAAATCCTGGGTGCGGAAGTAGCCGTAATATTCCGGGAAATCCTTCACCAGCGCGACACCGAGCAGGGCGAGATCGCGCGCCGTCGTCACCTGTTCGGGATCGGGCAGGCCGTTGGCATTGCGAAACTTGGTGGCCGTCATGCCGAGCCGTGCGGCGGTCTCGGTCATGCGTTGGGCGAACGCAGCCTCGGTGCCCGAAATTCGCTCGCCGAAGGCGGTGGCGACATCGTTGGCCGAACGCGCGACCAGCGCCTGCAGGCCCTGTTCCACCGTGATCGATCCACCCGGCGCGATGCCGAGCTTCGAGGCCGGCTTGGCGCTGGCAGTCTGCGAAAAGGGCAGTGGCGAGGACAGGGTCAGGCGGCCGGCCTTCAGCTCCTCGAAGACGATGTAGATCGTCATGATCTTGGTGAGCGAGGCCGGATACCAGAAAGCGCCCGCGTTGCGCTCCAGCAGGGTTTCGCCAGTGGCGGGATCGACCACCACGTAGGGGCCGGCCATGACGGGTCCGGAAGGCGAAGTCACCGGGGCCATCTGGGCCCGGGCCGACGCCGCACAAAGGCCCAGGAGGCCCAGGACACAGAACAGAAGACGCAGGTTCATTGCTGTCGACGCATGAGGGGCCCCCAGCATACGCGCTTCCGTTGCCGCGCGGGAGGCATTAGATCGGAGGCATGCTCAAGGTCATGATCGCCCCCGTCACCCCCTTCCAGCAGAACTGTTCCATCGTCTGGTGCGATGAGACCATGGAGGGTACCGCTGTCGATCCCGGCGGTGATTTCGACATGCTGAAAGAGGCGATCGCCGAGCAGGGCATCAAGATCACCAAGGTGATGCTGACCCACGGCCATGTCGACCACGCCTCGGCCGCCGGCACCATGGCCGAGCACTACGGCGTCAGGATCGAGGGGCCGCACGAGGATGACCTATTCCTGATCGAGGGCTTGGCCGACTCGGGCCGCAAATACAATTTCCCGGCCTACAAGCCGTTCGTGCCTGACCGCTGGCTCACCGGCGGCGAGACGGTGAGCCTGGGCAATCTCACGTTCGACGTCGTGCATTGCCCCGGCCACACGCCGGGCCATGTCGTGTTCGTGAACCGTCCGGCCAAGGTCGCCTTCGTGGGCGACGTGCTGTTCCGGGGCTCGATCGGCCGCACCGACTTTCCGCGCGGCAATCACGAGCAGCTGCTGAACTCGATCCGCAAGCGGCTGTGGCCGCTGGGTGACGACGTCACCTTCGTGCCCGGCCATGGCCAGACCTCGACCTTCGGCTGGGAACGCAAGACCAACTCCTTCGTGGCCGACCTGCTGTTCGACGACGACGAGGAAGAGGCAAAAGCCTAGACCTTGCGCACGCCGCGGACACCGTCCGCCAACGCCCGGATATAGGCGAAGACGCCGGGCACCAGATCCGGCTTAGGATTGCCCTTGTCGTCGAGGCCGGCCTTCACGCGATCGATGATGGCAGTGCCGACGACGGCGGCATCGGCATGACGCGCCACGGCGGCGGCCTGGTCAGGCGTGCGGATGCCGAAGCCCACGCCGATGGGAAGCTTGGTGTGGCGGCGGAGGCGCGCGACATGGGTCCGCACCGCCTCCTCGGTCGCCGAGCGCGTGCCGGTGATGCCCAGCACCGAGAC
Source organism: Reyranella massiliensis 521 (assembly GCA_945860205.1). GTDB lineage: Bacteria > Pseudomonadota > Alphaproteobacteria > Reyranellales > Reyranellaceae > Reyranella > Reyranella massiliensis_B. The sequence continues at coordinate 1,190 of CAMARK010000161.1, read as the reverse complement.
GAAATAGACGAAGCCCGAGGAATATTTCAGCACCGCCGGCAGGCGCTTGTCGTCGGTGGTGGGGGCGGTCAGCAGCACGGTGTCGAGACCGGCGGCGGCTGCATGGGGCTTGAGCTCGTCGGCTTCTTCCGGCGGCAGATCGACCAGGATGAAGCCGTCGACGCCAGCGGCGGCGGCGTCCTTGCAGAATTTCTCCGGTCCGCGCTGATAAACGAGGTTGTAGTAGCCCATCAGCAGGATCGGCGTGTCGTCGTCGCCGGTCTCCTTGCGGAAACGGCGCACCATGTCGAAGGTCTTGTCGATCGTCATGCCAGCCTTGAGCGCGCGCTGGCCGGCGAGTTGGATCGAGGGGCCATCGGCCATCGGATCGGTGAACGGCATGCCGAGCTCGATCAGGTCGGCGCCGGCCGCCGGCAGACCTTTCAGGATCTGGTAACTGATGTCGCCGTCGGGATCGCCGGCCGTGATGTAGGTCACGAGCCCGGCACGCTTGTCGGCCTTGAGCTGGGCGAAGCGCTTGGTGATGCGGCTCATGGTCAGATCTTCATTCCGAGGCGCTCGGCGACAGCGAAGACATCCTTGTCGCCGCGACCGCATAGATTCATCACCAGGAGATTGTCCTTGGGCAACGTGGGCGCAAGTTTCGTCACATGGGCCAGCGCATGTGCCGGCTCGAGTGCGGGGATGATGCCCTCGAGCTTGCACAGCAGCTGGAACGCCTCGAGCGCTTCGCTGTCGGTCGCCGACGCATATTCGATGCGGCCCATTTCCTTGAGCCAGGAATGCTCGGGCCCGATGCCCGGGTAATCGAGACCGGCCGAGATCGAGTGTGCCTCGGTGATCTGGCCTTCCTTATCCTGCAGCAGGTAGGTGCGGTTGCCGTGCAGAACGCCGGGGCGACCGCCGGTCAGCGACGCGGCATGCTCGCCGGTCTCCACGCCCTTGCCGCCGGCTTCGACGCCGACGATCCGAACGCCCTTGTCGTCGAGGAAGGGGTGGAACAGGCCCATGGGGTTGGAGCCGCCGCCGATGCAGGCGACCAGCGTGTCGGGCAGCCGGCCCTCGGCCTTCATCATCTGCGCGCGCGTCTCGTTGCCGATGACACACTGGAAGTCGCGCACCATTGCCGGATAGGGATGCGGGCCCGCCACCGTGCCGATGCAATAGAAGGTGTTCTCGCAGGTCGCCAC
>CAMARK010000160.1 GCA_945860205.1 Reyranella massiliensis 521 | reverse complement strand
GAGAGGAACAAGACGGAGGGAGTGGGTCATGGCTGAATGGGATTACATCATCGTAGGTGGCGGCTCGGCGGGCTGCGTTCTGGCCAACCGGCTGAGCGAAGATTCGACCGCGAAGGTCCTGCTGCTCGAGGCAGGACCGCGCGACAGGTCGATGTGGATCGATATCCCGGCCGGCTTCACCAAGCTTTTGAACCACCAGAAGTTCAATTGGAACTTCGAGATGGAGGCGGAGGAGGGCATGGCCAACCGCCGCATTCCCTGCCCGCGTGGCCGCACCCTGGGCGGCTCGAGCTCGATCAACGGCATGCTCTATGTGCGCGGCCAGCCGCTCGACTACGACACCTGGGGCCAGCTCGGAAATCGCGGCTGGTCCTACGAGCAGGTGCTGCCCTACTTCAAGAAATCGGAACATTTCGAGCGCGACGGCGACGACAGCCGCGGCAAGGGCGGCCTGCTGAATGTCGCCGAGATGCGGGAGACGCACCAGCTTTGCGATGCCTTCATCGATGCCGCCGAAGCGAGCGGGTTCCCGAAGAACAAGGACTACAACAACGGCAACCAGGAAGGCTTCGGCTACTACCAGGTGACGATGAAGGACGGCAAACGCTGGTCGACGGCGCGCGCCTTCCTCGACCCGGCACGCTCGCGGCCCAATCTAAAAATCGAAACCGACGCGCTGGTGGCCAACGTGATCCTCGAAGGCAAGCGCTGCGTCGGCGTCGCCTACTCGGTGCACGGCCAGAAGCGCGAGGCACGGGCCAGCCGCGAGGTCGTCGTGTCGTGCGGCTCGGTCCAGTCGCCGGGCGTGCTGGAGCATTCCGGCATCGGCCAGCCCGAGCTGCTGCGCAGGCACGGCATCGAGGTGAAGCACGAGCTGAAGGGCGTCGGCGAGAATTACGGCGACCATTTCGCGCCGCGCATGAACTGGCGCGTCAAGGACATGAAGACGCTGAACGAGCAGACGCGCGGCCTCAACCTGGTGAAGGAAGTCCTGAAATATTACGCGACTGGCAAGGGCGCGCTCAGCCTTACCGCCGGCGTCGTCTATGGCTTCGTCCGCACGCGGCCGGGCCTCGAATCGCCCGACATGCAGTTCCACATGGCGCACGCCAGCTATGATTCGGCGCAGAAGCGCATGCTGGAGAAGGATCCCGGCATGACGGTGGTGATCGGCCAGTGCCGGCCGGATTCACGCGGCTCGATCCATATCAAGTCGGCAACGCCGGGCGCCGAGCCCGCGATCCGCCCGAACTTCCTGTCGGCCCAGACCGACCGCGACGCCACGGTGGCGGGCATGCAGATCGCCCGCAAGATCATGCAGAATCCCCAGATCGCCAGGTACATCGCCCATGAGAACAATCCCGGCGACAAGGTGCAGACCTACGACGAATGGCTCGACTTTGCCCGGCGCACCGGCCAGACGACCTACCACGTCATCGGCACCTGCAAGATGGGCCAGGATCCCATGGCGGTGGTCGACGACCGCCTGCGGGTCCACGGCATTGCCGGCCTTCGCGTGATCGATGCCTCGATCATGCCGACCGTGACGTCGGGCAACACCAACGCCCCCACCATCATGATCGCCGAAAAGGGGGCGGACATGATAAAGGAAGATGCCAGGATGGGGCTGAAGGCCGCTGCCTAGGACAAGGGGGAACCGATGAAGCTGTTCTGGTCTATTCTTGCCGTTCTGGGGCTGAGCCTCGCCGTGGCCGCGTGCATGCCCGCGCCGCCGCCCACCGTCAGCAAGGAAACGCTGTTGTCGTCGTCCGGCTTCAAGACGATCACGCTGAAGACACCGGGGCAGGTGGCGGCGTTCAAGAACCTGCCGGCACAGCAACTCTCGCGGAAGACCTACAAAGGCAAGGACGTCTGGGTGTATCCCGACCAGGCCTTCTGCGGCTGCCTCTATATCGGCAACCAGACCGCCTACAATGCCTACATCAAGACGGCTTCCGCGAAGATGATGTCCGACGCGATCAGGGCCAACAATTCCGACGACCCCTACAGCCCGACGGCGTCCATCAACATGCTGGACAGCGACTGGGCCAACGATCCGGAAGCTTACGGTCTCTACGCCGACTGGTAGAAAAGGCTTGGTTCGACGATCAGGCCTCTTTGTTGCTGCGTCCTGATTGATTGTTGCGGGTGGGCGCGATGGCTGCAGTCGATCCGCTGCTGGGCGCAGGCCGGCAGATCATCGTGCGGGAAGAGTGGCTGCGACTGACCGCGGAGCCGATCCTCGAGCCGGGGTTGCCGATCGTCGATCCGCATCATCATCTCTGGCAACGGGCGCAGGATTCGTACCTGTTGCCGGAACTCCTGGCGGACACTGGCAGCGGCCATGACATCCGCGCCACTATCTTCGTCCAGTGCGGCGAGATGTATCGTGCCGCCGGCCCCGTCGAGGAGCAGTCTCTGGGCGAGACGGAGTTCACCACCGGCATCGCCGCCGCCAGTGCCAGCGGTCGCCACGGTCCGACGCGCGCCTGCGCCGGCATCATCGGGATGGTCGACCTGACGCTCGGTGACAAGGTCGAGGGGCTGCTCGACGCACACCGCGCCATCGCCGGCGCGCGCTTCTGCGGCATCCGCAATCGCACCGCCTGGCATCCTTCGCCGGAGGTGACCTCCAACCTGGTGTCGCCGGCGCCCGGACCCTTGGAGCATCCTTCCTTCGCCGAGGGTGCGCGCCGCCTTGCCCGACATGGCCTGCCGCTCGACGTCTGGGGCTATCACACGCAGCTTCCGCACATGCTCGCGCTGGCCCGCGCGGTGCCGGAACTCACCCTCGTGGTCGACCATGTCGGTGGACCGCTGGGCATCGGCCCCTTCGCCGGTCGGCAGGCCGAGGTCTTCCCGGAGTGGAAGCGGCAGATGCTCGAACTGGCGGCCTTGCCCAACGTGATGGTCAAGCTGGGCGGGCTCACCATGTACGTCAACGGCTTCGACTTCCACCGCCACCCCAAGCCGCCGGGCTCGGAGGAGCTCGCGAGGACTTGGCGGCCCTACATCGAGACCTGCATCGAGGCTTTCGGCGTGAATCGCTGCATGTTCGAAAGCAACTTTCCCGTCGACAAGGGCATGTGCAGCTATCCCGTCCTGTGGAACGCCTTCAAGCGGCTGGCTGCCGGCGCTGGCGCGGAGGACAAGGCTGCGCTGTTCAGCGGCACGGCGATGCGCGTGTACCGTCTTGCCCGCCTGCCGGAAGCGTTGGCCGTCGCCGTCTGACCGGCCGATGGCCGTGCCCTGCGTTTCCCTTCTGCCAGTCATGCGAATACCGATTCGCAGGTTCAGCAGGATTATGATAAGAATTTTTCTACCATGCTGGAAGTCCGCTTCCGCCGCCCCTTAACCCATCAGTGAGCCCATCCGCCGCCTCGAGGTGGCGAATTGTTGGACAGGTCCGGCAATCGGGCCTGCGTTGAAAAGAATCGTCTGGTTCAGGCGGGCGAGCGCTTTGCGAATTTTCGGACAGACACATTCTGGACAACTCGTGTCTGAGAAATCGTCTCCCGATGGTCCTCGCCGGTTTCTCAGCGGTCGATTCTGAAAAAAATGACCCGGCGCGATTCGATGTCCGAAAAGGCGGATTATTTGCCCTGCGTCGCGGGCTCGCCCAGCGACAGCATCAGCCGGTTGGCCCAGTTGAAGAACGAGGCGGCGCCGATCAGGTCGGCGATCGCCGCATCGTCGAGACCGACCTTGCGCAGGCGCTCGATATGCGGCGGTCCGAAGGTGATCGGCAGCGCCGTCAGCGCCACCGAGGCCGCCACGATGGCGTCCCAGCGCTCGTCGAGCCTGGCGCCGACACCCTCGTCGAGCAGGCGCTGCACATCGTCGACGCGCTTGGAATAGGTGGCGGCGAAGCGCGCATGGACCGAGGCGCAGTAGATGCAGCCGTTCAGCCGCGAGGTCGCGGCGGCGGCCAGCTCGCGCTCGGCCCGCGGCAGGCCGGCCTCGGGATTATAGAAGATGTCCTTGTCGGTCCGGGTGCGGGCTTCCAGCACGTCGGGATCGCGCGCCAGCAGCCTGAAATAGGGCGATTTCACGCGGGACGCGTCGACCAGGCTGGCGAGGTGCCGCTCGGTCATGTCCTGCTCGGCCATCGGCTCGATCCAGGGCAGCCAGTCGAGCATGTCGCGGGTGAAGACCACCGGCTCGGTGTGCGGCGGCGGCGTGAGGGTCCTGTCGGTCATAGGGAACTCGCAAGCGTGCTGAGGCCGGAAACGACCCGGATCTGGTAGGACAGGAAGGAGACGAGCTGCGAGATCGTCACGATGTCGGTGGTCGACCAGCCGGCATCGAGCAGCGCCTGCAGCGCCGGTGCCGCCGCGTCACGCGGATGGAACACCAGCATGTGCGTATGCTCGAACGCCGCCGGCAGCCGCGCCCCCAGCGCCGTGCGGCCCGTATCGCTCACCTTCCAGGTCGGGCCGGGCGCATCCTCGGCGCTGAGCGGTCCCTTGGGAAAGCGGCCGTAGGGGCCCGTGCTTTTGGCCGCCGCCACTTCCGCCGCGACCGTCGCACGCAGGCCGGCCGGCAGCTTGGCGGCATAGAAGGCATCGGTCTTGGGCTCGCCGTGCAGGCCTGCGACGAAGGCCGCGATGGCGTGGCGTTCGTAGGCGGCGACACCGGCCACCTCGCGGGGCTCGAACAGCGATGTGTAGCTCGCCTGGGCGTGCTTGCGCGCCTCCGACCGCTGGGCGCGGATGGCGTCCAGTTTCGATCCCGGTGCGATGCCCACCAGCGTGTCGATTACGTCACTCATGCGACTTGCCTAGCTCCCGCTTTGACCTCAGGCCGCCAGCCCAGTGCGGGCGCCACCTTATCGGCGAACAGTTCGATCGACCGCAGGATATAGGGATGCGGCGGATCGATCGAGTGAACTTGCATGGTGAGGTCCGTCGCGCGTCGCAATGTGGTATCGGCCTGCAGCGAGGCGATCACCTCTTCGGGCGTGCCGATATGCACGTCCATCGCGGCGATCAGGTCGCCGACCAGATTGCCCGAGGAGAGATTGCCCGTGGCCGCCAGCCGGTGACGCATGCGCGACAGGCCGGCTTCGGCCAACTTCATCGCCTCCTTGTGATCGTCGGCCACGAACACCGTACGCGACGCCAGGATGCGCGGTTCGCGGCCCCTATGGCCTCCAGCGTGCAGTGCCTCGAAATAGGCGTCGAGCATGGGGTTCTGGATGTCAGCCAGCGACGCCTTGGGGGCCTCGGGAGTGCGCGGCTGGGTGCGCGACAGCATCAGGCCGTCGCCGGCCGCCCCGGCGCGGCGTGCACCCGCCACGGTGAAGGTCGCCTGCCAGATGCGGTCGACCAGGGTGGGGCTCGAGGGATAAAGCTTGTCGCCGCCCGGCAGCGTGCCGCCGGACCATGCCGTCTTCAGCATGTCGAGGTGGCGGTCGAACAGGCCGTGTCGGTCGTTGCTGTCCAGGTCGAAGGCCGTGAAGGCGGTGAGGTTGCCGCCCGGACCCACGCCCACTTCGAGGCGGCCGCCGCTCAGCAGGTCGGTGACGACGGCGTCCTCGGCCACCCGGATCGGCAGCTCGAGCGGCAGCGTGACGATGCCCGTGCCAAGGCGAATGCGGGAGGTGTGGGCCGCAGCATGGGCCAGGAACACGAACGGCGCAGGCAATCCGCCTTCGCCTTCGTGGAAATGATGCTGGGCAATCCAGGCCGAATCGATGCCGCAGCGCTCGGCCTGCGCGATCTGCGCAGTCGCCAGGCGATAGCGCTCGGCCGCGTCCGCCTGGTCGAGCAGACGCGTGAAGAAGCCGAGGCGCTTGATCGACGATACGGTCGTCATTGTGCCGCGGCCGTCAGCCGCCCAGCAGGCTCGGCGCGGCCTTGATCTCCTGCCGCTCCACCCTCTTCACGATCTCGGTCAGCTTGGTGTGGGTGGGAGCGGCGACGCCGATGTAATTGCCGCGCTCGGCAATGTAGCCGTTCATGAATTCAATCTCGGTGCGGCGGCCCTTGCGGATGTCCTGGGCCATCGACGGGCGCTGGATGTCGGCCCGCGGGTTGGGATTGATGTTGGAGCCCGGCCGCAGGAGCGTCTCGACTTCGTCGAGCGCGGCCTTGTCGCCCTCCGATGCCCGGGCCAGCGTCTCGGGTTCGAACTTGCCGATCTTCTCGATGTGGTAGCCCAGCGCCTGGCCGACGCGCACGGCCTCGCCGCCGAGCTTGATGGAGAAGCGGCGGATGGCATCGTTGCGGTCGCAGTCGGCGCCAGTGAGGCCGGTCGCGGCCGAGACGCCGTTCTTCATGCCGTTCTGGCAGAGCTTGGACCAGCGCTCGCCCCACAGGTTGGTCGTGGTCTTGGCGCTGTCGATGCGGCCCACCATCTCCCGCAGCTCCTCGACGCGCTTGGTGATGCGGCCATGGACCTCGCCGACGCGGAACACAGTGTGCTTGTCGCCGCCCTTGGCGACGGTGCGGCGGATGCGGGCGGGCTCGTACATGTCGACCGAGATCAGCGAGGCCACCATGCCCACCGTCTTGCCCCAGCCGACGATGCCCGCGATGCGTTCCTCGTTCAGGCAATTCTGCAGCGACACGATGTAGCCGTCCGGGGCCAGGTACTGCTTGATCAGCGCCGTCGCCCATTCGGTGTCGTAGGACTTCATCGACACGAAGGCGATGTCGATCGGCTTCTGGCGTGAGAGATCCTGGATCTCCGTCAGGTGCATGGTCTTGGCCTCGGTGACGGTGAATTTCTCCT
>CAMARK010000159.1 GCA_945860205.1 Reyranella massiliensis 521 | reverse complement strand
CGATGCCATCACGGCCGGCCTGTTCGACGGACCTCGCGTCACCGCGGCCGGCCGTTATATCACTTCGCGTCAGGGACTAACCGACTGGTATCCTAGCTGGATCGGTGCTCCCGATACCTCGATCGGTCGGCTGGTCGCCAGCAAGGACGAGGCGGTCGAAGAGATTCGCGTCCAGGTCAAGAATGGCGTCGATTGCATCAAGATTGCCATGGACGGATTCCAGACTAGACCCGACGGTGAGCTGATCGCTGCCTTCAACCAAGACGAGACGACGACCATGGTAACCGAGGCCCAGCGCCTCGGCCGCAAGGTGGTGGTTCATGCCCGCGGTCGCGAGGCCATACTATATTCGGCGCGTGCCGGCGTCGACCTGATCTTCCACGCTTACTATCTCGATGACGAATGCCTCGACGCGATGGTCAAGTCGGGTTCCGCCATCGGTCCGACAATGACTTTCCCGCGCAACATCATCGACTTCACGCAACCCTACGAGCGTGCCGCCACCAAAGGCCGCATCGAAAATACGCTCCGGGAGTACGAGATCGCCTGCTCCAACCTGCAGCGGGCGCGCAAGGCCGGCATCCCTATGATGACCGGTACCGACAGTGGCTTTGCCGTTACTCCCTATGGCGAGTGGCACGCGCGCGAGCTTGAAATCTTCGTACGCGATCTCGGCTTTACGCCGGCCGAGGCGCTACGGTCTGCCACCGAAGTCGCTTCGCGCTTCCTGGCGCGCGGCGACAAGCTCGGTGTATTGGCGCCAGGTCGCCAAGCCGATTTTATCGCTGTCGAGGGCTCGCCCATCGACAACATCGCCCTGCTCCAGGATAAGAAGCGGATTCGCCACGTCCATATAGGCGGCAAGCGCATGCAGATCCCCGAGCGTGGCTACGATCCCAACCTCGTCACCGACAAATCCTGGATCAACTGGAGCGATCTCTACACCCAGGAGCGAGTAGCTGAACTCGGCCTGCTCGGTGGCAAGAACCTGGCCGCCGCCGAATGACGATACGGATCTAGGCGGACGACGAGCATGCATGCCGAGATCGCCGGCGCGGGTTTCGCCGGTCTGGTGACCGCGATCGCGCTTAGTCATCGCGGCTGGACGGCTCGCGTCCACGAGGTCGATGTCGAGCTGCGCGCCTTTGGCGCCGGCATCTTCATCTGGGACAACGGCCTGCGCGTGCTGCAGGCGATCGGTGCCTATGACGCAGTGGCCGACGGCGCCTATGCCGCCCCGGGTTACCGGACCGAGCGGGACGGCGTCTGCATGTCCTTTTCCAAGGTCAATGTGGAAGGACACTTTCGCCTTCTCACCATGTCGCGCCAGCATCTCTATGGCGCGATACTTGCGGCAGCACGCCGGGCGGGAGTCGAATTGGTTACGAACTCCGCCGCCGTGGGCGCCTCGCCAGACGGCGTGCTTCACCTGGCCGATGGGCGTCGTCTGCAGGCTGATCTGGTGATCGGCGCCGATGGCGTTCGCTCGGCGGTACGTGAGTCGCTGGCTCTGCTGGGCACGCGCAAGAAGTACATCGACGGCATCATCCGCGTCCTGGTGCCACGAGGGCCGCTCGTGGGTGGTCGGTGGGATGAGGTCAATGATTTCTGGGCCTTTGCGCCGCGCACGCTCCGCATCCTCTACACGCCGTGCGGCGGCGACTCGCTCTACATGGCCATGATGGCGCCTGTCACCGATGCCGCGGCGTCGGCGATCCCGGTCGACCCCGACATCTGGGCTTCGTGCTTCCCGGACCTGCGGCCGGTGCTAGAGGCGATCGGCGCGAAGGGTCGCTACGACGTCTACGAGACGACACGGCTCGACCGCTGGTCGTCTGGCCGTGTCGCCATTGTTGGCGACTCCGCCCACGCCATGCCACCGACCCTGGCCCAGGGCGCGGGATGTGCCATGATGAATGCGCTGGGCCTCGCCGTCGCCGTCAAGGGTGTGAGTCGCACTGATCTGCCCGCCGCGCTTGCTGCCTGGGAAGCCCACGAACGGCCGCTGACCGACCACACCCAGTCGAGTGCCGCGCACCTTGCCGAGACCCGCGCGCTGGCCGACGGAATGCCCTGGGACAGTGACGTCTTCCGGGCTGTCCTCCATGTTCCCACGGGGACGCAGCCCAAGGGCCCTTGACGGCACAGCCAAGCGGCCCTCACAATTGACTAGATAGTTAGTTAAAGGGGATGGCATGCCGGAGGGTGGGGCTGCGGCGGCAAGCAAGGTCGCGATCGATATCGGCGGCACCTTCACTGACATCGCGCTTGCGACTGCCGATGGACGCATTCATCAAAGCAAAATCTCCTCGACGCCCGACGATCCAAGCCGCGCAGTGATCGAGGGCGTGGCCCAGCTGCTGGCCGAGCTCGGCCTCGATCCGGCAGGCGTAACTGAGGTGATGCACGGCACGACCGTCGGCTCAAACACTATCCTGCAACGGACCGGCGCGCGCACCGGCTTGATCACCACGCGCGGCTTTCGCGACGTGCTCGAGATCGGGCGCATCCGCATGCCCGACATGTTCGACCTTACCTGGGTGAAGCCGAAGCCGCTGGTGGCGCGTCGTCATCGCCTCGAGGTCGCTGAGCGGATGGCCGCCGACGGCTCGATCATCACGCCCCTCGACACTGCCGCCGTCGTCGCGGCCGGACGCGCGCTAGTCGCCGACGGCATCGAAGCGATCGCAATCGCCTTTCTGAATAGCTATCGCAATCCGGCGCACGAGCAGCAGGCCGAGGCCTTGTTGCGCGAGGCCATCCCCGGTTTGCTGGTGACGAGTTCCTGCGCCGTCCTGCCCGAGATCAAGGAATACGAGCGGACGAGTACGACGGTGGTCAATGCTTACCTGCTGGCTGCAATGCAGCGTTACCTGCAACGGCTCGAGACCGGCCTGCGCGATATCGGTGTTTCCGCCCCCATCCTCGTTATGACATCCAATGGCGGCATGCTGCCCGCGAAAACCATCTGCGAAAAGCCGGTGCTCGCCGTCGCCTCTGGACCCGCCGGTGGCGTGATCGGCGCCGCTCGGCTCGGCGCGGCGCGCGGCGACCGCGACGTCATCGTCTTCGACATGGGCGGCACGACGGCCAAGGCGGTGATCGTCGAGGACGGCCGGCCGACCATGACGTCCGAGTATGAGTTTCGCGATGGCATCTCGACCTCGAGCCGGTTCATCAAGGCCGGCGGCTACATGCTGAAGGTGCCGGCGATCGACATCGCCGAGGTGGGCGCCGGTGGCGGCTCGATCGCCGGCATCGACAAGGGTGGCCTGCTGGTGGTCGGTCCGCAGTCGGCCGGCGCGATTCCGGGGCCGGCCTGCTACGGTCTCGGCAACGACCGGCCGACCGTGACCGACGCCAACGTCGTGCTGGGCTTCATCAATCCCAACAGCCTCGCGGGTGGGCGACTGGCAATCGATAAGGCGCTGAGCGAGAAGGCGATCGCCGAGCATCTCGCGACTCCGCTCGGCCTCGATGTCGCCGATGCCGCTCACGGCATCCGCGCCGTGGCCAATGCCAACATGGCGCGGGCCGTGCGCGCCGTCACCGTCGAGCGTGGCCGCGATCCGCGCGATCTCACGCTGATGGCTTTCGGCGGCAATGGCGGCGTCCATGCGTTCGACCTTGCCCGTCAGCTCGGCATCCCCCGGGTCGTCGTGCCGCCGCTCTCCGGGGTGTTCTGCTCAGTCGGCATGCTGGCGAGTGACGTCGAGCACATTGCGCTGGCCACCGTCGTGTGCCGCCTCGACCGCCTGGATGCTGTCGAGCTGGCGCGCCTGCGGCAGGGCGTGGCCGTGGACGTCGATGCCCGCCTCGCCGTCGACGGCTACCGACCCGACCGCCGCGTGGTCGTCTTCGAGGCGGACCTGCGCCACGAGGGCCAGGCCAGCGAGCTCACCGTGCCGCTGGACGGCGACGATCTGGAGCAGTTGCGCGAGCGCTTCGCGGCAGAGTACTTCAAGACCTACGGCTATCTTGACACGACGCCCGTCGAGCTGATGAAGCTCCGCGCCATCGGCCGCGGTCTGCGGGATAACCGGCTGGATTTCGCCGACATGAAGATCGCGCCACGCGCCGGCAGCTCGGGGGCCACGAGTCGTGCCGTGTCGTTCGCCCGCGGCGAGCCGGCCGTGTCGGTGCCGATCGTCGGCCGAGACGCTCTCGGCGGCGTTGCTCGTCCCGGCCCCTTGATCGTCGAGGAGTTCGACGCCACCGTCGTCGTGCCGCCGGACGCCACCGTCTATTGCGACTCAATCGGCTGCATTGTCGTGGAGATTACCCCATGAAGATCGATCCGATCACCTTCGCCGTCGTCAAGAATGGCCTCGATTCGATCGCCGATGAGATGGCCTACACGGTGGTACGAATCGCTCGGTCCGAGATCGTCAAGGACGTCATGGACTTCTCGGCGGCGCTGTGCGCCGCTGACGGCCAGATGGTGGCGCAGGCCAAGACCATCGCCCAGCATCTCGGCGCCATTCCCGAAGCCATGGAATCGGTGCTGACCGCCTTCGCCGACGACCTGCACGACGGCGACGTCGTGATCATGAACGATCCCTATCACGGCGGCATGCATCTGCCCGATATCTTCATGTTTATGCCGATCTTTCACGACGGCGTGCGCCGGGCCTTCGCCGTCGTGATCTGTCACCACACCGACGTCGGCGGCCGTGTGCCAGGCTCCAACGCTTCCGATTCGACCGAGATCTATCAGGAAGGCCTGCGCATGCCGCCGCTCAAGCTCTATGAGCGCGGCGTCATCAATCGCACTCTCGAGAAGCTGATTCGTATCAACGTGCGCGTGCCCGACCGTGTGCTGGGCGATCTTGCAGCCCAGTATGCCGCCGCCCAGGTCGGGCGCCGCGGGCTGCAGAAGCTTATGGAGCGCTACGGCGCCAACGAGCTCGATGCCTACATGCAGGAGCTGCTCGATTATGCTGAGCGCATGACGCGGGCGGAGATCCTGACCTGGCCGAAAGGAACCTGGCGCTTCACCGACCATATTGACAACGATGGACTGTCCGACGCGCCGATTGCGATCTCCGTCGCCATCACAGTGCGCGACGACGGCACGCTCGCCGTCGATTATGCCGGCTCCTCGCAGCAGGTGCGGGGCGCGCTCAACTCGACTTTGAGCTTCACCCGCTCGCTCACTTATCTCAGTGTGCGCTGCGTGCTGGCCAAGGACATTCCAAACAACGTGGGCCTGTTCCGCTGTGTCGATGTGACGGCGCCCGAATCGTCGATCCTCAACGTGTCGATGCCCGGTGCCTGCGCGGCCCGCGCGCTTACCGGCTATCGCGTCTTCGACGCCATGCTGGGCGCGCTGGCGCAGATCGTGCCGGACAAGGTGCCGGCGGCGGGCGAGGGGGGCAACAGCGTGATCTGTATCAGCGGGCTCAGGCCAAACCGCGAGCCCTTCATCATCGTCGACATGATCTGCGGCGCCTGGGGCGGGCGGCCGGACAAGGACGGTCTGGAGGCGGTGACCAACGCCTCGCAGAATCTTTCCAACATGCCGGTCGAGGTCATGGAGGCCGAGCATCCCGTGCGCATCGAGGAGTACGCTTTCGTGACCGACAGCTGTGGCGCCGGTCGCTATCGCGGTGGCGTCGGCATCCGGCGGACCTATCGCATCCTTGCCCCCGAAGCGCTGCTGCAGCTGCGCAGCGACCGCGTCGACTTCGCGCCGTATGGACTGTCCGGCGGGGAACCGGGAGGTTGCTCGCGCAACTACATCGAGATAGCCGGCGAGCGTCGGCCGCTCCCTGGCAAGATCACCACAAGCATCCTGCAGGACACCGTGATCGTCCACGAGCAGGCCGGCGCCGGCGGCTTCGGCGATCCGCTGGACCGGCCGCCGGAAGCGGTCTTGGAGGACCATCTCGAAGGCAAGATCACCCGCGACTATGCCGAGCGATTCCATGCCGTGGTGTTCACGACCGCAGGGGCGATCGATGGCGACGCCACCGCTTCCTTGCACACCGCACGGCGCGCACGACCGGTTGCGACGGCAGCCTGAGGCGGCGGATCAATGCAGGTCGTCGAGGTCCCGTCTCCGCCCCGCCGTACGCGCAACGCGGCGGCGACGCGTGCGCACATCCTCGCGGTCGCGCAGACCGAATTCGTCGCCCATGGGTTGAGCGGCGCGAGGATGGACCGGATCGCCGAGACATGCGCGGTCAACAAGAACTTGCTCTATCACTACTTCGGTTCCAAGGAAGACCTCTACCTGGCGGTGATCGAGGGCATCTGGGCAGGACTGCGCGCCAACCAGCGGGACGAGGAACTGCTCGCGCTGCTGCCGGAGCAGGCGATGCGCCGGCTGGTCACCAACACCTTCGACCATTTCGTCGCCACGCCCGAGCTGATCCGGCTGATGAGCGTCGAGAACATCCATAATGCGCGCCATCTACGGCGCTCGACCATGGTCAAGCCTCTCTACGGAAACCTGCTCGACACGCTCCAGAAGATCCTGAAACGTGGTCAGTCCGAGGGCATTTTCCGGCGCAAGGTCGATGTGATCGATCTCTACCTGTCGATCTCAGGCTTGGCCTACTTCTTTCTGTCCAACCAGCACACGTTGTCTTGGCTGCTTGATCGCCCGTTGGTGACGCCGCGTCGCGTTGCCGCCAGGCGGCGGCATGTGGCCGACATGGTGCTGGCCTATCTCGTGCATCCGCAGCCGGAGGGGCAGGACGTGCCGGCGGCGCAATCTGGTGAAAGGAGACAGGGATGAGCAGGATTTCATGGGGTGGGGTGACGGCTGCGATGGCCGTCGCGGCGATATTCGCGGGTCCGTTGGCAAGCGGAGTGGCAGCGCAGGAAAAGCTGTCGGTGCGCCTCGATTTCGCGCCGTGGGGCGTCCAGGCGGCCATGCATTTGGCCAACCAGCAGGGCATGTTCAAGGCGGTCGGCCTTGAGGTCGACATCCAGGACGGCCGCGGCTCGGGCAACACCATTCAGCTGGTGAATGCCGGTCAGGTCGATGTCGGCCAAGTCCAAG
>CAMARK010000158.1 GCA_945860205.1 Reyranella massiliensis 521 | reverse complement strand
CGGCCGGCCAGCACATTGGCTGGCATCTCGTCGAAGAAATACGACACCGGCACGTCCAGCACCTTGGCGAACTCGTACAGCCGGCTCGACCCGATGCGATTGGAGCCACGTTCGTATTTTTGAATTTGCTGAAACGTCAGCCCGACGGCATCGCCGAGCTTGGTCTGGCTCATGCCGAGCAAGGTGCGCCGCTGACGCATCCGCGCGCCGACATGGGTGTCTACAGGGTGTGATCTTGCCATCGTCTATGTCCTCGATTTCTGACTGCGTCAGGTCGTCGGGATCTTCGCGGTCTTCACCAGTTCCTTGATGACGCCCATCTCCTTGGCGACATAGGCATCCACCCGGGCGGGGTCATGGGCGCCATATCGGCGCCGAGCTTGGCAAGCTTCCCGGTAGTCTCGGGGTTCCTGAGCGCCGCCACCGTCTCGCGGTTAAGCTTGTCGATGATACCGGGCGGTGTGGCGCCGGGCGCAACCCCAACGCCTAGACGACAATCCGCTGCCTGCCATAGTGCCGGTTTAATCCTTCACTGCCCGCCGCTCAAGGGGCCGGCAGATTTTCAAAATGCAGACGGTGCTGCCTAGCCGCGCAGCACCCTTCCCGCCTTCGCGTCGGTGAGCTTGCCCTGCTCCCAGGTGACCGCGCCGTTCACCACCGTGTATTCGACGCCGCGCGACGGCATCACGATGCGCTTGGCGCCGCCCGGCAGGTCATGGCGGCGCTCGCCATGGTTGGACGAGCCGATCGCGGCGGGATCGAAGATCGCCACGTCGGCAGGCACGCCTTTCTTGAGGCGGCCTCGATCCTTCAAGCCAAAGAGATCGGCGGGATCGGAAGTGAGCTTGCGCACACCCTCCTCCAGCGTGATCGCTTCCTTCTCGCGCACCCAGGTGCCCAGCAGGTAGGTCGGGTAGCCCGCGTCGCAGAGCATGTCGACATGCGCACCGCCGTCGCCCAGCGCCATCAGGATGGCGGGATTGTTCAACAGCTCGCGCATGCGGTCCTCGCGCGTGTTCCACGAGGAGATGGTGAGTTCGGTATCGAGATCGTCGGCCAGCACGACATCGAGGAAGGCATCGACGCTGTCCTTGCCTTGCAACGCGCCGATCTCGGCGATCGACTTACGCTCCAGATGTTTTAGCGCCGGGTTGCGCACATCGTGGACCACGACACGGCGCCAGTCGCTGAAACCAGTCGGGTTCTTGAGGTCGGCGCGGAACTGCGCGCGGAAGGCCGGATCGGCATAGACCTTCTTCTGCGCTTCTTTCGAGGTGTCGGCGAACACGCGCTTCCAGGCCGGGAAGGCAGCGAAGGCGAAGGGATTGTCCATGTTGCATTCGCGCGTGAGCGGCAGCGGTGAGGTCTGCGGCCGCGCGCCCTTGGCGATCTGGGGTGCCGCGCGGCGCAGCGTGTCGCGCACCGCCTCGGGAATATCGTCGCGGTCGAACAGCGCGATGAAAGTCACCGGACGGCCGCTCTCCTCGAGCAGGAAGTCCAGCAACTCGCACTGGTCCTCTTCAAGAACACCGACCTGGCGCGTCAGCGCGATCTCGATGGCACCCTTACCGCGCTTCTTGAGCTGATTGGCGTAGGCCTTCATTTCCTCGCGGCTGGCGTTTCGGCAGGCCAGCGGCTTGCCCTCGAAGCCCATATGCTGGTTGAGTGTCGTCGAGGAGAAGCCCAGCGCGCCAGCGTCGACCGCCTCGCCAATCAGCTTGGCGATCTGATGCGTCTCCTCCGGCGTCGCGGCGCGGTCCATCGAGGCCTCGCCCATCACATAGTGGCGGAAGGGCGTGAGCGGCGCGATGAAGGCGAGATTGAGCGAGGGCTTGCGCGCGGCAGCGGCGTCCATGAACTCGGGGAACGTCTCCCAGTCCCAGGTGATGCCCTTGTTCAGCACGTCGAACGGGATGCCTTCGACGTTCACCAGATCCTTCATGGCGATCTCTCGGGTCTCGGGCTTGCAGGGCGCGATGCCGACGCCGCAATTGCCCATCACCACCGAGGTGACGCCGTGCCACGACGAGGGCGTGACCGCGCCGTCCCAGCAGATCTGCGCGTCGTAATGCGTATGCGGATCGACGAAGCCCGGCGCCACGACGAGGCCATGCGCGTCGATGGTGCGCTTTGCCCCTTCCGTCACCTTGCCGATCTCCGCGACTTTGCCATCGGCGATCGCGACATCGGCCTGGTAGCGCTTCTTGCCCGTGCCGTCGACCACGGTGCCGTTCTTGATCACGAGGTCGTAGCTCATCGTTTCCTCCCGGGAACTTAATTCAGGCTACTGTAGTCAGGCGACCGATCTAGCCGCCGCCGAGGTAAAGCTGCTTGACGATCTCGTTCGACCGCAACTCGGCAACGGTCTTGCCCTCGAAGGCTATCGCACCATGCACGATGATGTAGCCTCGATCGGCGATCCTTACCGCCTGGTGGAAGTTCTGTTCGGCCATCAGCACGGTCAGGCCGAAGCGCTGCTTCAATTCCTCGATCTTGGAGATGGTCTGGGAAACCAGGAGCGGCGACAGGCCAACCGACGGCTCGTCGATCAGCAGCAGACGCGGCGACGACATCAGCGCGCGCGCGATAGCCAGCATCTGCTGCTGGCCACCCGACATCGTGCCGGCAAGCTGGCGGCGCCGCTCGACCAGTACGGGGAAGGCTTCGTAAGCGAACGCCAGGTTGCCGGCGATCTGGGCCCGCGCGCTCTTGCGGTAGGCGCCCAGCATCAGGTTCTCCTCGACCGTCAGCTTGGGGAAGAGGCGCCGGCCCTCGGGCACAAGCGCCACGCCGAGCCCGACGATCTCCTCGGTCGGCAGGCGGGTGACGTCATGCGTCTGGCCGTCGATCTCGAGCACGATCGTGCCCGACGTCGGCCGCACCACCCCCATCAGGCACTTCATCAGGGTGCTCTTGCCGTTACCGTTGGTGCCGAGCAGCACCACGGTCTCGCCGGCATTGACCTCGATCGACGCGCCGTTCAGCGCCCGCACCGCGCCATAGCGTGCGTCGAGGCCGGACACGGTGAGCTTAAGCGCCAAGGTAGGCCTCTTGCACGCGTTTGTCGTTCATCACCGCCTGGGGCGTGCCTTCGCAGATGATACGGCCGGCATCGAGGCACATCACGCGCTCCGAGAAGCGCATCACCGCCTGCATGATGTGCTCGATCATGATCACGGTGATGCCCTCGGCGTTCAGTTTCAGCAGCACGTCGAGAACCTCGTCGACTTCCGATCCGGCGAGCCCGGCCATCGCCTCGTCGGAGATCAGCAGCTTGGGACGCGCCGCCATGGCGCGTGCCAGCTCCATCTTGCGCAACTCGACCTGGGAGAGCTGGCCAGACGAGATGTGCGCCTTGTCGGCCAGGCCAATCTTTTCCAGGATCGCGAAAACCTCGTCGTCGGCCTGGCGGGTCGAAAGACCATGGCCGATCACCGCGAAATCGATCGCGACCAGGAGATTCTCGAGCACCGTCATGCTCCTGAACGGCCGCGGCACCTGGAAGCTACGGGCGATGCCGCGGCGGGTCCGCTTGTAGGCCGGCAGGCGCGTGATGTCGTGGCCGTCGAACCGGATCGAGCCGCCGTCGCTCGGCAGTACGCCGGAGATGCAGTTGATCAGCGTCGTCTTGCCCGAGCCGTTCGGCCCGATCAGGCCGAAACGCTCGCCGGGCCGGATGTCGACGCTGATGCCCTCCAGCGCCGTGAAGCCACCGAACCGCTTCGACACGCCGTCAACACGCAGCAGGACCTCGCTCATGGCGATCTCCGGCGGATCAGCCGCCAGACCTTTCGTGCCAGGCCAATGATGCCCTCGGGCGCCACCACCACGAAGAGCACCAGCATCACGCCCAGTACCAGCACATTGATCTCGGACGAGATCGTCACGGTCAGGAGTTGCTGCGTGGTGGCCAGCAGGATCGCGCCCAGCACCGGCCCGATCCAGTGCGAAGTCCCCCCGATCAGCGACATGGCGAGCGCCGACACGGAATAGTTGAGGTTGAACGCGGAAACCGGATCGGCGAACTGCAGATACATGGCCGACGGCGCACCGGCGGCGCACATCAGGGCGCCGGAGAGCGCGCAGGCCACCAGCTTGAGGTTGAGCGTCGGCACGCCGGAACATTCGGCGGCGATCTCATCGTCGCGAATGGCGCGCAGCCCACGGCCGATGCCCGAGTTCTGGACATAGCGCGCCAGGGCAACGGCGATCACCACCATGATGGCAGCGATTACGAACAGCATTTTAATGTAGGAATCGAAGGGCGGCGTCACCGGCGGCCGCAGCAGCTGAACGCCTGTCGCACCTCCCACGAACTTCCAGTTGGTGATCAGCGTTTCGGCGATGATGGTGATGGCGACCGTGGCAATGGAGAAGAAGATGCCGCGCAGCCTGAGCGTCAGGAGGCCGACGCCCAGGCCCAGCGCCGTGCCGACGAGGGCGGCCACCCCGATCTGGATCCAGAGCGGCGCGGCCACAGCCTTCAGGAGAAAGACGGCGGTGTAGACGCCGACGCCGAAGAAGGCGCTGGTGCCGAAGTTCACATAGCCGGCATAGCCGCCCAGGATGTTCCAGGCCGTGGCCAGTACGATGAACTGCAGGACGACGAAACCCGCGAAGAAGGCATATTCGTTGCGGATCGTGAGTGCCATGGCGAAGGCCAGCGCGATGAAGACGGCCGCGCCGATCCAGAAACCTGCTCCCCGCATCATTATCTTCCGAACAAGCCCTGGGGCCGGACGCCCAGGACGATCAGCAGCAGGGTGAAGGAAATGGCGGGCGCCCACGAGGCGCCGAACATGGTGAGCACGACGGTCTCGGCCACGCCCAGGATGATGCCGGCCAGCAGCGTTCCCGACATGCTGCCCAGCCCCGCCATCACCACGACGCAGAAGGTGCGGCCGATATAGGCACGATCGAGTGTCGGCTCGACTGGCTGGACGATGATCAGCAGTGCGCCAGCGAGCGCCACCACCGCTGTCGCGATGCCGAAGGCCCATTGCTTGATGGCGACAGGGTCGGCCCCCATCAGCCGGAGCGCGCCCTCGTCCTGCGCCACCGCGCGGATGGCGCGGCCGAGGAAGGTCTTCGACAGGTAGAACGTCAACGCCAGCGACAGCAGCAGGGCCATCACAAAGGCCACGACCATGCGCATCGGGATGCGAATCTCAAATATCTCGATGCTCTTGCCGATGTAGAAGGCCTGCACCGTGCGCTGGTCGACGCCGAAGGCCATGATGATGCCGACTTCGATGATGAAGGCGATACCGAAGAAAAACGCGAGACCGCGCACGCCGGCGTCGCTGCCGCGCTTCTCGAAGGTTTCGTGGTAGGTCCGGTAAAGCGCGATGCCCAGGACAAAGAAGACCGGCATCAGGAGCAGCCCGGCCAGGATCGGGTCGATGTCGAAGTCGCCCAGCAGCCAGGCGCCGTACGAAGCCAGCACGAGCAGGGCCGGATGGGCCACGTTCGGCACATCCAGCAGGCCGAAGGATATCGAAAGACCGATGCTGACGGCGGCATAGAAGCAGCCGACCATGGTGCCCAGCACGAGGGCGTCGCCCAGCAGCTCCCAGGAAAACACCGGCGTTGCCGCCCGTGTCCGCTACTTCCGCGCCTTCTCGAACGGCTGGATGAGTTCGCCCGTCTTCCACTTCTCGGGGAACAGGATGATCTGCTTACCCGGCTCGCGGAACTGCTCGATGTTCTTGTCGGTGACGCCGCGGAACTGCGCCATCAGCGTCGCCGATTCCTTGCGCTCGCCGTCGGGACCGAACACGATGGGGCCGACGATCGTCTGCATTTCGTTGGTGCGCAGGAAGTCGGCGAGCTTCTTGTGGTCGAGCGACTTGGTGGCGTTCGCCGCCTGCTCGACCATCTGGCCCATGGCATAGCCGAAAGGCGCGAGATAGTAGCCCAGCGGGTCGACCTTGGCCTCGCCGGCGCGCTTCTGGTACTTCACAAAGAAATCCTTGGTGCCGGTGAACTCCATCGACTTCTCGGGCAGCCACGAATTGTAGTTCACCACGCCGTTCAGCAGCGAGCCCATCGATTCCATGACGCTGCTGAACTGCAGGCCGACCATGCCGCCACCAAACAACTTGACGGTGTCGCCGATGCCGATCTCGTTGATCGCGCGCAGCAGACCGACCGAGTCGGGCGGATAGGAGCAGACGAACACCATGTCGGCCCGGGCGGCGCGAATCGCCCGCACCATGGCGGAGAACTCGGCCGTCGCCGGCGGATAGCTCTGCTCGTAGACGACCTTGACGCCCTTCTCGGTGGCGACCTCCTTGGCGATCCTCATCAGGTTCTGGGCGAATTCCTGATCGGCGCCGATCAGCGCGATTGTCTTGGCGCCGGCCTTCATGCCGAGATCGACGAAGCCGCGCGCCCAGGAGTCGGCCGGACCCCATGGCGCATTGTTGAACCACTTGTCGTGCTTGACGGTGCGGTTCACCTGGAACGAGAAATTGCCCATCAGCAGCAGGTCGCGCTGCTTCACCATCGGCATGATTGGCGCCGTCGGCACGGTCGCATAGGGCGCGAACAGGAGATCGACCTTGTCGACGTCCAGCAGCTTGGAATAGATCGCCGGAGTCTCCGAGGCGCTCGACTTGTCGTCGTAGACGATCAGCTCGACCTTGCGGCCGAGCAGCCCGCCTTTTGCATTGATGTCGTCGCGCCAGACCTCGATACCGATCAGCGCCGACTTGCCGCCGGCCGCGAGGCCGCCGGTCAGCGGCATGCTCATGCCGATCTTGATCGGTCCCTGCTGCGCGAGGACCGGGAACGCGACACCTGCGGCGAGAGCGCCGGCGACAACGGTACGCCGGTGAATACGACCAGACTTCATTGCCCGTCTCCTCCTGGATTTTCTTTATTGTGCGGCAGCATAGCCAGCCCGCCAAATCGCGACAACGCTCCTTCCCGCCGAGGCCACCGAATTGCTGCAGCGCGAAGTCGGCCGGCGATTTCGCCATTTCCTTCCGCCCCGGCCAAGTCCAGCATGACGGCAAGATCAAGTCGGTCGAAAGGACGGGACATGCAGTTCGGACTGTTCGGCGGCGCGCGAACCAAGCGCGGCGTCGGCCTCGAGGACAGCCAGGGCTACGCGAGCTTCATCGAGTATGTGGTCGAGGCCGACCGGCTGGGCTTCCGGCAGTTCTTCATGGTGGAGCACCACTTC
>CAMARK010000157.1 GCA_945860205.1 Reyranella massiliensis 521 | reverse complement strand
GTGGGGATGCTGCTGCTTCTGATATCGCCGTTTTCACTCGATCCGCTGGCGATGGCGGTGGGTGGCTTCGTGCCCTGGATCACCCTCAGCATCGTGGCCAAGCCGACGATGCCGGCTGCGGTGGTCTACATTTTCCTCTGGCAGTGGTCCCAGGCCTATGCCCGCATTCTGCAGTCGATGGTCGAGGGCGAGGCTCTGGGGGCAGGCCCCTTCGGGTCCGGTATCGTCCATGCCTACTGGTACATGCTCGCGAGCCTCGTGATTCTGGCGTGCGTGTTTCGCGCCATGCTCGGCGGGATTCCCAAGCCGGCGCCGGAGGACGAGCACGCCCACCTCGAATGGCGGCCGACGGATCTTTTCGTTCTTTATTGTGCAACGTTGGTCCTGGCGGTCGCCTGCACCTATGCGAGCCGGCTTATCCCCGGCCTCAGCCAGCAGTTCGAAGCGGTATCGCGACTCAAGATCGTGGCCGAGTTCCTGCTGTTCGTCACCGTCATGTCGACCGGCCGCGGCGGCAAGTTCATGATGGCCGCGGTACTGTTCGAGATCCTGATCGGATTCAGCGGCATGCTGTCGGATTTCCGTGGCGTGTTCGTTTATCTGCTGATCGCGGCAATCGCGGCTCGCCTGGCATTGCGCGCTGGGTCGATTCTCGGTGGCATCCTGTGGCTCACCGTCCTGGTGGGGCTGGGGCTTTTCTGGACCGCGGTGAAGATGGACTACCGCGAGTACGCGACTGGCGGCGAGGAATCTCAGCACATCACAATGCCGCTGTCGGAACGACTGGCCTATCTCGGTTCGCAGGCTGCCAATCCGCAAAACATCGACTGGGGTCAGGCCTCCTACGCGCTGCTCACCCGTTTCGCCTACGTGGACATTTTCGGATCGGTGATCGACTACCAGCAGGTGGCTCGTGAGGGGGCTACGGGCGTGGGGCAATGGCAGAGTGCCTTCGATCACGTCTTCAAGCCGCGCATCCTCTTTCCCGGCAAGGCGGCGCTCTCCGACACCGAGGTCTTCGCCCGCCTGACCGGCGCCGATCCGTTCGAGGTGATCCGCGGCTCAACATCGATCAGCGTCGGCTACATGGCGGAGAACTACGCCGACTTTGGTTTTCCGGGGATGCTGCTGGGCATTGCGGCGGTGGGTCTGATGATGGCCTTCGTTATCCGCCATTTCATGCGATCGAGGCTGCCCTGGATGGTGCGGCAGGGCATCGTGCTGGCGTTCGTCTACAACGTGGCGGGCTCGGGTGTCGAAATATCCCTGCCCAAGATGTTCGGCGCGACCATCATGTTCTTCCTCGTCTACTGGGCGCTGGTGAAATACGCGCTGCCGATCGGCCTCAAGTGGCTCTACGCCCGTGCCGGCGGGGCCCAGCCGCATCAGTCCTGACTGCCGCCGGATCGTCCTTGCGCCTGCTTCACGTCGTACCGACCTATTTGCCCGCAGTTCGATACGGCGGTCCGATCCGCACGGTCCACGCTCTCTGTCGCGCGCTTGCGGCGCTCGGCCACGACGTTCACGTCTTCACCACGAATGTCGATGGTGATCAGGACAGTGCCGTGCCGCTGCTGAGCCCGGTCGATCTCGAGGGCGTCAAGGTGACATACTTTCCGAGCCGCCTGCTGCGCCGCCTGTACTGGTCGCCGCCGATGGCGCGCGCGCTGGCGCGACAGGTCGCGGGTTTCGACGCCGTTCATCTCCATGCCGTCTATCTGTGGCCGATCTGGGCCGGTGCCCGGGCCGCACGGGCGCACCGGGTGCCGTACGTGATATCGCCGCGGGGCATGCTGGTGCCTGAACTGATGCGCCGCAAGAGTCGCTGGACGAAGGCGGCGTGGATCGCCCTGGTGGAGCGCGCCAACCTGGAAGGCGCCGCCGCCATTCACGCCACGTCGGCGGTCGAGGCGGCACACCTTGCGGGATTCGGCTGGAAGCTGCCGCCCATTGCCACGATCCCACACGGCGTCGACGACCCGCCGGCGCCTTCAGCGGCGGCGCTGTCGCCCGACGTGGCGGCTGCCGTCGGCGGCAGTCCGCCGGTCCTGGCACTCGGCCGCATCAGCTGGGAGAAGGGGCTCGACCGGCTGATCGCGGCCCTGTCGCTTGCACCGGCGGCGCGCGTCGTGATCGCCGGCGACGATGCCGACGGGCACGCTGCCTTCCTGGCGGCCGAGGCCGAACGCTTCGGCGTTTCGGGACGGGTGACGATCCTCGCCCGTCACGTCGCGGGCGTCGACAAGGAGGCGCTGTTCACTGCGGCGCGGGTGTTCGCCATGACCTCGTTGTCGGAGAATTTCGGCCTCGCGGCCTTCGAAGCGATGCGCCGCGGCGTTCCGGTTCTGACGACGGCCGATGTCGGCATGTCGGAAATCGTCCACGATGCCGAGGCCGGCCTGGTTGTCGATCCTATACCGGCGGCCATTGCCGACGGGCTCAATGCGCTGCTTGGCGATCCCGCGCGAAGCCGCATCATGGGCGAGAGCGGCCGTGCTGTCGTTGTCGGGCAATATGGCTGGCCGACGATCGCGCGCCGCATGGAGACGCTTTACCGCTCGGTCGGCCGCGCGGATCGTGCCGGGGATGCCGGCGGATGAGTGATCTGTTGGAGCATAGTCCGTTCGATCTCGCGTCCGAGCGCCGGGTTGTCATCATCGCCGACTGGCTGCCGCCCGATTTCGGCGCCGTCGGCCAGTACATGCAGATGCGCGCGCGCGCGCTGGCCGAGCAGGGCCACGAGGTGACGCTGATCGGCCTGGCCTCGGGCGAGGGCTCGACCCGGCAGGAGACGCGGGGCAGGGGTTCGTTGAGCGAGATCCGGCTATCGACCCGTCCGGTGCCGCGCCGCTCTTTCCTGGCACGCCTGCTATGGACGGCGACCACCAATCTGCGTCTGGTCGTGGCGGGCTTTCGTGCCTTGCGGGCAGCCGACGGCATCCTGTTTACCGGATCGCCGCCGCTGCTCATCCACCTGCTGGCGCCACTCAAGCCGCTGTGGCGCGGCCGTCTCGTCTATCGCATCACCGATTTCCATCCCGAGTGCCTGATCGCGGCACGCGAAAGGCCGTCGTCGGCCCTCGGCCTGCTGCTCGGGCTGACGAATTTCTGGCGTCGACGGATCGGCGGTTTCGAAGTGCTCGGGCTCGACCAGCTGAGGCGCCTCCGGGAGACCGGAGTAGCTGAGGAACGCATCGCCCTCGTGCGTGACGGCTCGCCGGTGTCGTTTGCCAAGGATGTCGTGGCCGAACCGCTGCCGGCTGACCTCAAGGGCTCCTGCGTGCTGCTGTACGCCGGAAATTTCGGCGTGGCGCACGACGTCGAGACGGTCGCCGAGGGATACAGGCTCCATCATCGCGCAGGTACCGGCAGGGTGCGCCTGTGGTTGCCGGCCTCCCTGCAGCGCATCACCTACACGCCCGAAGAGATGGCCTATGCTCTCAATTCGCGGACATTGCTCAATCACCGCCTTGCCTGGGAGAAGGCGGCGCGGCTTCCCGGCTATACCCTGATCTGCGAGTCCGATTTCGTGCCGTGCCGGGGTCTGGGAGATTTTCCCGTCTTCTGGCCGGAGACCAACGTGCGCGCCTGGGGCTATCTCTATCAGGGCAGCCCGCGGCTGCTCGCATTGTCGGAAGGGAAGCCGGCATATCTTCGCGTCCACGCATCGCCGCTGGTCGCCTACGTCGTCAACGCGGCGGTGGCGAAGATCCTGCTCGATTATTTCGAATACGCCTCGGCGAATTACGACTTCACCAAGTATTTCGTGTTCGACGTCTTCATTCAGTGGTTCGTCATGGGCAAGGGAGGCGCGGCCTACATGCCGTCTCGGCACTACGGCGAGCACGGCGGGCTCCCGAACAAGGAGCATGCGGCCATCGGCAAGCTTCGGCAGGGCGGCGAGCATCACGCCGACAACCTGATGGCGGGGCTGCGCTTCCTGCCGCAATACACCCGGGGAAGCCTGCTCAGGTTCCTCTTCGTGCGGGCGAAGTGGCGCCTCCTGGGAATCAGCCGGCTGCTGTCCGGACGCTGGATCGTGGACAGCAGCGTTTACGATCTGTCGTTCAGGGACAGGTGCCGGATGTTTCTTGCCGGCGCGGCGAGGCTGGTGCCGCGCCTGCCGGGCCTCGGCGGCTGACGAGAATATGGATGCGAATATCCGGGTGACCTGTCACAAGTGAGCACCATGCTTCGACGTATTTCCGTCCTGGGCCTGGGCTATGTCGGCCTGCCCGTCGCCACGGCGTTCGGCCGGGCAGGGTTCCTGGTCATCGGTTTCGACATCGATGCCAGGCGGGTCACGGAATTGT
The DNA here is from genome assembly GCA_945860205.1 of Reyranella massiliensis 521. Taxonomy (GTDB): domain Bacteria; phylum Pseudomonadota; class Alphaproteobacteria; order Reyranellales; family Reyranellaceae; genus Reyranella; species Reyranella massiliensis_B. The sequence goes on along the minus strand of CAMARK010000157.1, from coordinate 3,064 downwards.
CGCAAGGCGAGGATCGGACCCGCGAGGTCGGGCGCGAATTGCTACGCGCCCCCGGGCTTCGCTTCTCCTCCAGGCCGGAAGACCTGAGCGCCGCCGACTTCCATATCGTCACCGTGCCGACGCCGATCGACGCCAGCAAGACGCCCGACCTCGAGCCCCTGAAACGGGCATCGGCCACAATCGGCGGCGTGCTCAAGTGCGGCGACATCGTGGTCTATGAATCGACCGTCTATCCCGGCGTTACCGAGGATATCTGCATCCCGGTGCTCGAGAAGACCTCTGGGCTTAAATGGAAGACCGACTTCAATGTCGGCTACTCGCCCGAGCGCATCAATCCCGGCGACCGCGAGCGCCGCTTCGACAATATCCTGAAGATCGTCTCCGCCGACACGCCCGAGACGCTCGATATCGTCGACGGGACGTATCGCAGCGTCGTTAGCGCCGGCACCCATCGTGCGCCCTCGATCAGGGTCGCCGAATTCGCCAAGGTGCTCGAAAACACGCAACGAGACGTCAATATCGCGCTGATCAATGAGGTCGCCCTGATCTGCGACCGGCTCGACATCGACACGCAGGACGTGCTGCAGGCGGCCGGCACCAAGTGGAATTTCCTGCCGTTCCGGCCCGGCCTGGTCGGCGGCCACTGCATCGGGGTCGATCCGTTCTATATCGCCCACAAAGCCGAGTCGGTCGGCTATCATCCGCACGTGATCCAGTCCGGGCGGCGGGTGAACGACAGCATGGGCTTCTACGTCGCCAATCGCGTGGCTCGCAGCATCATGCGAAGCGCCGGTGACGGCAGGCCCGTGGTAACCTTGCTTGGAGTCACCTTCAAGGAAAACGTCCCGGACATCCGCAATACGCGGGTTGTCGATATCGCGCGCGAGCTGCAGGATTTCGGCATCACCGTCCAGTTGCACGATCCGATGGCCGACGGAGATCTGCTGAAACAGGAGTATGGCCTGTCGCTCACGCCGCTCGACCGGCTACAGCCCGCCGACGCCGTCGTTCTGTCGGTCGCCCACCGCAGCTACCGAGACGGCGGCTGGGATCTGGTGAGACCTCTGTTGAAACCCGCTAGAGGCTTCGTGGCCGATATTCCGGCCGTGCTCGACCGGGCGACGACGCCGGCGGGCGTGACCCTCTGGCGCCTGTAACAAGCCGCCAAGTTGCCGCGTTTCTGTTCGAACATCACTGCTGTGGCGCGGAAGCCCTGATCCTTCCGATCTCCCGGCGTCGCGACGAGGAGCCGATCATGCGTGTGTTGGTTGCGGGCGGTGCCGGATACATCGGGTCGCATACGTGTAAGGCCCTTGCCCAAGCCGGGCACGTTCCGATCGTCTACGACAGTTTGGCGACGGGTCATGCCTGGGCCGTGAAGTGGGGGCCGCTCGAACAGGGCGACCTCAACGATCCGGCGGCGCTGGGTGCCGCAATGCGCCGGCATCGGCCCGACGCCGTCATCAACTTCGCCGGCCTCATCAACGTGGGCGAATCGGCGGAGGAACCGACGCTGTACTATCGGTCCAACGTAGCCAGCGTGATCACGCTGCTGGAGACCATGCGCGCGCACGACGTCGGCTCGATCGTGTTTTCCAGCTCCTGCGCAACCTATGGCGTGCCGCAGCGCCTGCCGATCGTCGAAACCATGGCGCAGAATCCGATCAATCCCTACGGCCGTTCCAAACGGATGGCGGAAGAGATGCTGCGCGATGCCTGTGCGGCGCACGGGCTCGGCGCCATCGCGTTGCGCTACTTCAATGCTGCCGGTGCCGACGCCGACGGTGAGTTGGGTGAGGAGCACGATCCCGAGACTCATCTCATTCCGCTGGTGTTGCAGGCAGCCCTCGGCACCCGGCGCAGCATCTCCATCTTCGGAGCCGATTACGAGACACCGGATGGCACGTGCATTCGCGACTATGTCCATGTGGCCGATCTCGCCACCGCCCATGTTGCGGCGCTTTCGGCGTGCCGGGGAGGGCAGTACTCGGCCTACAATCTCGGCACGGGGCAAGGCGTCAGCATCAACGACGTCATCGGCCGATCCCGCGCGATTACCGGCAAGGCCATAACCGCGGAGGCCGCGGCCCGGCGGCCCGGCGACCCGGCCAGTCTCATCGCCGATGCTTCCCTTGCAAGGCAGGCGCTGAACTGGGGGCCCGTTTGCTCCGACATCGACAACATCATCCACAGTGCGTGGCGCTGGATGACGGAGCATCGGCTGCGCGTGGCCGGCTAGTACACCTACCGGTCGTTGATGCGACATTGTCCTTTTTGACGTTGATCCGTATGGTTGCGGTGAATGAGTGAACTTCTCAAGGAACTGCCGGCTCGATGAGCGAGATCGATCGCGGTTCGCCTATTTTGGGAACAGTGCACGAAGATGGGTTGCTGGCGCGCCTGCTTCCCGCGTGGTCGGTAATCCCGATCATCGCCGGCCTGTTTATCTGGGCGTTCAGCGAAAACATCGGCTATCTCAACGTCGACGATCTCATTGCGATCGTCAGCGGCAACCCGGCCGAAGCCTACGCGCTGATCGATCTTCAGGATGGCAGACATCTTCTTGCGGCCGCTATTCTAGCGTTCAACGCGGTTGGCCTCGATGGCTTGCGCGACTATACGATTTTTGCCGTTCTGTACGCGTTCGTCTTCGCCTGGTTCTGTCAGGCTGCGGTGGCCTATGTCACCCGCGACTCCGGACTGCGGCCCGAGATCGTGCGAGTCTGGACGGTACTTTCCGGTGTCTTGCTCCTGACACACGGATTTTTCGGCGACCTGATCGCGTGGAAGATTGCCTATCACGTGATGCTCGTGACCCTGTTGCCGGTGATCGTATGCCTGCGACTCCTTGCGTGGCATTCCCCGACACCCAGACTCTGCCTGGAACTCGCTGGGCTGATGCTGATCATAAATATGGGTCTTCCGGGAATCGAGTGGGTGATTGGGGAGATCATAGCGCGCGAAAAGCTTGTGGATAGCGGTCTTTCTGCGCTTTGAGGCTCGCAGTAATTTGGCACAGTGAGGGATGGGCAAAACAGTGAAGCGGCAGCGTCGTCTGTCGGAT
>CAMARK010000156.1 GCA_945860205.1 Reyranella massiliensis 521 | reverse complement strand
CGTCACGCTCGACATGCTCGGCAAGGCCAAGAAGGTCATCGTCGAGAAGGAAAACACCACGATCGTCGACGGCTCTGGCAAGAAGGCGGACCTCCAGGCCCGCATCGCCCAGATCCGCGCGCAGATCGAGGAGACCACTTCGGACTACGACCGTGAGAAGCTCCAGGAGCGCCTGGCCAAGCTCGCGGGCGGTGTTGCCATCATCAAGGTTGGCGGCGCCACCGAAGTCGAAGTGAAGGAAAAGAAGGACCGCGTTGACGACGCCATGCACGCCACCAAGGCGGCCGTCGAAGAGGGTGTCGTCGCCGGCGGCGGCGCTGCTCTCCTCTACGCGATCCGTGCGCTCGACAAGATCCGCACCAGCAACGACGACCAGAAGGTCGGCATCGAGATCGTGCGTCGCGCGCTGCAGTCGCCGGTCCGCCAGATCGCCGAGAACGCCGGCTTCGACGGCGCGGTGGTTGCGGGCAAGATGCTCGACCAGAAGGACCCGAACTTCGGCTTCGACGCCCAGAAGGGCGAGTATGTCGACATGATCAAGTCCGGCATCATCGATCCGGTGAAGGTCGTTCGTACCGCGCTGCAGGACGCCGCCTCGGTGGCCGGCCTGCTCGTGACGACCGAAGCCATGGTCGCCGAGCGCCCCGAGAAGAAGGCCCCGATGGGCATGCCGCCGGGTGGCGACGGCGGAATGGGCGGCATGGACTTCTAGTCCAGCCGACGACGAAAATTGGAGAGGGCCGGGGAGCGATCCCCGGCCCTTCTTCTTTGCGCTAAGCTCGGCCCATGAACGCCCCTCCCTTGTCCGTGAAGGCCGTCGTGCTGCACCAGGGCCTCGTGTTGCTGCTGGTGAACGAGCGCGGTGAATGGGACCTGCCGGGCGGGCGGCCCGAAGCGGGCGAGGATCATCGCGCCGCGCTCGCACGAGAGGTGCGGGAGGAGACAGGGCTCAGCATCGAGATCGGCACGCTGATCGATGATCACCTGTTCGAGGTGCTGCCGCAGCGCTTCGTGCGCATCCTGGCCTTCGGCTGCACGCTCACGGGCAGCGCCGACGTTGTGCTGAGCGATGAGCACCTGGAAATGAGCTGGGTTCCGGTGGCGGATATCGGCGAAACGATCGCCGGACGGCGGCTGCCGGCAGGCTACCTCGGCGCGATCCGCCAGCTGATCGACCAGCCATCGTCGCCCAGCGTGCGCGAGGTCTGAACCGCGAGGAAGCGGTCGTGCGCCGCCGCGGCGCCCAGCCAGAGTTCGTTCCAGGCGTCGAAGCCTTTTAGCGGATCGGCAAGCGTGAGGCCCTGGACGATGCGCCAGCCGGCCATCCGCACGACGACATGGCCGTCCTTCTCTTCGGTCGCCACGTCCTCGCCCTCGGCCTCGAGGATCGCCTGGAGCCAGCGCGCGAAGTCGCGGGCACTTTCGAGGTCACCGCGCTCGACATCGGTCGGCAGGCCGAGGTCGCGCGCCGTCTCTTCGTGGAACTGCAGCCCGACCAGTCGCGCGACGCGGCCCATTTCGGTCGTTGCGTCCGCCGGTCCCAGCAGTTCCTGCAGCACCGGCAGCATGGTCTGGACGTAGCTCATGGCGTAGGAGCGGAAGGTGCGCAGGCGCCGCTCCTCCGGCCAGTTCGCGGTCTCGAGCTTGGGCTGCTTCGCCCAGTCGATGCGCGGCATCTCCTCGTCGTAGGCAAAGCGCACGCGCTCCTCCTCCTTCAGGGGGCGGCCGTAATCGTAGTAGTAGCCTTCGAGACCCGGCAGTCCATCAACCGTCATGCTGGTGCAGACGAAACCGAGGCTGGGATTGTTCAGCGAGATGCCGTTGTGGCCGTGCCAGCCATGCAGGAAAGCCGCCGACACTTCGTGCGGCACCGCCGCGATCGCCGTGCCCTTCCAGATCCAGCGTGGCGGCGGATAGCGCACCCAGGCCTTGGTGTCGCTCTCGCGCAGATAGCCGGTCTTCACGCCACCCAGCGCGTTGGAATGATAATGGTAGAGCGCGCATGCCGGCGCGTCCTTCTCACCGTCGAGGCCGAGCTTCTTCAGTCCAGGCACGAATTTCTCGAGATGCTGGCGGCGGAAGTGGCGGAAGATGTACTCGCGCGCCGTGTCGGCGCCGCGCCGCGACACCAGGCCCAGCACCAGCGCCGTCATCAGGGCGTTGTAGAGCGTGCCGACCGCGCGATACGCGGCCGGCTCAGCCCCCCTGGAGTCAACCACTATGGCCGTCGACCAGGATGGCTTTCGACTTGCCGGCCTTCAGCCGCATGGCGAGCACCGGCTTGTACTCCTCGGACTCGTAGAAGCGCTCGGCTGCGGCGTAGTCGGGGAACTCCAGCACGACGACCCGCGACGGCGTCCAGCCACCCTCGAGGGTCCGCGTCTTGCCACCGCGCACGATGAACTTGCCGCCGAACTTTTCGACCAGGCCGGGCGTGTGCTTGCGGTACTCGGTCATCAGGGCTTCGTCGGTCGTCTCGATTTCAACGATGATGTAGGCAGCCACGTCTATCCTCCTCAGCCAACTTCCATCGGCAGGGCCGGGTCGTTGGCCCATTCCTGCATCGAGTTGTCGTACACCGAGACGTTGCGATGGCCCAGCATTGCCGTGAGGACAAAAGCGTCGAGCGTGGCTGCTATGCCGCCGCCGCAATAGACCAGCACGCGCTTGTCCGCTGCGGCGCCGACGCCGTCGAAGGCGGTGCGCAGGTCGGCGATCGGCTTCAGTGCCTTGTCCGGTCCGAACAGGCTGGCCGCCGGCACGCAGGACGAGCCCGCGATGCGGCCGGCGCGGCCGTAGGTGACACCGCCGCTGCCCTTGTGCTGGTCGTGGCTGAGGGCATTGAGCGTCAGCGTATCCTTCTGGCCGATGGCGCCCTTGAGCGCTGTCTTGTCGACGAAGATCTCCGGCCGGCCGCGCAGGCTAAGCGTCGCCGGCGGATGGACGGTGGCCTCGGTCGAGAGCGGGCGATTTTCCCCCCTCCATTTGTCGAGGCCGCCGTCGAGAAGGACGGCGTCGTCGAAGCCGATGGCGCGCAGCATCCACCAGATGCGGCTAGCCCACACCGGCGAGGCGTGGCTGTAGAGCACGACGGAGGTGCCGTGGCCGACGCCCTTGGCCGCGAAGGCCCTGGTCAGTTCCTCGAGCGGCGGCAAGGTGAAGCGGAGCTTGGAATTCTTGTCCGAGAGATCGGCCTGGAGGTCGAGAAATGCCGCGCCGGGAATGTGACCCTTGTCGTAATTGGCGCGCCCGCTCTCGGCGATGTAGCGGCCATCAGGTCCGGGCTTGAGATAGGTGGTGCAGTCGAAGACGCGCAATGCCGGGGCGCCAACGCGGCGCGCCAGGTCTTCAGTCGACATCAACGCAGCAGAATGGGCCGCCATCTCGCTCTCCCCCGGTTGGGAGAGCGGAGACTAGACTAGATCGTCTTCGACGGCAGCGGCGGTACGGCGACGGTTCCGCTCGGCGCGGCAGTCGGCGCAGCAGCCGGCGGCAGCTGGGCCGAATCGGGCTGCTTGGTGGCCGCCGGGGCGACAGGCTTCTTGGCCTTGGTCGTGGCCTTGGCGGTTTTGGTCGGCGCGGCCTTGGGCTGTGCCTTGGCCACGTTCACCTTCTTCAGGCAGGCGCTGCGCGACGAGGCGCTCTTCAGCGTCTGGCAATAGGCGGAGGTGCCGGCCTTGGGCTTGGTGGTGGGGACGGGCGCCGGGGATTCGTCCTGAGCGAAGGACGGCGCCGCAAAAGCGACGGCAACCAGGGCGGCGACGCTGGCGAGCAAAAGACGCATTTTTCTTCTCCAGGGCCGCTTGCGACGGGGGACGGTGCGGCCTCGATAGTCTAGTAAAATGCTATTGTATTTGTACCATTTATGTCAAATTCTTAATCGTTCATCTCAGGTGAAATCGGAGCCCCGTGCAGGCCATCCTCAACGTCGCGTTTCCGATCTTCGGGGTCATCCTGGCGGGCTATCTCGCCGGCCGCTGGCGCATTCTGGGAGGCGAGGCCACGGGCGCCCTCAATGCCTTCGTGAGTTACTTCGCCCTGCCGGTGCTGTTCTTCGGCACTCTGGCGCGGACGCCGGTCCAGGCCGTGCTCGATCCGGCCCTGATGACGGGCTTCGGCCTGGCCGTCATCGCCACCTTCGCGGTCGGCATGATCTCGACCCGCCTGACCAGCGGTGGCGGCCTCGCCGCCATGAGCCTGCAGGGCATTGCCTCGTCGTGGGGCAATGTCGGCTACATGGGCGTGCCGCTTTGCCTTGCCGCCTTCGGCGAGGCCGGCCTGCCGCCCGCCATGCTGACAGTGATCGTGACGGCCGTGGTGTCAATGGTGTTCGGCGTCATGCTGATCGAGCTCGAAGTGGCGGCGGGCCATGGGCCGTTAAAAACCTTCCTGCGCGCCGCCTTCAATGTCGCGCGCAATCCGCTGCCGATGTCGATCGCACTCGGCATCTTCGTCTCGGCGATCGGCCTGCCAATCCCGACGCCGGCCGAGAAATGGCTCGACCTGCTGGGGGCCGCGGCCGGACCCTGTGCGCTGTTCGCCATCGGTCTCTTCCTCTCCGACAAGTCGATCAAGAGCGGCCTCGCCGAGGCGGGACTGGCGACCCTGATCAAGCTTCTGTTGCAGCCGCTGCTCGCGATCCTGGTGCTGCCGTTCTTCGTTGATCTGAACTCGGTGGCGGGAAAGGTGGCGCTTCTGATGGCCGCCCTGCCGACGGCGGCCAACGCCTTCGTGCTCGCCAAGCAATTCGACATCTCGGTCGAGCAGAATACCGCCGCGGTTCTATTGTCGACCGGCTTCTCGGTGATCACGGTGTCTGCTTTGCTGGTCTGGCTGCGCATATCCTGACAACAACGGAGGCTGTCATGCTCCAGGAGTTCAAGAAGTTCGCGTTGCGTGGCAATGTCGTCGATCTCGCCATCGGCGTGATCATCGGTGTGGCTTTTGGCAAGATCGTCGAGTCGCTGGTGGCTGACATCATCATGCCGGTCGTCGGTCGCATCGCGGGTGGGCTCGACTTCACCAACTACTTCGTTGGACTTACCCAGGCGTCGAGCCAGGCCGCGACCTACGATGCCGCCAAGAAGGCCGGTGCCACGCTGGGCTACGGCGCCTTCATCACCGTGGCGATCAACTTCGTGATCGTGGCCTTCGTGCTGTTCCTGGTCATTCGCGGCATGAATCGCGTGGTCAAGCGGGAGGAAGCGGCCCCGGCCGCGCCGCCGCCGCCGACGCGCGAGGAGGTGCTGCTGACCGAGATCCGCGATCTCTTGAAGGCGCGCGGCTAGGCCGCCGCGCGCTCGACGAAGAATGAGTCGAGCTTCTTCGCCAGCCCGTCCGAAATCCTCGTGAGCGGCAGCCGGCATTCCGGCGAGGCGATCAGGCCCTGCCGCCACAGCAGGTACTTGATCGGCATCGGATTGGCTTCGGCGAAGAGCAGCGGCACGAAGCTGGCAAGCGGTGTCCAGTCGGCGCGCGCGCCCTCGACGTCGTTGGCGGCGAAGCGCCGGCCAACCTCAACGAAGCGCCCGGTCATCAGGTGGCTGGCGGCCAGGATGCCGCCGTCGCCGCCGTTGGCCATCATCGTGAAATAGAGCGCGTCCTCGCCGGTCAGGACCGCGAAGTCTTTCGGCTTGCGCGCCAGCAGCTCGAGCGACTGGGCGACGCTGCCGGAACTGTCCTTCACGCCCACGATGTTCGGCACCTCTGCGAGCTCGAGCAGCGAATCGTTCGAGAGATTGACCGCCGTGCGGTACGGAATGTTGTAGATCACCATCGCGCGGTCGGTCGCGGCCGCCAGACTGCGGAAGTGGGCCAGCAGCCCATCCTGGCTCGGCCGGTTGTAGTAGGGGCAGACCGAGACGATGCCCGCGAAGGCGAAGCGCTCCAGCCGCTTCAGTTCCTTGGCCACCTTGCGCGTGGCGTTGCCGCCCACGCCCACGAACACCGGCACGCGGCCGGCTGCTGCTGCCACGGTGCGGTCGACTAGCTCGTCAATCTCGGCCTCGTCCAGCGCCGGGGACTCGCCGGTCGTGCCGAGCGGAAACAGCCCGTCGACGCCCAGCCCGATGTAGTGCTCGATCAGGCGCTCGTAGCTTGTGAAGTCGACGGCGCCGTCCTTGAACGGCGTGACGAGCGGCAGCCAGAGGCCGGAGATCTGCGTGGTCATGAGGGGTCCTCCCGGTCCGGACGTTATGTCCACTCAATAAATAAGAAAAACGAATGTTTTTGATATGATTGTTCGATTTCCGTTATGATTTGGAAATGCGCAACGATCTCGACATGGCGCTGGTGCGCGCCTTTCTCACCGTCGTCGAAGCCGGCGGAGTGACGCGAGCAGCGGCGGCCCTCGGCGTTTCCCAGGCCGCGGCCAGTCAGCAGATCCGGCGGCTGGAGGAGGCCCTCGACTGCCACCTGTTCGAGCGCATCGGCCGGCGGCTCGTCCTGGCGCCGGCCGGCGAGCGGCTGCTGGCCCAAGCGCGCCGGTTGCTGGCGATGAACGACGAGGTCTGGTCGTCGATGCGCACGCCATCGTTCGAGGGCGAGGTCCGCCTGGGCGTCCCCTACGACATCGTGGGCAGCTTCGTGCCGGCGGTGTTGCGCGGCTTCGCCAAGGCCCAGCCGCGTGTCCGAGTCAGCCTGGTGTGCGAGGATTCGAAGATCGTGCGTGAAGCCCTGAAATCGGGCGGCGTCGACCTTGCCCTCACCACCGAGACCGACTGTGGCCGCCACGGCGAGACCTTGCGCACCGATCGGCTGGTGTGGGTCGGCGGCTCCGGCGGCGATGCGCACCTGAAGGACCCGCTGCCGGTCTCGCTGGGCGCGCCGAGCTGCGTCTTCCGGCCGGTGGCGATCGAAGCTTTAGGCAAGGCCCGGCGCGACTGGCGTGCGGTCTGCGAAGTGAGCCGCATGGAGCCGGTCCATGCCGTGCTCGAGGCCGGACTTGCGGTGGCGCCGCTGCTGCGCTCCTCGGTGCCGGCGCGCTTCGAAATCCTGGGCCGGGACGCGCGCCTGCCGGCCTTGCCTGAATTCCGCATCAACCTTTATGCCCCACCGGGCCTGAGCCCAGCCGCCCGCGATCTTGCGGACCATGTGCGCGCAGGCTTCTCCGGCTCACGCTCTCTCCGTCGATGAGTCTGCACAACAATTGATACCAACCGATGGCTGTTTCGGCAGAGCTAGCGCAATTACACTTCATCTCGTCATTCAGGGATGTTGTTCATGCGGTTTCTCCTCGGTTGGGCGCTGAAACTGGCCTTTGTGGGCCTCATCTATGCCGGCGTCACCGGGGCCATTCCCATGCACCTGCCGGACACGATCCTGGGCTATCAGCTGCCTGACGCGGCCAAGCGGTTCGCTGGCAGCGGCGGTCAGATCCAGGATATCGCCGGCAAGACCCAGGCAGGCTTCAAGGGCATTGCAGACAGCCTGAAGTAATTCGTAGCGAGAAATTCGAGGGGGCGTCCAGGGGCCCG
>CAMARK010000155.1 GCA_945860205.1 Reyranella massiliensis 521 | reverse complement strand
TCGCTCATGAGCGAGCCGGAGGCTCGCGGTCCGGAAGAAATCAGATCACTGGTGCCAACCTGTGCGCGACCAGCGACGCATAGCGCGCGGCGACGGGCAGGAAGGCGCGGAAGTCGAGGTGGCTCTCGGCGCCGGCCAGGTCGCTCAGGCAGCGCACGTTGACGAAGGGAATGTCGTCGCCCCAGCGTTGGGCCGCCTGCGCCACCGCACTGCCCTCCATCTCGACCGCGTGTGCGCCCAGCTCCTCGTGCAGGCGGCGCCGCAGACGCTCCGAATTGACGAACCTGTCGCCAGTGGCGATCGTGCCGAAATGGACGGTGGGCGTGCGCCGGCCGGCGCCGACCGCCTCGGGTAATGGCTCCAGCACCAACCCGCTCAACGCAGCCTTCATGCGCGCGACCAGCGGCGCGGCAACCGGGTAGCCCGGCGTCGGATCCTCGCCCAGCGAGGGCCGGCTGCCCGGCTGGATGGTGAGGAAGCTGTCCTCCTTCTCGATGCCGTAGTCGTGCTGGGTATGGCCGGTGCCGACCACGATATCGCCGACGCCGAGGGCCGGATCGAGGCCGCCGGCCACGCCGCACAGCATCAGCGCCCGGCAGTCGAAACGGTCGAGCAGCAGGGTGGTGGCGATGGCGGCATTGACCTTGCCCGCCCCCGATTCGACGAACACCGCCTCGCGGCCGGCAATTCGCGCCCGCCAGAAGCCGAGGCCGCCGATCTGGTGCGTATCGGCCGGCTGGTCGGAGAGGTGCGCAAGCTCTTCCGGAAGGGCCGAAATGACGCCCAAAAGCCTGTTTGCCATGGTCGAATGGGTTATAAGGTCGCCGCCCCCATGTCCATGACCCTCCCCAATCTCACGACTCTTCGCGACGCCTGCACGGTCTTCGCCCGCGATGCCGCAGCTGAGATCATGCGCATCTATGCCGGCGACCTCGGCGAGCGCACCAAGGAGGACAAGAGCCCGGTGACCGACGCCGACCATGCGGCGGAGGTCGTCATCGTGGCCGGCCTGCGCGCCCTGACGCCGGGCCTGGCGGTCGTGGCCGAGGAGGAGATGGCCGCGGGCCACGTGCCCAAGCTAGACGGCCGCCCGTTCTGGCTGGTCGACCCGCTCGACGGCACCAAGGAGTTCATCAAGAGAAACGGCGAGTTCACCGTGAACATCGCCCTGATCGAGAATGGGCGACCGACGCTCGGCATCGTGCTGGCGCCCGCGACCGATACTCTGTGGCGCGGCGCGGCAGGTCTCGGCGCCGACAAGTGCGGCAGCGACGGCGTCTTCACCGCCATCACGACGCGCCCGGCGCCGCCCGAGGGATTGACCGCCTGTGCCAGCCGCAGCCACGCGATCTACAGCGACCTCGACATCTGGTTCCGCAACAACAACCTCACCGTCGCCGGCCGCGTGCAGGCGGGCTCGTCGCTGAAGTTCTGCCTGATCGCCGAGGGCAAGGCCGACATCTATCCGCGCTTCGGACCGACCAACGAATGGGACACCGCCGCAGGCCAGGGCGTGCTCGAAGCGGCGGGCGGCGAGGTCGTCGCCACCGACGGCCGTCCCCTGCTCTACGGCAAGCCGCGCTTCTCCAATCCGCACTTCATCGCCCGGAGTCTGGCCGCACGATGAGGGCGGCGCGATGAAGCTCGCTCATGGGACCGCGGGCCTCCCGGCCCGCTCATGCTGGAAGGAGCGCGCCACTGCGGGCGGGGTAATTCCCCGCCCTGAAGTGGCGCATCTTTTAATGAGCTTGAGCGCCACTGGAGTGGCGCGCTCCTCTGAGCGGGCCTGGAGGCCCGCGGTCCGATGACAGGAGTTGCCGAGGCGACGGCGCAGTCGGTCGCCGAGGCGGCGCGGCTGTTGCGCGACGGCCAGCTCGTCGCCTTCCCGACCGAGACGGTCTACGGCCTGGGCGGCGATGCCACCAACGAGAGCGCGGTCGCGGCGATCTTCGAGGCCAAGGGCCGGCCCGAGTTCAATCCGCTGATCAGCCACGTGCTCGATTCCGACGAAGCCAAGCGCTTCGTGCAGTGGAACGAGACCGCCGATAAACTTGCCGCGCGTTTCTGGCCGGGGCCGCTGACGCTGGTGCTGCCGCGGAGCGCCGGTTCGCCGATTTCCCTGCTGGCGACGGCCGGGCTCGACACGGTGGCGATCCGCGCGCCATCGCATCCCGTCGCGCAGGCGCTGATCCGCGCGGCCGGCCTGCCGATCGCAGCACCTTCCGCCAATCGCAGCGGCGCTATCAGCCCGACGCGCGCCGAGCATGTCGCCGAATCGCTGGGCGAGCGCGTGCCGCTGATCCTCGACGGCGGACCCTGTCTCGTGGGCGTCGAGTCCACGGTGCTCGACCTCACGGGCGCGACGCCCACCCTGTTGCGGCCCGGCGGCGCCACCCGCGAGGCGATCGAGGCCGTGATCGGACCCATCGCCGTGAGCGACGCCCTTCCGTCAGGCGACTCGGCGCGCAAGTCGCCCGGCCAGCTCGAAAGCCACTATGCCCCGGCACGGCCGGTGCGGCTGGGCGCCACGAGTGTCGGCGCTGATGAGGGCCTGCTGGCCTTCGGCGCCAACGTGCCCCAGGGCGCAATGCTCACTTACAATCTCAGCCCGTCGGGCGATCTCGCCGAGGCCGCCGCCAACCTATTTGCGCAGATGCGCTTGCTGGACCGGCCAGGCATCGGCCGCATCGCGGTCATGCCCATTCCGGAAACGGGCCTCGGCCTTGCGATCAACGACCGGCTGAGGCGGGCGGCAGCGGGTGACGGCAAGGACCGCGGACGCTAGATTTCCACCAGCGACCACCTCACCCTGAGGAGCAGCCCGCAGGGATGCGTCTCGAAGGGTGGGCAGCAAACGTGGTTTCGCCCATGCTTCGAGACGGTCGCTGCGCGACCTCCTCAGCATGAGGTTGTTGTAGGGAGAAGAAGAACACATGCCAGATACCGTCATTGCGCCCGTCATTCCGACCGTCCCGGTAACGCCTGCCGTCCTGGAATCCCTGCGCACCATCGTGGGCGACAAAGGCCTGATCCTCGACGAGCAGGGCATGCAGCCCTTCGTCACCGACTGGCGCGGCTCGACCGTGGGCACCGCCGCCGTCGTGGTGCGCCCGGCCAACACTGGGGAAGTGGCCAAGGTCGTAAAGCTCTGCTTCGACAACGGCATCGCCATCGTGCCCCAGGGCGGCAATACCGGCCTGATGGGTGGCGCCACGCCGTGGCCGACGCACAGCGGCATCGTGCTGTCGCTCGGCCGCATGAACCGCGTGCTCGACGTCGACCCGGTCGGCTATTCGATGACCGTCGAGGCCGGCTGCGTGCTGCAGACGCTGCAGGAGACGGCGGCCAGCCACGACCGCTTCTTTCCGCTCAGCCTCGGTGCCCAGGGCTCGTGCATGATCGGCGGCAATCTCTCGACCAATGCCGGCGGCGTACAAGTGCTGCGCTACGGCAACGCCCGCAACCTGGTGATGGGCCTGGAAGTCGTGCTGCCCAACGGCGACGTGTGGAACGGACTTCGTTCGCTCAAGAAGGACAATACCGGCTACGACTTAAAACATCTGTTCATGGGCGCCGAGGGCACGCTCGGCATCATCACCAAGGCGGTGCTGAAGCTCTGGCCCGCGCCCAAGGACACGGCCACGGCCTGGCTCGCCATCCGCGATCCGCAGGCCGCCATAGAAATCCTGTCCGAGGCGCATGCGGCGTCCGAGGACAATGTCGGCTCCTGCGAACTGATGAGCCGCGCCTGCACCGACATGGTGCTGCGCCACATTCCCGGCACGCAGGACCCGCTGAAGGCCGACACGCCGTGGTTCCTGCTGCTCGAATGGACGTCTTCGCGGCCCAAGGCCGACGGGGCCGAGGGCATGTCGGACAAGATGGAGCAGTTCCTGGCCGACCAGCTCGAAGCCGGCCGCGTGCTCGACGCGGTGATCGCGCAAAGCGAGGCGCAGGCGCGCAACATGTGGGTCATCCGTGAATCGGTGGCGCCGGCCTCGCGCGCCGAGGGACCGGGCCTGAGCTACGACATCTCGGTATCGATCTCGAAGATTCCCGCGTTCATCGAGCAGGGCATAAAAGCGTCGCTCGATATCCTTCCGTCGATCCGGCCCTACCCGCTCGGCCACATCGGCGACGGCAACCTGCACTTCTCGTTCATGGGACCGAAGGGCATGGACCGCGAGACGCTGAAACAGTATTCGCCGGCCATCACGCGCGCGGTGAACGACCTCGTCACCTCGATGGCGGGTTCGATCTCGGCCGAGCACGGCATCGGCATCGACAAGATCGACGAGCTGGCGCATTACCGCAGCAAGATCGAACTCGACACGATGCGCTCGCTGAAGCGCGCGCTCGATCCGAAGAACATCATGAACCCCGGCAAGATCTTGCGACTGTGAGCGATTTCGTCGAAAAGCTCCGCGCTGTCGTCGGCGACAAGGGATTGATCACCGACGAGGCGGGCAAGCGTCCCTACCTCACCGACTGGCGCGACGCCTATCTCGGCAAGGCACTCGCCGTCGTGCGGCCGGCGTCGACCGAAGAAGTCGCCAGTGTCGTGAAACTGTGCGCGGCCGAGAAGGTCGCCGTCGTGCCCCAGGGCGGCAATACCGGCCTGGTCGGCGGCGGCATTCCGCTCGAAGACGGCCGCGAGATCCTGCTGTCGCTGGGTCGCATGAACCGCATCCTCGAGATCGACGAGATCGGCTACTCGATGACTGTCGAGGCCGGCGTGATCCTGAAGACCATTCAGGAAACCGCGGCGTCCCATGATCGCTTGTTTCCGCTCAGCCTCGCCGCCGAGGGAAGCTGCACCATCGGCGGCAATCTCTCGACCAATGCCGGCGGCGTGCAGGTGCTGCACTACGGCAACACGCGCCATCTCGTGCTCGGCCTCGAAGTCGTGCAGCCCAACGGCGATGTCTGGAACGGACTGCGCGCGCTCAAGAAGGACAATACCGGCTACGACCTGCGCGACCTCTATCTCGGCGCCGAGGGAACGCTCGGCATCATTACGCGCGCCGTGCTGAAGCTGTGGCCCAAGCCCAAGGACGTGGCGACCGCGTGGATCGCCGTGCCCTCGCCGCAGGCCGCCGTCGACCTGCTGAGCGGCGCGCATGCCGCCAGCGAGGACAATGTCACCTCCTGCGAGCTGATGGGCCGCCAGGGCATCGATCTCGTGCTGAGCCATATTCCGGGCGCCGCCGATCCGCTGGCCGAGCGCCACGACTGGTACGTGCTGCTGGAATGGTCTTCGACCCGCGCCCGCCGCGAGGGCGCCAACGAGACCGGCTTGCGCGAAAAGATGGAGGGCTACCTGGGCGAAGCGATGGAGCAAGGGCTCGTGCTCGATGCCGCCATCGCCCAGAACGAGAGCCAGGCGCGTGCGCTGTGGTCCTTGCGCGAAAACCACACCGAGGCCTCCAAGAAGGAAGGGCCCTCGATCAAGCACGATATCTCCGTCGCCGTGAGCAAGATCCCGGCCTTCGTGACCGAAGGGCTGGCGGCGATGCGCAAGGCGCTGCCCGAGTGCCGGCCGGTGACCTTCGGCCATGTCGGCGACGGCAACCTTCATTTCAACTGCCAAGCCCCCGTGGGCTGGGACAAGAAGCGCTTCGGCGCCCATGCCCCTGAGATCAGCGGCGCGATCTACGATCTCGTGGTCGGCTACGGCGGTTCGATCTCGGCCGAGCACGGCATCGGCCTGATGAAGGTCGACGAGCTTGCCCACTACCGCAGCCAGATCGAGCTCGACGCGATGCGCGCCATCAAGCGTGCGCTGGATCCGCAGAACCTCATGAACCCGGGCAAGATCGTCCGAATCTGAACCAGCCTCGCCCCATCATGACCAGACAACTGGCTCTCCTGACTGTTTTCGCCCTGTCCTTCGGCGGCGTGTGGTTTCCTGCAGACGCCCAGGAGGAGATTACGCCCGCCACGCCGGCGATCATCGACGGATTGCGCAAGGACGCGGTGCGCCACCGGAAGGCCGCCGAGCAGCAGCTCGACTCGGCCCGGGTGCGGCGTGACCTCGCGGCCGTGGCGCGCCTTAACGCGATGCGGACCAGCGATCCCGTTGAGAAGCGATGGTGGCTGGAAGACCTGGCGGGCTATGTCGCCAAAGCGGAGGAACTCGAGGAGTACGCATTCTTCCTCAACCAGCAGGCCGACGACGACGACTCCCGCGCCACCCGGCTGCAGTCCGCATTGCACGCCAGGAACTAGCGACGATCGTCCGCCTCCAGGACCTGTCGAAAAATCACGTTCCTATCGAAAATCGCCAAGGCCTTGATCTCCAAGGGGTTGCGGCGCCTCGACGGGAGGCTGGTTGTCGAAAAATCGCGGCCCAACCCTGGCCATCCGCTGCAGCTTGCGGAGAACGAAGCCGAGACTGGCGTTCCGCGGCATCCCTGCAACGGGGCCGAAGACCCGGAACCTGGCCAGCGCCTTCCGCCAGCGCGCGGCGAAGCCCGGATGGCGTCGGCGCCAGACATAGACCGTGGTGCGGTCGATTCCGACCATGGCGGCGGCGCAGCTGACCGAGCCAGTGGCGGCCAGGGCCTCGAGGAAAGCAGTGCGGTGTCGGGCGTCGAACATGGGAGATCTCCTAGGATCGTTTATAGGATAGTATTGCGATCCAGTCAAGCGGCCTATCCGGTTGATTCGGCAAGGCCGGATGCGATGATCGGCCATCTCGTGCTGGGGGGACTCGGTCATGTGGTCAGCCGTCTTGCGTGTTGCCGCGTGGTTTGCCGTTGCCGTCGCAGGCGGAATGGCCGCGACGCCCGCCCAGGCGCAGAACAACGTCCTCTTCATCTTCGACGCCTCCGGCTCGATGAAGGTCGCCGCCGGACCCGAGTCGCGCATGACTGCCGCCAAGAAGGCGATGGACCAGGCGTTGAAGGAAGTTCCCGCCGGCGTCCGGCTCGGCCTGCTGATGTACGGCCACCGCCGCGCCAACGACTGCAAGGACATCGAGCTGGTCTCGCCGATCGGCGCCGACGATGCCGCCACCATCAACGCCAAGATCCAGGCCGCCGATGCCAAGGGTGAAACACCGATCGCCGAGGCGCTGCGCCAGGCGGCGCGCAGCTTCGCGGCGCTGAAGGGCCAGAACAACAGCATCGTGCTGGTCACCGACGGCATCGAGGAATGCAAGGGCGACCCCTGCGCGGCGGCGCGCGAAATCAAGGCGGCCGGCCTCGATCTCAAGGCGCACGTCGTGGGCTTCACCCTGAACGACCAGCAGCGCAAGGCGGTGCAGTGCATTCCCGACATCACCGGCGGCAAATACTTCGAAGCAAAGGATGCCGGCGGCCTCAACCGCGCCTTGGGCGAGGTCAAGCAGCAGACTGCGGCGGCCCCGCCACAGCCGCCTGCCAAGCCCAACCGGCTGCTGCAGGCCAATGGCGGCCAGGTGCTGGCAGCACCCAACGACAATTGGCTGCGCACCAACGACGGCAAGGAAGACTCTATCGTCTGGTTCGTCACCGGCACCGAGGCCGTCTACGGCTTCAAGGACGAACGGCCGGCGACGTTCG
>CAMARK010000154.1 GCA_945860205.1 Reyranella massiliensis 521 | reverse complement strand
ATCTGCCGCACCTCAATCGCGGCCAGGCCAACCGGGCGATAGCGATCTTCAACAAGCTGCGGTTGCCCGACGTGATCGGCACGCCGGCGCTGGCGGAGGCGGGGGCGGACTGGTTCCGCGAGATCGTGGGCGCCCTGCACGGGTCGTTCGACCCGGTCGCTCGGGAGCGGATGATCCGCGAGATCTTCCTGCTGGCGCCCAAGAAGAGCTCGAAGACCTCGTACGCTGCGGCGCTGATGGTGACGACGCTGCTGATGAACGAGCGGCCGCGGGCCGAGTTCCTGCTGGTGGCGCCGACGGTATCGCTGGCGCACATCGCCTTTAGCCAGGCGCTGGGCATGGTCGACAAGGATCCGGACGGGTTCCTCCGCAAGCGCCTGCATGTGCAGGAGCACCTGCGGAAGATCACGGATCGGCGGACCAAGGCCACGCTGGAGATCAAGGCGTTCGACACCACGGTGCTGACGGGCGTGAAGCCCACCGGCGTGCTGCTGGACGAACTGCACGAGATCGCCAAGGTGGCGGCGGCCGAGCGGATCATCGGCCAGCTGCGGGGCGGGCTGCTGCCCAACGGCGCAAGGGCGAGGCCTCGGTGCTCCGCGACTTCGAAACCGCCGGCGAACTGCGGATCGTTAGAAACCTGGGCAACGACATCGCCGAGATCGCGGTGCTGGCCGAGCGTATCGACGAGAGCGGCAAGCTGGGATCCGTCGGCCTCGATCCTTTTGGCGTGGGCGCCATCGTAGACGCACTGGCGGAAGTGGGGATCGCCGGCAACGACCGCGTGGTGGGTATCACGCAGGGCTGGAAGCTCACCGGTGCGATCAAGACCGCCGAGCGCAAGCTGGCGGACGGTACTTTTAGCCATGGCGGCCTTGGCCTGATGGCGTGGGCGGTGGGCAACGCCCGTGTCGAGCCTAAGGGCAATGCCATCGTGATCACGAAGCAGGCGTCAGGCACGGCCAAGATCGATCCGCTGATGGCGATGTTCAACGCGGTGGCGCTGATGGCCATGAACCCGCAAGCCACCGGGCGGTCGTATCTGCGGTCGAGTGAACTATTGGTCCTCTAGAACGCTGCCATCGCCTACAATCTGGTGCAATTACCAAGGCTGTAGGCGGAGCCCGTGTGATGACAAGAATTCCTGCTTTTTCGAGAGCCTTTGTCGGCCGTTGGAGCATTGTCGAGATGGATACTTGGAACAATGACTTCCTCAATCTTGTCGAGAAGGCTCATCTCACCTTCGATGGCGATGGAGGTGGCAAGATCGCATTTGGCGCACTGAAGGGGTTTCTCGATGTCCGGTATGGATCTCGCGACGGATCGGCCTGTGCTGAGTTCTCGTGGGAAGGACATGATGAAAGAGATCCTGTTTGCGGTCGTGGATGGGCCGCGATGGGAACTGATGGTCGCCTCGTTGGGCAGTTCTACATTCACAACGGTGACGATTCGGGCTTCGTCTGCGAACGAGACTGACCCCTTCACCCAATAGAGAGATCCATGATGAACCTGCTTGCTGCCGCCGTGCGCACAATCGCAATGGCGGTGCCCAGTCTTGTCCGCGATCTGGCGGGCCTCTGCGGGGTCGGCCTCGTGTCCTACGGCGCCTGGCTGATCAATCCGCCTGCCGGTTTCATCACCGCGGGCATTCTGCTCATCGTCGGCGCGCTGCTGATCGCCCTCGGTAATCGCGCAGCGAGCTGATGGCAGGATTGTTCGGTTCCGTGGCGTCCGGCCTGCGACGCCGCGAGCTGAAGACGACCGACGCGGGGAACCTCAGCTGGGCGGCGCTGTTTGGCCAGCAGAACTCGCGCGCCGGCGTGTCGGTCAATGTCGACAGCGCCCTGAAGGTATCGACGGTGTTCGCCTGCCTGCGCGTCCTGGCCGACGGCATCGCGCAGGTGCCGCTAAAAGTCTACCGGGAGAAGGCCGACGGCTCGAAGGAGCCGGCGAGGGACCACCCGGCCTACCGGCTGCTGTCGCGGCGGCCCAACGAGTGGATGACCTCGTTCGAGTTCCGCCAGGTCATGATGTTCCATGCTGTTCTGCTCGGGAACGGCTGCGCCTATATCGGCCGGATCCGCGGCGTGCCGCGCGAGCTGATCCCCCTGGTGCCCGCACTGTCCCGAAAAGCAGAGCGGGCTTTATTGCGCTGTCGCCCGGACCACGTCCGCGTACGTCTCGCCGATCATTCTAACGGACGGATGGGGTTTTGGGGGATCTGGGCTTAGCGCGGGCCGACGCCCGCGTAGAAATCGGCGCCGACTTTCTTTTCGTCTTTGTTTTCGTCTTCGCCTTTGGCTGCGCCCGCGTCGCCGGTTTCGATGCAGCCGGTGGGGAATCGTCCGCCATTTCCAGACCGAACAGCGCCGAGACGTCGTCGTCGGACAGGACCTTGTCGGTGGTAGGCGTCTTCGACCGCGACGCGGTTTCGCCCAGATTGGCCAGCAGATCCTTCTCGTCGACGGCGCGCAGCCTGAATAGAAGCTCCGGCTCCTTGTCCAGTCGTGTGCCGACGCCATAGAGAACCGCCGCGACGTGCTTGCACATGGACGCATAGTCCGGGCAACTGCAGGACAGCTTGATTTCCGGCGGTCGGGGGAACAGGCCCTGGTTCTGCCGGCAGATTCGCTCCATGACGCTCGTGGAGAGGCGCCCCTGCAGAAGTTCCACCAGGGAATCGATGCCGCCCGCGCAGTCCCGGCAGATCGACTGCCATTTCGACTTGGATACCGCGGCGACGCCGATCGTGACCTCGTAGATCTCCGAGCCGCTGACCAGCGCCTTCACGGCCAGCGGTTTGATCTGAAGATCAAGCACCGCGCGATTCCGGACATAGCTGCGGCCGCGCGGCAGGCGGCTGTCGAAGTCGCGATAGCGCTCTAGATTCTCACACCACGCCTTGCCCCAGAACGTCTTGGCGATCGTGCGTCCCTCGACGATCACCGGCGCGCTTGGCTGGCCCGCCTTGCGCCGCCGCGCGATCTCGCGCTCGGCCTTCTTGCGGCGCTCGGCAACCGACACATAGGGGGCCCATCCGCCATAATAGTACGACATCGCGTCAGTCCTTCATCGCCGCGTTGAGGTCGAGGGCGACGAGCCGCAGGAGTTCGTCGTCCTTCATTTCGGTCAGCTTGATCTCGCCTGAACCGGTCAGCAATTCGTCGGACAGGGCCTTCTTCGCGTCGATCATGGCATCGATCCTTTCCTCGACCGTCCCCCGGCAGACGAATTTGTGGACGAGGACGTTCTTTTTCTGACCGATCCGGAAAGCGCGATCCGTCGCCTGATTTTCCACCGCCGGATTCCACCAGCGGTCGAAATGCACGACGTGCGATGCGGCCGTCAGCGTCAGTCCCGAGCCGCCCGCCTTCAGCGACAAGACGAAGAACGGCGTGGCTTCATCGTCCTGGAATGTTCGGACGAGGTCCTTGCGGTCCTTCACCGCCGTTCCACCGTGGAGCACCAGGCCGGGCCGCCCGAAAATTCCCGAGAGGAACGTCTGCAGCGCCGCCGTCGTCTCGCGAAACTGGCTGAAGACCAGCATCTTCTCCTGCCGCGCGGCTACCACTTCGGCGATCTCCCGCAAGCGGGCCAGCTTGCCGCTGTCCGCCTCCGCCCAGCCGTTGTCGCCAAGCCACTGCGACGGGTGATTGCAGATTTGCTTCAATCGCATCAGCGTCGCGAGCACGACGCCCTTGCGTTCGATCCCCTCCGACTGCTCGAGGCCTCTGGCCAGTTCGGAGACCGTCTGGGAATAGAGCGCGGCCTGCTTGCGGCTCAGTGCGCAGTGAGCCGTGATCTCGGTCTTGTCCGGCAAGTCGGCGATGACGGCCTTGTCCGTCTTCATCCGCCGCAGGATGTAGGGCCGCACCAGGTCCCGCAGCGGGCCATAGGGATTGTGCGCCCGTTCGGTCAGGCTCTTCGCATAGCGCGCGAATTGCGGCGCGCTTCCCAGCAGTCCGGGATTGATGAAGTCGAAGATCGACCATAGGTCGCCCAAGTGATTTTCCACTGGCGTACCGGTCAGCGCGATACGCACGTCGGCCTTCAGGGCTTTGGCGGCCCGTGTCTGTTGGGCATTCGGGTTCTTGATCGCCTGAGCCTCGTCGAGAATGGCGAACCGCCAGACTGTCCGGCCAAGTACCGGCAGGCGAAGCAGCGAACCGTAGCTGGTGATCGCCAGGTCGAGCTCCCCCAGGCGATCCGGCGTCATCCGCTTCAGCTCGTCCGGAGCCATGGCAGACGAGTGCACGACCGCGGCCTTCAGGCTGGGGGCAAACCGCTCGATTTCGGCGGCCCAGTTGGCGAGCAGGGAGGCGGGCGCAACCAGCAGGCTCGGACGCTTGCATCCAGTGACAGGTTTTTGAGCCAGCAGCAGCGCCAGAACCTGGATCGTCTTGCCGAGGCCCATGTCGTCGGCAAGACAGGCGCCCAGCCCGAGCCTGGACAGTAAATGGAGCCACTGGACCCCTGCCGCCTGATAGGGTCGCAGGGTGCCCTTCAAGGCGGGGCCGGGATCGGCGTCCATGCCGCCAGGCGAGCGCAGGAGCTTCAACGTCTCCGCCAGCCAAGGCCCGGCCGTCACGCGCGCCCACTCGGCCGCCGCTGGATCGGCGAGCTCTCCGGCGACTGCCGCGCCGGATAACAGGCGCATGGCCTCGGCGAAGGTCAGGCCATTGCGATCGGCCAGGTCCTGCGCCGCCCTGAATTGGCTCAGAGCCCGATCGAGTCGCTCGCGGTCGATCTCCACCCAAACACCGCGCAGCAACGCCAGGCCGTCGGTTCCAGCCAGCAGCGTGGCGATCTCCTTGTCGTCGAGCGGCTCGCCGTTCAGCGTCACGTCCATGTTGAAATCGAGCAGGCCGTCGAGGCCGATCGCGGAGGGCGTGCGAGCGCCGACCGTCGCCGTGACCTGTGGCCGCGCAGGCCGGTTGGTGCGCCAGGTCGCCGGCATGCGCAGGACCACGCCGGCGCCTTCGAGTTCCGGTGCGCTCTTCAAGAATCGGGCCGCTTCCGCCACGGTCCAACGCAGGGGATGAAATATCTCCCCAGCGTCGACCATTGCGCGAAGCCAGTTGCAGGTTTCGCCGGCGCGCTGCACGGGTGTCAAAAGGGAGAGCAACTTGTCCCGGTTGGCCAGCCCGGCATATTCGCGCATCGCTTGGCCGAGTGGCACGTGCTGGGCCTTGGCCTGAGCCGACAAGCGGGTGGTGTAGGTGGCCATGAACGCGAAGGGGTGCTCGTGGTCGCGCCTGTTCTCGGCCAGGTTGAAGTGCACGCGCCCGAGCAGGTTCCACGCTGGATTCAAGGCTTTCAGGAAGCCTTGCAGGTCGGTTCCGCTCGCGGCCAAGGACGCCGCGGAGACTATGCCCAGCTTACCCCACAGCATGCGCAAGACGTCCGTCGTCAGGTATTCGGCGCCCGGCATCACCGGCGTCGTCAAGACCAGGGTCGCGAGTTCGCCGTCGGTCGGTGGTGGTACGTTCGGCATGGCCTGCGACGGCGAAGTACCGGCGGCGGCGACCTGTGAAAGCCCGCACAGCCCGCCGAAGTATCGAGCCGCGAAGTCGCGCCACCAGACGAAACATGGTGGCAGCACGTGACTGATCTCGCGCGCCCCCAGTTGCATCAGGCCTTGCCCGGAGCCTTGGGCAAAGGCCTGGGCAAGCCGCTCGGCGACCGCGTGGTCCAGGATTGGCGCGTCTTCGGCCATTTCGAGCAGAAGTCGTCCTTGGGGCGTCAGGCGCAAACCGAGGCGAGACGCGGATGGCGCGCCGTCCTTCAAGCCGTGGTGCCCCGCAATCAAAGCTGCACTTTCGTAGACCGTGGTCTGATTTCGACTCCGACCATATTGCACCGGGGCCGATTTGAGCCGAAGGCGAAACGTCGATCTCGATCCGGAAAGGTCAGGGCCTGTCGGGAGGGGGAGCGATCATGGCCGCAGACAGATGATGGGGATGCGAAGCTGCGCCGATTGGTTGTTGCGGCGGCCCCAGCGGCACGACCTCGACCAATCGCGCCGACATGCGATCGTGAAGTCAAACGATCTGCCGCAGCATGCGCAGCCAGTGGATGTTCGCCCACACATCGGCCTTCTTGAAGCTCGGCCTTGCTCGCATCGCCGCCTCGTAACGGCGCAGTGACGGCCGCTGCTCGATCGCCACACCCCGCCTGATGAAGCGAATACGTGCGAGGAAAACCGTCCAGACAACATCGGC
The DNA here is from genome assembly GCA_945860205.1 of Reyranella massiliensis 521. Taxonomy (GTDB): domain Bacteria; phylum Pseudomonadota; class Alphaproteobacteria; order Reyranellales; family Reyranellaceae; genus Reyranella; species Reyranella massiliensis_B. The sequence goes on along the minus strand of CAMARK010000154.1, from coordinate 1,450 downwards.
CGGGCCGTAATTGTCAGACGCAATGAATTGCCGGCCATCCGAAAGGACGTGGTCGAGCCAGTCGAGATGAGCCTGTGCTTCCCGCCATCGCCGCTCGAACAGTGCGGGCACGGCTGCCGGCTCGAAAGTGCGGGAGCGGGCAGCGAAGACCTCGGCTCTGCTCCGGTAGATATCCGCGAGGCCGGGATTCGTCGAGGCGAGCGCAAGAAGCCGTGCCTGCGCCGATGCCAGCTTTTTCGGCACCATGCGCCGTGCCATCGGATTCCAGCTCAGCAGCCACGAGAAGGTCAGGTCTTCGACTGGAAACGAGTAGTGGCGCGTCACCGCATCGGCCGTGGCGGGAGAGGGGCCCCGGGAGTCGAATGCCCAGTCGAGGATGTCGCGGCTGTCCGCCAGGACCCGATCGGCAAGCACGAGTGTTGGCACGGTAAGGCCGGGGTTGAGGGCGGCATACGCCGGCGCGAACTGCTCCATGCGGCGATGGATGTCGAGTGGCACGAGTTCGAAGCCAACGCCCGTCTCGGTCAGAGCGAGCCGCGCGATCATCGAGTAGTAGGACGAAGGCGCATGATGCAGCCTGATTACCGGAAGATTGGCCGCGGGCATCGGAGGCCTCCTTCGTTATCTGACGACATAGGCCGCTTGTGGGTCGCGACTCCGGTCGGGTTTAATTGTGAAGCGCGTTCCGTCCGGTGGCAATCGGCATCCCCGCGACATCGGCATCCCTGCTCAAACCTCGTCCGGCCATTGGTGCGGTTCGCCCATGATGGCTGCACCGAGGACGTTTCACTCGCATCACCGGCACCGGCTCCTACCAGCTCGGCACGCCGGTCGGTGCCTTCAAGACCTGGCGCTCCCAGTTCGCCGACCTCTCGCCGGTCTTTTATTGCGCCGAGAACGGCGACGGCACGATCTGGGAGATCGGCTACGGCACGCTCACCTACGGCTCGCCCGACACCATCAGCCGCAGCGTACTGGCCTCGTCGACCGGCTCGGCGATCTCGTGGGCGGTGGCCGATGCGCCGGTCTATGTATTCTCCGCCCCGCTCGCTACCTGGATGAAGCACATGGCACTGGGCGGCCGGGCCACGGCCAGGCCGGCCTGGCTGCCACGCGGTGGCGGCTGGCTGGACGAGAGCGACGCCGGCGCCTGGAGCACCACGCGGGCCATCGACTACCTTTATAATGGGCTCTTCCGGGAATCGAGTGGGTGATTTTGGGGGATCATAGGGCGGGCAGCATGCAGGTGAGGACCTTGAGACGGAGATATTCTTCGTTACGCAATCCGTAGGCTCGTCGCGGCAGGACGCGGATCTTGTTGTTGAGTCCCTCGACGAAGCCGAGCGAGACCTTGTTTTCGGGTTTGCAATAAGCGGCGATGCCGTCCCAGTGGCGATCGATCATCCTTGCGAAGCGCTCGTAGGCTTCGAGGCGTTGCCATTTGAGGCTG
>CAMARK010000153.1 GCA_945860205.1 Reyranella massiliensis 521 | reverse complement strand
GGGACGCCCGCGGTCCACATGAGGAGATGCCATGATCGTCGGCACCGCGGGTCACATCGATCATGGCAAGACCGCGCTGGTCAAAGCGCTGACGGGCGTCGATGCCGATCGTCTCAAGGAGGAGAAGGCGCGCGGCATCACCATCGATCTCGGCTATGCCTACAGCGATCTCGGCGACGGCCGACAGCTCGGCTTCGTCGATGTGCCGGGCCACGAGCGCTTCGTGCACAATATGCTGGCCGGCGCCACCGGCATCGATGCAGCACTTCTGGTCGTCTCGGCGGTCGAGGGCATAAAACCGCAGACCGTCGAGCATCTGCAGATCGTCGATCTGCTCGGCCTCGATCGCGGCATCGTGGCGCTCACCAAGTCCGACCTCACCGACGACGACCAGATCCTGGAGCGCATGGCCGAGGTCGAGACGCTGCTGGCCTCGACGTCGCTCAAGGGCGCGGAAATCATTCCGGTCTCGGCGCTGACGGGGCAGGGCATCGACGAGCTGAAGGCCAAGCTGCTGGCGCTGGGTGAGAGCGGCAAGGGCCCATCAGGCTTTGCACGGCTTGCGGTCGACCGCTGCTTCGTGCTGTCGGGTGCGGGCGTGGTGGTGACGGGAACGATCCATGCCGGCGAGATCAAGGTCGATGACCGGCTGGTGCTCACCCCCTCAGGGCTGGAAGCGCGCGTGCGGTCGCTGCATGCCCAGAACCGCCCGGCGGAAATCGGCCGTGCTGGCGAACGCTGCGCGCTCAATCTCGCAGGCGCAAAACTCTCCAAGGAGGCGATCCGGCGCGGTGACTGGGTGGTGAGCCCCGAGCTGCACGTGCCGACCGACCGGATCGACGTGCGCCTGAAATTGCTGGCGTCAGAGGGCCAGCCGCTGAAACACTGGTCGCCGGTCCATGTCCATCTCGGCTCGGCCCATGTGATGGGGCGGGTGGCGCTGCTCGAGGGCGACAAGATGGCGCCCGGCGCGTCAGGGCTGGCGCAACTCGTGCTCGAGGAGAAAGTGGGGACGCTGGCGGGCGACCGGGTCATCCTGCGCGATCCCTCGGCCACGCGCACCCTTGCGGGCGCCACGGTGATCGATCCCTTTGGCCCGCCGCGCAACCGCCGTTCCGAGCGCCGGCGCGCCGAACTCGCGGCGCTGGGCGATGCTGACGCCGAGGTGCTGCCGAAGCTGCTGCGGCTGGAATCGGGCTTCGTTGAGCTGGCGCGCTTTGGGCAGTCACGCAACCTGCGGCCGGCGGAAGTCGAGAAACTCCTGGCGGCGGCCGGCGGCGAGATGCTGGAGGGCTACGGCTTCCTCAGCCAAACGCTTGCGGCGGCGCGAACCGATATTGTCGACACCCTGAAGGCGTTCCACCAGGCCAAGGCCGATGCGCCCGGCCTGCAACCGGAACGGCTGCGTGTGACCCTGAAGAAGCGCTGGCCGGCGCCGGTCTTCCGCGTCCTGCTCGACCGCGAGGTCAAGGCCAAGGCGGTCATGGTCGACGGTCCATACCTGCGCCTGCCCGGACACTCGCTCACCCTGTCGCCGCGCGACGAGGCGCTGTGGAAGAAGATCTCGGCCGACCTCGCCCGGGAGCGCTTCAAGCCGCCCCGGGTGCGCGACTTCGCGCAGACCTATGGCGCACCGGAGGTCGAGACACGCAAGCTGCTGCAGCGACTGGCCCGCCTCGGCAAGGTCATCGAGGTCGCGCCCGATCAGTATTTCCTCCGTCCCGTCGTGGCCGAGATGATCGCGATCGCCCACGCCTTCGGCCGTGAGTTCAGTGCGGCCGAGTTCCGCGACAAGCTCGACAACGGCCGCAAGGTCGCCATCCTGATCCTGGAATTCTTCGACCGCCATGGCGTCACGGTCCGCCGCGGCGATCTGCGCCGCGTGGTGCCGCAGAAACTCGAGCAATACGGCCCTCCGCCCGGCGCGTGACAGGGCGCGTGTTCTGGGGAATGATCGGCAGTGGAGGGGAAGCGCTCCCGGTGGGGCGGCTGGCCTTCAAAGCCAGAGAGGGCCGCCAGACGGTTCTTAGTGGGTTCGACTCCCACTCTCTTCCGCCAACTCCCAAACGGGCCGGTGCTTTGCGAATTTCCGGACAGACACATTCTGGACAACTCGTGTCCGGAAAATCGGCCAAGGATGGTCCACTCCAGCTCGCCACAATGTCGCTCGAGTTGATATGGAACATATAGGCGAGGAGATCGTTTAGGCAATTGGCGGGTTCCTGATTTCCGCTGCAAACCACGAGAGGAATGACGATGTTTCGATCAGTACTGACGGCGGCGAGTGCCGCACTGTTGCTCGTGGGCGCCGCTTCCGCCGCTCAGGCCCAGTCTCCCGCAACGCCGGGCACACCCGCGGCGGCCGGCCGGTCGGGCGCGAATGTCGGCTCGCTGTCCTGCAGCGTAGCGGGCGGCGTCGGCTTCATCTTCGGCTCGTCCAAGGAGATGAACTGCCTGTTCACCCGCACCGACGGCATTGCCGAGCGGTACACCGGCACCATCAAGAAGTATGGCGTCGACATCGGTTTCACCAAGGAAGCCCAGATGATCTGGCTGGTGTTCGCGCCGGGCAGCATCGCCGCGGGCGCCCTGCAGGGCGGATATGCTGGTGCCACGGCCTCGGCCACGGTCGGCGTCGGCGTCGGCGCCAACGTCCTGCTGGGCGGCGGCAGCGGTCAGGTCACCCTGCAGCCGGTCAGCGTCGAGGGCAATGTCGGCCTGAACATCGCCGCCGGCGTGGGCGCGGTCGACCTCAACTACGTCAAGTAGCCGTCAAGTAGCGATCTCCGGCAGGCGCCTCGCCCGAGGCGCTTGCCGGCAGCCCGCCGGTCGGGTCAACTCGGCCCATGCCGACCGCTGCCGAGACCCTGATCGCCCGATTGCAGGCCGATTGCACGATCGCCGAGGCTGCCGAACGCTCGGTGCGCGCCAGTGTCGATGCCCAGATTCAGGCGGCCGAGCGCGCCCGTGCCTTTGCCTGGCGCCGGTTGAGCGCTCTTTCCGACATGGCCCGCGTCGCCGCCCTTGAACCCGATCGCGAACTTGCCGTCGAACGCCAGCTCGAAGCGCTGTTTCGCGAGATCGGCTGGATCGAAGGTAGCCTTGCCGAGTTGGGCGAAGGCGCCCGCCCACTGCTCGACTGGCTGCGGCCGATCGCCGAGGCCTTGCACGCCGAGGCCCATCCAATTCCGGTCGATGCCCAGGGGGATGCCAAGGCGGACGGCGAGCCGCCGGTCCTCGCTGACCCCATCGCCGCCTTTCGGGCGTTCGAGGCCTGGTACGAGGCCGAGCGCGGGACGGCGTTCCTGCAGGTGTATGAGCGCTACGTGCCGCCCACGCCGGTCGTCGAGTTCTAGGGCCGGCATGAAGACCGACTTCGAGCAGTGGCTGGCCGCCCAGTTCGCGGACACCGGGGCGTTCACGATCTTCATCGTCCTGGTCAGCATCGGCGCCGACAAGGTCGTTCCCGTGAAGTCGAGCTACGCCCACCTGATCGGTGACGACATGCCGTGGCCCGGGATGCGCGGCCTGCTCGACAGTGCCCGCGCGCCCTGGGACGGCGTCGCCTTCTTCGTCGGGCTGGGACATGAGGGTGGGCCGCTGCCCGACGCCGTGGCCGCGGCCAAGCTGAAGCAGGTCGAAGCCGACGTGAAGGCCGATCCACTCGCCTTCAATCGCGGCATGTTCTTCGACCGCGAGGGCCGGCATCTGCGTATCGACGAGACGGCACGATGACCGAGGCGGGATCCGTTCGTCGCCCCGCACGACGGCTGACGGCCGCGGGAGGTGAGACGCGGGACGAGATCGTGGCCGAGGAGGTTGCCGTGGCGCTGGTCTACAACGGCATCAGCCACGCGGTGATGATGGCGACGCCCTGCGACCTGGAAGACTTCGCCCGCGGATTCTCGCTCACCGAACGCATCGTCGAGAAGGCATCGGAAATCTACGACATCGAAGTGGAAGACATCGAAGTCGGGTCGGGGGGCCGCGGCATCGAGGTCCGGCTGAAAATAGCGAGCCAGCGGATGGCCGGCTTGCAGGAGCGGCGGCGCAGCCTTGCCGGACGCACCGGCTGCGGCCTGTGCGGTGTCGACAGCCTGGACGCGGCACTCCGTCCCGTGCCGGTCTCGCCCGTCGGCGGCACCGTCTCGCGCGGGGCGATCGAACGCGCGATGGCATCGCTTCCCGGATTGCAACGCATCAACAGGATGAACGGCGCCACCCACGCCGCCGGTTGGGCGGCGGCGGACGGCACGCTGGCCTTGGTGCGCGAAGACGTCGGCCGCCACAATGCGCTCGACAAGCTGGGCGGCGCACTGGCGACGTCGGCGACGTCCCGGGAGGGCGGGTTCGTGGTGGTGACCAGCCGATGCTCCTACGAAATGGTGCAGAAGGCCGCAGCGATTGGCGCGGTGGCGGTTGCCGCCGTATCGGCGCCGACGTCGCTTGCCATCGAGACCGCCGAGCAGGCAGGCATCGCACTCGTCGCCTTCGTGCGCGACGGCCGGCTCACCGTCTATGCCAACGCCCAGCGGATCGTTTCGTGACCGCATCGCGTGTTTTCGGCATCACCGGCTGGAAGAACGCCGGCAAGACCACTTTGGTCGAGCGGCTGGTGGCGGAGTTCGTCCGGCGCGGCTGGCGCGTCTCGACCATCAAGCATGCCCATCACGACGTCGATGTCGATCAGCCGGGCCGCGATTCCTACCGTCATCGGTCAGCGGGCGCGAGCGAAGTGGCGGTGGTCGGCGGGCTGCGCTACGCGATCATGCGCGAGCAGGCCGAGGCTCCGCTGGCCGAGGTGCTGGCGCGGCTGGCGCCGGCGGATCTCGTCCTGATCGAGGGTTACAAGCGCGAGGCGCATCCCAAGATCGAGGTGCGGGCGGGAGAGGCGCCGTCTTTGGCCGCCGAAGATCCCAATATCGTCGCCATCGCCTCGGACGAACGGCCGTCGGAGACGCATCTGCCGTGGTTCCGGCGCGACGACATCGCCGGCATCGCCGACTTCATCGGCGCCCTGCGGCGTTAGGGCTTCGCGCCTACGAAGGTGCCGCCCGCCTTGTAGCCGGTACCGGTGACCGTAAAGGTACCGGCCTGGCCCTTGGCGTTGACCGTGGGGGAGTTGAAGAACGAGCCGGCCACCGCGCCCGTCCGCCCCGCGCCGCTGATCGGGCCGGTGAAGTTCACCGTGCCGTTGGTCAGCGCCGTGTTGCCGGTGTAGGTGGCGCCGTCGAAGTTGCCGATGGTAACGGCGCCGGTCTGGGTGGCGAAGTTCCAGGCGTTGGTGTAGCTGCCGGCGGCGACATAGGCGCTGGAGCCGTTCAAAACGTTGCCGATGGCATGGCCGCTGTAGGTTGCCGTACCGGTGTTTGGCAACTGCACGGTGCTGGTAAGCGTGCCGGCGACGTAAGTCGCGAAATTCAGGCGGTCGCGTTCGTTCGCAGTGTAGTTGGGCTTGTATTTGACGTCACCGCCCCACACGCCCCAGGTCATGAACTCGCAGGCGCAGGGCGTAACGCCCGCCGCCTGGAAGAAGGCATCGATCGTCGCGGGCGCGGTGCCGTAGCTGACGGCGAAGGTCCGCGACTCCAGGTCGCCGGTCTGAGAAGTTACGCCGCTGATCGTGACGCTGGTCGTGTTGGTCAACAGGTCGGAAGGCCGGTCGGCGAGGGCGTAGATCTTGTCGTCGATGAACGAACTGGTGGAGAAGTTCGCGCCCGACGTGCCGCCCAGCCGGAAGGTCGCCGATGTCCCAGAGCCGTCCCATTCGGGGACCGTGAAGGTCGCCGAGGCGCGGTTGGACGCGGCGTCGGTGATCAGGATGATGTTCGTGGGCGAGGCGTTGTCCGGATTGCCGAGAACCCGCGTCGTGATGGTGCCCGAGCTGTTGCGCTGCTCGACGAGGCCACCGACATAGCCGTTCATCGTCTGGCTGGTGCGCGCATTTTCCGTCGTCGACGTCGATGACGTTCTGGTTGCCTGGGTGACGTTGAAATAGTCCGAGCCATTGAGGTTGTTGTAGGGCTGGTCGAACGAAGCCTGCGACGTGCGGGTGGTTGTCGTGGCGGAAACGATGCCGAGGTTGGAGGTCACCGTGGTGCTGAGGCTGTCCGGCGTGAACACCATCGTCTCGCCACTGGGGCCGAAGATCGAATTGCCGGCGCCTGTATCGAAGGTCGATTGGCCGGAGACCTGCCGGCCGATCCGCTGGGTGTCGCCGAGCCGGTAGGAGGCGTTGAAACGGCCCGCACTGAAGATCGTGCTGTTGTTGTAGTCCTTGAAATAGGTGCCGATGAACGCACCCATGTAGGATTTCTGGCTGGTGCCTTGACCGGAAATCGAGACCGTTGCCTGCATGGCGGTGGCACGCGCGGCTCCCGGTTCCGCGCCGCCCACAACGGGTGCGATGTTGGTCGAATAGGCGGAGAAGAGCGCCGACTTGGTGGCCGCCGCCTTAAGGGCCGAGTCGGTGCCCACGGTGTCGTTGGCGAAGGGGATCTTGGCGGAGTTGCCGATGTCGATCACGGTGTGTTTGGCAAAGCCGGTCGTGGGGAATTGGGACAGGGTGGTCGGCGTGCCGCCGATGACGCCGATGCGTTCGTTGTTCGTGGTCTCGAACACGTAGGCGAAATAGTTGCCGCTGGCGCTCACGAAGCCCTTGCCGTTGAGCATGCCGAAAGTCGGATGGTTGAGCGAAACGTTGAACGAGTCCGATCCCGGATTCCAGGGAACGGTGACCGACCGGCCGTCGCTCAGCGTGATCGTCGCCTGACCGCTGGTCACCGAACCCTGGGAATTCAGCAGCACGTTCTTCTGCGAATCCGGCGTGACGCCCAGCGTCTGGTTGTTGAAGGCGGTATAGGGAGTGTTGCCGAAGAACCGGCCACGGGTGACGATCACCTGGGTCGCCGGGGTCGAGGTTGTGGTCTGCTTCTTTGTCGATTCGGCCTGTGCCGTCTGCTCCACCGTCTGATTGTTGGACAGGGCGGTGGCGATCAGTTCCGAATTGTTGATCCTCTGCGCGGCCGGCGTCGGGCCGATGTTGGCGCCCCGCGGCTGACCGGCGCCCGGCGCCTGTCCCGAATTGCCGCTGGAGAAACCCGAACTCTGCGCCTTCTGATCGGCGCTGCCGCCGGTCGCGCCGCCACCTCCGCTGCCGCCGCTCTGTCCGCTGCTCTGGCTGGTGCCCTCGAGTTGGCTGAGCTGGGCGCTCATGCCGCCTTGGCCGACCATCGTGGGAGCGCCGGGCGCCGCGCCGCCGCTGGCCGTCACCTGCGACCCCGGCCGTGTCACCGTCTGGGTCTGCCCGGCGGCAGTGAAGGTCATGCCGTTGCCGAAGACGAAGGTCGAGGTCGTGCTGGCCGGCTGGACGGTGAAGATAGTGATGCCGCCGCGGATGCCGATCGTGCCCGAGGGTGTGGTGATGGTGACGGGCTTGGTCTTGCTGATCTTGCCGCCGACCAGGCGGAATACGCCCTTGCTGGCGTTGATCGCGAGGTCGCCTGTCTTGGTGGCGGGATCGTACACGAACCTGTCGATGGTGAGCTGCGCGCTGGGTCCGACGGTGAGCGAGGTGCCGTCGAGGAACACGAGGTGGGCACGGTCGCGGGCGTTGGTGGTGATGACCTCGTTGGCCTGCACATCGATGCCGATGCGCAGCACGCGCTCGGCTTCGGAGGGTGGCTTTCCGAGGGGGTCGCCGTCTGTCGCCGAGGTGACACCCACCCGGGCGGCGGCGTCGGGAATGCCGAAGGGGGCGCCAAGGAGGGCGATCGCCGTCGTGCCCAGCAGCA